>CAZOFY010000051.1:0-17115 GCA_964579245.1 uncultured Mageeibacillus sp.
CGGGAACGAGAATTTACGGCCTGGAACGGCCGAAACGTGAATCTAGGCCGTATTTTGCGCCGGCGGACGGGCTCGGGAACGAGAATTTACGGCCTGGAACGGCCGAAACGTGAATCTAGGCCGTATTTTGCGCCGGCGCACGGGCTCGGGAACGAGAATTTACGGCCTAGAACGGCCGAAAATCGAATCTAGGCCGTATTTTGGCATCAACGGCTCCCTTACTCACAGTCGCCGATTTTCCTGAATCGTAGATAGCGGGCATTGATCGCAGCCTTCGGATCCTTTTCGTAAGCACTGACGAAACGCTCCGTCGCATCAGTTAAATAGGTGTGAATCGTCTGCGCCATCTTGTCCGGATCGCTGTGCGCTCCATTCTCCGGCTCGGCGAGGATTTTGTCGCAGATCTGCAGCTCAACAAGATCATAGGCGGTGATATGCGCGGTATCCGCTGCCTCATTCTCACGCGTCGGGTCTTTCCACAATAGGGAGGCAAAGCCACGCGGAGAAATAACAGAGTAGATTGCGTTTGATGTCATCGCCAGCTCATCGCAGACTGCAATACCAAGAGCACCGCCGCTGCCGCCCTCACCGATCACGACGCTAATAATCGGAACGCTAAGAGGCATCATGTCCATAAGGTTTCTCGCGATCGCCTCGCCCTGCCCGCGTTCCTCGGCTCCGAGGCCGCAGTATGCGCCGGGCGTATCAACAAACGTAATGACAGGACGGCCGAATTTTTCGGCGAGACGCATGGCGCGCATCGCCTTCCGATAGCCCTCCGGGTGGGGCATGCCAAAGTTGCATGCCTGATTCTCCAGAAGTGTCTTGCCCTTGCGATGTCCGATGATCGTCACAGGCCTGCCGTTCAATCGACCGATCCCGGTGTACATCGCAGCATCGTCACCGAAGGCACGGTCGCCGTGTGTCTCGTGGAGATCCGTAAAAATTTTCGGCAAATAGTCTGTTAGTGTCGGGCGCTCGCGATTGCGAATGATCGACAGGCACTCCGAGCCACGGCTGCGCTTGCGCGGTAGCGGCGGGAGTTTCGCCGCTACGGATTTTTTCGACGAAGCGGTGGCTGGCTTCGTTGACGATGTATGTAATGAAAGCAGAGCACCAAGAGCTTGCCGCATCTCGTTACGCGGCACGATCAAATCAACAAATCCGTGTTTTAGGATAAATTCGGCACGCTGGAAATCCTCGGGAAGTGCCTGTGCGATCGTGCCCTCGATCACGCGGCGGCCGGCAAAGCCGATCAGGGTACCGGGTTCTGTCAAGATGATGTCGCCTAAAGACGCGAAGCTGGCTGTTACGCCGCCTGTTGTCGGGTCCGTCATGACAGACAGAAACAGAAGTCCGGCCGCGCTGTGACGCTCAACGGCCGCCGAGGTCTTTGCCATCTGCATCAAAGAGACGATCCCCTCCTGCATACGCGCACCACCGGAGGCCGAGAACAGGACGACCGGAAGCTTTTTCTCCGTTGCCGTCTCGAAAAGCCTCGTGATCTTTTCGCCGACAGCTGAACCCATCGAACCCATCAGGAAGTTTGAATCCATCGCGCCGATCATGCAAGGATTGCCGTCGATGGCCGCTGATCCGACGATGACCGCCTCGGTCATGCCGGTTTTTTCCTGCAGCTTACTGATCCGGTGATCGTAGCGGGGAAAGGAGATCGGGTCCTTGCCGTACAAGGTCTCCCATAATTCCGAGAAACTGTCGGTATCAACGGTCATTGCGATACGCTCGCGTGCATTCACGCGGAAATTATGTCCGCAATGCATGCAAACACTCTGATTGGCCTCAAAGTCTTCTCTGAGCATCACGCCCTGACAAGACGTGCAACGGATCCAGAGGTCATCGGGGATCGGCATCAGATAGCTGAAACGGTCCTTGAGGCCAAGCTGACCAATGTCGGCCGACACGGCTTTTTTCTCCTTGCTTTCCTCGCGTTCGGCATATTCACGGTCGGCATCGAGCCGGGCTCTCATAATCGAAAAGGAATCGTCCATAGGGTTCTCCTTGATCATCATGCGCCGTCGGAAGACTATCCGCAGCAGATTCATATCACTCAGACATTCAGTTTGTCACTTGCGGCAGTAATGCTTCCTTCTTGCGGGCAAGATAGGTATTGTCATAATTGCCGCGTACAAAATCAGGCTCGCGAAGGATTGCGAGGTGAAAATCGATATTTGTCCTGACGCCTATGATCAGAAATTCCATCAGCGCACGGCGCATACGAACAATGGATTCCTCGCGCGTCGGCGCCCAGACGATTACCTTTGCCAGAAGGGAGTCGTAATCCGGAGGGATCCGGTATCCCTGATAGATCGCGCTGTCGATGCGAACTCCCTGCCCGCCCGGCAAGTGCAATCGTTCGATCAATCCGGGACACGGACGAAAATCATGCTCCGGATCCTCCGCGTTGATACGGCATTCGATCGAGTGACCGCGAAAAACGATGTCACGCTGGGAGTACCGCAGGATCTCACCTGCCGCGACCCGGATCTGTTCCTGCACGAGATTGACGCCCGTGATGGCTTCGCTGATCGGATGCTCGACCTGAATCCTGGTATTCATCTCCATGAAATAGAACCTTCGATCGGCGTCCACCAGAAACTCGATCGTTCCTACGCCGGTATAGCCGATCCGTCGCGCCAGACAAACAGCGGCTTCCCCCATCTGCATGCGGAGCTCCTCTGTCATGAACGGCGAGGAAGCTTCCTCGATGATTTTCTGATTTCTGCGCTGGACCGAGCAGTCGCGGTCTCCGAGATGGACGACGTGTCCATATTCGTCACAGAGCAACTGGATCTCGATATGACGCGGCTGAAGGACGAGCTTTTCTAAGTACACCTCGTCATCTCCGAAGCAGGCCTTTGCTTCTGCCTTTGCCATTTGAAAAGCACCGGCGAGCTCTGCTTCGTCATTCGCGACGCGCATGCCACGTCCGCCGCCGCCGGCCGAAGCCTTGATGAGAACAGGGTAACCGACCTTCGCGGCCTCACGTTTTGTCTCGGCGATGTCGAGGATTAAGCCTTTTGATCCCGGGATGACCGGGATACCGGCGGCTTCGGCCGCTTTTCGTGCGTTCGCTTTATTGCCCATCTGCTCCATGATCTGGGCTGACGGTCCAATGAACTTGATTTGGCATTTCTGGCAAAGCCGGGCAAAAACAGGATTCTCGGACAGGAATCCGAAGCCGGGGTGGATCGCCTCGGCGCCGGTCGTCAGGCACGCAGACAGGATTGCCTGCATATTGAGGTAGCTGTCCTTCGAGGAGTCGGGACCGATACAGACGCACTCGTCCGCCAATTGGGCGTGAAGTGCGTTCTTGTCGACCTCCGAGCAGACCGCGACTGTGCGGATGCCCATCTCGCGACAGGCGCGAATGACAGTGACGGCAATCTCGCCGCGATTGGCTATTAATACTTTTCGGAACATTGGGCACCTCGTGTCGTTATCGTTCCTCGCCTGCCCCGGCTTGCGGAGCCGGACGATTCAGGCAAGTCAAATGCATTTCAAGAAGGTTCGAACCGGTTGGGAATTCAGGGATTACTCTCGGGTGTCGGCTGTCCAGATGCGGCGGGGGCATCAGCGCCAATCGCAAACATAATCTCTCCGCCGACGCAGAACTTATCGCCGACGTATGCCTTGGCCTCGCCGAAGCCGATCGGACCGCGCTGACGAGTCAGTTTTACCTCCAGGCGTAATGTGTCTTTCGGATAGACGCTCTTCTTGAAGCGGACCTTGTCGATTCCTGCGAAGAGCGCGATTTTGCCTCGGTTCTCGGGCTTCGAGAGGGCCACAATCGCTCCGGCCTGAGCCAGTGCCTCGATGATCAATACGCCGGGCATGACAGGCATTCCCGGGAAATGTCCGCGGAAATAGTGCTCGTCCTCACGGACAAATTTCTGCGCGATAATAGAATCTTCTGTCATCTCGAGCACCTCATCGACAAGAATGAAAGGATCGCGGTGCGGGATGATTTGTTTGATTTGTTCCTGGTCCATCAACGGTTGGTTAGGCATTTTCGTGATCCCCCGATATGCTTGCATCGATGATGAACAGCTTCTGGCCGTACTCGACGCGATTTGCCTTCTGCACAAGTACCTCGCGCACGATTCCGGAGACTGGGCTTGTAACCTCGTTCATCAGCTTCATCGCCTCGACAATACAAAGGACCTCGCCCTTTTTCACGAAGGTACCGGGCGTCACATATGGCTCATCATCCGGCGAGGGAGAATCGTAGAAAACACCGACTACCGGGGAGGTGACAGAGTAACCGGTATCGGTGACAGGGGACGCCGTCTCAGCAGATGCGCTCTCCTGCGATGAGAAGGTTGCGGACGGCATTGGATACGAGAAGGACGCATCCGCGGGAGCACCCATATAGATGACCTCCTTTTCACGGCGAATGGTGAGGCGAGTCTTGCCTTCACCGAACTTGAAGCTCGTAACGCCTTCCTTCTTCATATGAGTCATCAGATCCTTGATCTGAGAAAAGTTGAGTCCTGTCTCGGAAAGAGGCGCCTCGATCGCGAAGGAGATTGGAGACTCGTCCTTGATCGAGTGTGTCGTAGCTGTCGTTCTCGGGTTTGTCATACCTTATCCTCCATTTTCTTGAAAAGAAGCGTGGCGTTCTGTCCTCCGAAGCCGAGTGAATTCGACATGGCAACGGTGACCGGCTTTTTGCGCGCGGTCAGGGGCGTGTAATCAAGATCACAATCCGGGTCGGGCGTGGTCAAGCCAATCGTAGGCGGTACGATATCGTCACGGATTGCCATAACGGAGGCAACTGCCTCGACTCCGCCGGCCGCCCCGAGCAGATGGCCCGTCATCGACTTGGTAGAGCTGATTGATGTCTTATATGCGGCATCGCCGAGAGCGGCCTTGATCGCAATCGTCTCATACTTGTCATTGAGCTCGGTACCGGTTCCGTGAGCGTTGATATAGGAAATATCCTCGGGAGAACAGCCTGCCTCGCGCATCGCAAGTCGCATGGACTGAGCGGCACCCTTTCCCTCCGGATCGGGGCTCGTGATGTGATAGGCATCGGCCGTAGCACCGTAGCCTGCAATCTCGGCCAGTATCGTTGCTGCGCGTCCGACGGCATGTTCCATCGTTTCCAGAATCAGGAGCCCTGCGCCCTCGGCGATGACGAAGCCGCCTCTTTCCGCGTCAAACGGAAGGGATGCCTTCTCCGGATCCTCGGTCGTATTGAGAGCCTTCATATTCGAGAAGCCCGCAAGAGCAATCGGGGTGATCGGGGCCTCGGCCCCTCCGCAGATCGCCGCCTGCAGATATCCGCCCTTGATTGCACGAAAAGCTTCGCCGATTGCGTGTGTGCCGGATGCACACGCTGTCGTCACACAATAGTTTGCTCCCTTCAGTCCGTAATTCATTGCAACCTGACCGGCTGCGATATTGCTGATCATCATCGGGATGAACAGAGGAGAGATGCGCATGGTCCCTCCTTTACAGAAGAGAACCTCGTATTGCTCATTCATTGTTGTTAATCCGCCGACGCCGGAGCCGATCATGACACCGACCTCGTAGGGATCCATTTTCGAGAAATCAATACCGGATGATGCGACTGCCTCCTGCGCCGCCACGACGGCAAACTGGCAGTAGCGGTCCATGCGACGCGCTTCCTTCCTGTCCATGTAGAGAGTTGGGTCAAAGTCTTTGACCGGCGCCGCCGTCTTGACCTTGTACTCATTCTCATCCTCCATCGCAAGCGTCACGATACCGTGACGCCCCTCGACAAGTGCACTCCAGAAATCCTGCGTATTATGTCCGACAGGCGAGATGACACCTGTTCCCGTTACAACGACACGCGGACGGCCGTTCTTATCGGTAAATGAACTGACATTACTCATATAAGCCTCCTCAAAATCGATTGATGATTACAAAACCAGACCGCCGGACACCTCGATGACCTGTCCGGTCACGTAGGAGGCGCTGTCAGAAAGCAAGAAAGAAACTACGTTCGCGACATCCTCGGGTTTTCCGTAGCGGCCCAGTGCGATGCGCGAAATGGCTGCCGTCTTGACCTCCTCCGGAAGCTCTGATGTCATGTCGGTATCGATAAAGCCCGGAGCGACAACGTTGGCGGTTATATTGCGACTCCCCATCTCCTTCGAGACGGTCTTGGTCATCGCAATCAATCCGGCTTTTGCGGCGGAATAATTCGCCTGTCCGGGATTACCGTAGATGCCGGCAATTGAAGACATATTAACAATACGTCCGCTTTTCTGACGGAGCATCAGAGACAGACAGAGCTTGGTCAACATGAAAGCACTTGTCAGGTTGATGTCGATGATGCTCGTGAATTGCTCGAGACTCATCCGCATCGCGAAATTATCACGTATGGCGCCGGCATTATTGACAAGTGCGTCGACGCGCCCGAATTCCTTCTTCGTAACATCAAAAATAGCTTGACATCCGCTCTCAAGGGATACGTCCGCCGTAACGGTCACCACTCGGATCCCGGGACGAAGCTCTTCACAACGAGTTTTAACAGCCGCGGCGGCCTCTGTCCCGGAGCGGTAGGCAAGGACGAGATCGAATCCGTCGACAGCCAGCTTCTCCGCAATCGCGGCGCCAATTCCGCGGGACGCACCGGTAACGACGGCAACGGGAGTAAAGGATTTCTCGCTCATATCGAACCTCCTGCGGCTACGATTGCCTCATATTCGGCAAACATTTCTGCGATGATTTCCCTGGCGGGTTGGATCTTGTTGACCAGACCGGCGATTTGTCCGGCCATGAAGGATCCTCCCTTAACGTCGCCGTCCTTGACGGCTTTTCGGAGGGAGCCGATTGTGATCGACTCCATTTCTTCAAATGTCGCGCCTTTCTTTTCTAGCTCCAGAAGCTCGGCAACCAATGGATTCTTGAGGCAACGGACGGGATGTCCGCCGCTCCTACCCGTCACACGCGAATCGATGTCCCGGCTCTTGACGACAAGGTCCTTATAATTCTGATGGATCGTACACTCCTCGGCAGCGAGAAAGCGGGTGCCGACCTGGACTCCGGAAGCCCCGAGCATACTGACAGCGGCTATGCCTCGTCCGTCGGCAATACCTCCTGCCGCGATGACGGGAATGGATACAGAATCAACAACCTGCGGCACCAGAGCCATCGTCGTGATTTCTCCGATATGTCCGCCGGCCTCTGTTCCCTCAGCCACAACAGCGTCAACGCCCAGGCTTTCCATCCGCTTGGCAAGACCGGTTGAGGCGACAACGGGGATAACCTTGAGCCCGGCTGCCTTCCACACCTCGACGTATTTGCCCGGTGATCCGGCCCCCGTGGTGACAACAGCAATTTTTTCTTCCACGACGACCTGAGCCAGCTCCGGAGTCGCAGGATTCATCAGCATAATATTGACGCCGAACGGCTTATCCGTCAGCGTCTTGGCCAGGCGGATCTCATTTCGCAGGAGCTCTCCGTTCATAGAGCCGGCAGCAATCAAGCCGAGGCCGCCCCCGTTCGATACGGCGGCAGCCAGGTACGCATCAGCGACCCAGGCCATTCCGCCTTGAATGATAGGGTATTGGGTACCGAGAATATCTGTTACACGATTTTTCATTCTTTCTTTTCCTCCGATCAAAATTCGCAGAGCAGAGCGCCGTACGTAAGTCCGCCGCCGAAGCCCGTAAATACTAATTTGTGACCTCTCTTGATTTTTCCCGAACGGACTTCCCGATCGAGACAGATCGGAATCGACGATGACGAGGTGTTGCCGATGTCCTCAAGATGAGAGATGATCTTCTCATACGGGATCTTCAGGCGTTTAGCAGCCGATTGCAGAATGCGATTATTGGCCTGATGCGGAATGATAAAGTCGACCTCGTCAAGCGAGAGGCCGTTCTTTTCGAGAACACGCTCGATTGCATAAGGCATCTTTGTCGTGGCAAATCGATAGACTTCCTGTCCCTCCATCGAGACATATTTTCCGCAGTCATGATCGAAAAGCGGTTTCCTGTCCGGTAGATCCTTCGGTGTGAATGGATGTTTGGCCGGCGGAATGCCCTCGGTCACAATCGTGTAGCCGGATGCACCGTCAGCGCCAAAATACGACTCATAGATTGTTGATTCAGATGACGCAACCTTTGTAAGAATGACAGCACCGGCACCGTCTCCAAAAAGCACACAGGAGCGGCGGTCAGAGAAGTCTGTCAGCTTGGACATGGCCTCGGCCGAGACAATCAGAATATGCTGCATATCTGATGTCGCCAAATACCGAATCGCAATATCAAAGGCCTGAATAAATCCCGTACAGGCTTCATTAACGTCGAAACAGGATGCGTTTCTTGCCCCGATCTCATTCTGAATAATACACGCCATATTGGGGGATATATAGTCCGGTGTGATCGTAGAAACAATAATCATATCAATCTGCTCAGGCAAGATATC
The DNA here is from genome assembly GCA_964579245.1 of uncultured Mageeibacillus sp. Classification (GTDB taxonomy): domain Bacteria; phylum Bacillota; class Clostridia; order Saccharofermentanales; family Saccharofermentanaceae; genus Firm-13. The sequence continues at coordinate 8,422 of CAZOFY010000051.1, forward strand.
CGCCATGGCGATTGCCTGTCTTGCCGCCGCCGCGCCAATCTCCCAAGTCGCCTCTCCTGCGCATAAATGCCGGCTCTTTATCCCAGTTCGGGAGGAGATCCACTCGTCACTTGTATCGACAATTTCAGAAAAACGACTGTTCTCAACGGCCAGCTCGGGCAGACAGGAACCGGTCCCGAGTATTTTATAAGATATTTTCACAATATTCCTCCGAAGCTTTGGATCCGCGCAAGTTCACGGACACCGCTTGCTTTTCTTTTGAAAATCAAGTATTTTGATTATCAAAGGTTATCGATATTGTACTACGATGAAAACATAGCGTCAACTATTCGGAGGTAAGAAATCATGAGAGCATATTTGTTCGCAGGCCAGGGAGCCCAGACGATAAAAATGGCAGAGGAGATTCTCAACGCCTATCCGCAGGCTGCGTATTTATATAAAGAAGCAGAAGAAATTACCGGTATCGATCTGACTCGCCTGACCGAGGTGGATCTCGCCCAAACCCGCTATGCGCAACTGGCGATTGTGGTGCACAGTGTCGCGTCACTCCTCAAGGAACGCACCGGAGATCCTGAAGTCGGCCCCAATAATGCCAATGCCGATACGGCCTATGCCGGTTTCTCTCTCGGAGAATACACCGCCCTATATGCCGCCGGGATTCTCTCCTACCCGGAGCTTCTCCGGCTGGTCAACGAGCGGGCACGAATCATGCAGGACGCCGCCGAGAAAACGCCCGGAGCCATGTACGCTATACTTGGTCTTACGGACGAGCAGGTCGAATCCACCCTGTCGGCGATCGATAATGTGTATCCGGTGAACTACAATTGCCTGGGACAGCTGGTCATTGCCGGGACAGAGGACGCCGCTCAGAAGGCGGCGTCAGAGCTACAGGTCCTCGGCGCGCGCCGCGTAATGCGTTTGGCTGTAAACGGAGCCTTTCATTCTCCTCTTATGGCCGAGGCCGCCGCCGAGCTTCGTGCGTTTGCTTCGACCCTGAAATTTGCCCCGCTATCTGTTCCTCTCTACTCCAACACGACAGGTACCCGGGTCCTGCCCGATACAAACTGGCCTTCTTATCTGGAGACACACGCCTGCTCGCCCGTCCGATTCACTGCGGAGATACGGGCGATGCGAGAGGATGGGTACGACGAATTCGTAGAGATCGGGCCCGGCAAAGTATTGTCAGGTCTTGTTAAGAAAATCTAATCTGTCAGATGACAAGTCGTCCTTTTCTATCTGCGATACCGACCGCCGCTTCCACGCCGGAGTTAAACTCCAGGAAGTCGTTCTCAATCCCATCGCTAAACACAACGCCGCCCTCCGGCATTTGCGATAGGACGCGGAACGGCTTCCGGTGGTCGATTTTTCCAAAAACCAGATCGGCAGCAGTCCAATGACTCGGATACGGTTCTCGGACGGTGAAGTACAGAAAATTCGAATCCCAGGCAAAAGTATCCTTCTGAGTGAGTTGGACTTTCTCCTGTAAACAAGTGCTCGCAACGCCGGACGCTCCGGCCAGGATACTCTTGAGCCAACCCGTCGACCCGAGTCCCGTTGAGATAATGATTCCACTCGATGACTGTTGTTCCTTTGATCCGCCATAGTCAATTACATAACGAGCAGAGACATGCGTCCGTTGGCCGATGAACAGGTCGTTGACGGCATAAAGCTTCTGTCCGTCATTGAGCTGTACCTGCGCGAGCGTTATCTCTTTACATGCCCTTTGATTGCGAAAAACCTCCGGAACGATCTTCGACAGATCTGTTGCCTGAAAAGGCAGCAACACGCCGTCCCAGCGCTTCCGGTCCGGATTTACTCCGATTAATGGCTGACTATCGAGATACTTCAGTGTATTCGCCACCAGTCCGTCCTGACCAATCGCCACGACAAGATCATCCGGGCCGAAGATGAAATTCGGCAGAAATTCCCGGTCAACCACATGAAGGTTTCCCATCTGCTCCAATATGGAAATAACCGTGGCCACCGATTGTTTATACTTGCTGTCTTCATTTAAATAATCGGAAAAATCATTGCCCGAATGCTCGATATAGAACTGGGCCTGCTGGATCGTGTTGAATCGAACGACCAGGTTTTCCAGTCTTGTCTTACGCGTAATCAGGATAATCTTCCTATCGGTCAGTCTATCCATTATGTATCTTGTCCCTTGATCAATCCCTGCAGCAGGTCAGGAGAAATATTCAGTTGCCCGATCTTGTCGGCCTTTGCCGCCAGCTCCTGGAACGCAATCGCAATCAGTCTATCGGGCTTCATACCCATATTTGACAGAGATTGAAGGACATTGGGATCGATCCCCGCAAAGGATTTCATCATAGCCGCCAGCTCATATGCCTTGGCATCTGCCTGAGCCTTTGCATTCTCGACGGTCAGCTCGACAAGCTGTTTGCGCTTTTCCTCAAGATCTGTCTCAAATCCGAGCTCCTCATCCTTAATCTGATTTTCCTTCTGCATCACAAGACGCTTCGCTTCGAGCTGGGCCTCCTTGATCTGCTTCTTCTTTGCCTCCACCGCAATCTCGGTATTCAGCTCATTCTCTTTCACACGGCGTTCCTGCTCAATTGAGGCATTTCTTCTCTCATAAAGAGCGTCGTCCGCGTTGCGCAATATTTCTTCACGAGCCTGCGCCTCCAGAGCACGAGCGGTCTCCTTATTTGGCAGAATCGCCAATATGGAAAAGCCCATGACCTCGATGCCCAGATTCTTAATCTCATCATTCTCTCCCAACTCCTTCGAAATGCTCTGTGCAAGCACCTCGCTTGACTTAATTGCGTCACGAATCACCATGTGTTCGATATGCTTCTTCGTCAGGACCTTAGCAATGTTTATAAGTCTCTGAGAGATCTTCTGCGAGTTATCCGTCACGTATGTCTTCTGCTTAATACTATATGTATAGTCCATCGTCTGAGCGATTCTCTGATAATCCGTAATCCGGTATGTGATCTGTCCCTGTACCGTGACAGTCTGATAATCACTCGTAACTTCCTCGAAAACAAAAGGCGCATCAGAACTCGGGATTGGAACGACGACCAAAGAAGTGGTAGGTGCATAGTAGAAAAAAGAGATACCGGCACCCTCCTGTACGACCTTGCCCTTCTTGTACTTAAACACATATTGGCTCGGCATGAACTTGATAAACTTAATGTTGAACATCGTTTGCTCCCTACCTTTGCTTCTTGGTTGCAGATATATACTCCAAAGAGTTATTTTATTATAAACCCCAGGATTCTTTTTTAAAATACATTTTGGGAAATATGAGCCGGCATAAAAAAGGAACCGCCGTATCCAACTACGACAGTTCCTCCTGAAAAACAGCTAAATCCAACAATAACTATTTCTCGTATGCGATATTTAACGAGCCATTAGACTACATCATATTCCTTTTTCTGTTTCTTGACAAGCTTTTTTACAACAACAGGTGAAACAGCTGCGGCTGCAAGCACGGCCAAACCGATAAACACCATGGAATAATCCGCTCCGGTCTTCTTGACGGTCTCGGTAGATACGGTGATCAGCACTTTGCCGGAAGGATCGATAATCGAGAGTCCATCCTTATCAAGTCTGGTCGTCAACCCGAGGAGAGAAGCGGCATGCGCAATCTCCGCGGCAATCTTCACCTTCTGATCAACTGTAAGCTTACCGTAATCCTTCTCGCCGGCTGCGATAGCAACGGCATCATTGATGTCCTGAACGATCCCGGTAATCTGAGCCTCGCTCAAATCAACACCGGCCTGTCCCATGTAGGATTCTGCCTGAGAAATATATGTCTGTGCCACGCCTGCAGACTTCAAGGCGGCTGTAATGTCACTCTCGGCAGAGGCTGCGGAAACAGGGGCAGCAAAAGCCATAACTGTCATTAGGGTAACAACCATTAGTGCAATCAGTTTCTTCATGAACAAAACCTCCGTTTGCAGGCCACTCTCGCGGCAATAGAAATATCTGGTTCAACATACAAAAGAGTAAAGATACTTTTACAAGCCTAGAATAACACAGAAAGTAATACGTATCAATTACGAATTGTTGGCATTTTGTTGCAAAACGTGGTATTTCTTCCCTTTTTCCGACTTTTCGCGCTTGGTGTACTGCAAGAAGAAGAGCATAAGCGTAGATACAGAGAAAATCAGCAAACCATTCAGAAGAAAGTACTGATTGGTCTGTTGAAGAACAGAATCGATAAAATACTTCAAATAAGGCGTATCGATGGCCAACCGACCCGTTAATCCGGTGGCTGCCAGAACCGTGGCCGGCACGGCAAAAACTGCACCGGGAAACCAGAGTCCGACCATCATCCAGGTGAGCCATTGTCTCCAGCGGCGCACTCCCTGTAAAGGTACGAGGAGCCCGAGCGACAGGAACAGCACGAACAGCGACAATGTGGAAATCCGAGCGCCCAAGCGCACAAAATCCATCATTCTGATAAACATCGCACGCTCGTTAACAAGCTTCAAATCGATCAGACAGATGTTCTTCTGTATCACCTTACCGGCATCGTCGATCACCTCATCGACCAGCGCATAATCTGCGGCTGTCAGCTCGAGTGCGTTCTCTGCGGCATACCGGTCCAAAAACGCATACATCGGCGCTTTGATGCTCTCTCTCGGATACTCCGGTTCCGCATAAGCACCGCCCACGTTCAAGTAGGAAACCGCATTACGAATATGAGCTCGCAGCATGGTGTGCAGCTCGCCGTCTGAGAGTGTTTCCTCGAAAACCTCTTCCGGAATTCCCGAATAGGAGCTTTGCATCTGAAAGTCTTGCTTGATTGCGGCCGTCACCTTCGACATATACGTCGGCGTCGCGATAATATCCAAATAGAATGACTCAGACAATAGTGTTGCACGCAGAAAGAGGGAGGATACCGCTGTCAGTGCAGACAATGCCACGCAAACGGCCAAAACACCGGACAGAACACTTCTCACCCTGTTTGTCATGTGTACAACTCCGATTCCTGCAGGTCGCAGCGAATGACATAGCGATTCGGCGCGTTGCCAACATAGATGAAGGGATAACAGGTATAGAGCGTCAGCTGCTCCTCCTTTGTATCCTCGACAATCGTGGGAAAGTCAGGTTTCTCCAGAATATCAATCTGCCGGATCTTGTAGCTGAACAATCCGTAGGTCGTCTCAAAATCCACGGTGTCACCGACCTTCACATACTCGAGGTCCCGGAAATAATTCGTACGATGTGCTGCCAGGACAATATTTCCTTCCTGTCCGGGCAGAAAGGAGAGGTTTGAATGCCCGGCTCCAAGCTGAAACTGATCCTCTGTATCGCCTTGATACACACCGAGCTCCATCTCAATGGAAGAGATCCGAATCGTCCCGATCTGATCCCCCTGATAGTAGAATGGGACCACCAGCACGCCTTCCGTCTCAGACGGCACCGTGGCCGATTGCTTGACCGTAGTCTGTACGGTCTGGGAAATCTCTGTGACATTCTGTTCCTCATGAAGTCCCGTGACCCGCGAAGTATCACGGCTCGTGATAAAAATCGCCAGAATAGATTCGTTCTCGATATAGCTGAACAAGCCGACGGACAGGATAATCAGTCCGGCTAGAAAAATAGCAAAAGGTATCGATGCAATCCCCACACGCCGCAGACGTCGGCGGAACTTCGAAAAGTGCGACTTCTGCCTGGCTTCCTTCAGAAGATCTGGCGAGCTCCGCTGCTCCCTGCTCTTCTCCGCCGCAATAAACTGAAAGGACGGATACCGCGAAGAGCCGTGTGTATCCTGAGCGGCGTCCGGATCTACTTGCTGATGGACAGAACTCGAAGCCGCATCCGGCGGACTGCGTCCGGGCACGGAAAATTCCGCAGGCTCGCTCTTGGAAGCGGCCGCTGCATGCTGTATTTCTATATCCGTCTTATCCGAGGATCTCAAGTTTTTATGCATGAAATTCCGCCCTTTCGAAAACTTGATCTCAAGAATCATCATACCGATATGCGGCGAGCTTTTCAAGCAATCACATGTTTTTTTCATGTCTAAGGAGCCACGAGGCTGACGCTGTACACGGATGTTTTTTTCTCAATTTTGATTTATACTATAGTGGATTCGGGATAACATGAGTCCCGGTGGCCAAGGAGGTCTCCTATGTCTGATACATTTGAATCCGATTTTTGCCACGTGCAATATCTCAAGAAAGATCACGTCGTGCTGCTTCGTTGGAAGAGCGCGTGTCATCATGACGATTACCGTCAGCCGACGAGTTATGCGTTGGAGAGACTGCAGGAACACGAGGGCTCAAGCTTTGTCATCGACGCCAGAGACGGCTTCGAGGATCACAAGGACGATGTCGATTGGGCCTTCACCGAGCTTCTGCCGGCAATGTCGAAGACGGAATGTAAGAATGTCATTTTCATCATGAATCCGGTCAATCTGATTGAGGACGAGATGGACATGTGGACCAGAGAATTTTCTAAATATTTCACGTGTAGACGTGTTTCAACTTACGCGGAAGCGCTTAAACATCTCGACAACGGCAGAGATTGACGCAATACCGGCCGGATTTGCAGACATCCTTCTCTCCCCGAAGGAAACCAGTTCTAACGCCACCGGCAGTTCGTCTGACGTAAGTTCCCGAATCCCTTGATCGTTTTCCATAAACATATATCTTTCTCCATGACCGTTCCCACAAACGAAGTTGGAGCTTCAAAGCTCGATCTGCCTGTGGCGTTTCCAGGTTCCTCTCAGAAACAACACGAGGGCTACAATGGCCAACCCCGAGCAATACCCGGCAAAATCGATCAGAACATCCTGCTTCATCGCCGCTCTTCCATCGGAGAACAGCTGAATCGTCTCATCGATCAACGCTGTGCCATAGCCTAAAGCGACAAGCAGGGCAACCTTCTTCGTGATCTCAATCACAAGAGGAAGTTCGATCTTCTTCGGGGCCTTGATCCCGCTCTGCCCAAGCCTGAGATATTTCATCGCGAAAAGCAGCGCCAGCTCCGATCCGAGCACAACGTATTCAAAATAATGTGCCGCCTTCCTGAGGCCGCCGTCCCCTTCAAGTCCTCCTCCCACGGTACCGAGAAGGGAGTTGATCCAGTCCTTGAGGCCGCCGCTCATAGCCGCCGACACAGATGCGGGCAGCATGGAATTCCCCCAGATTACACAGATGGTAAGGAGAATCATGATAAGAAGGATCGTTTGTTTATTTCGTGAAGAAGACATAGAACCTCCGGATCATTGTGGATATATATATGATAACAAAAAGACTGCATCGAGGTCAGTCCGATGTGACCGCCTCTTGATTTCTCGCGATAATATTCCAGTATTTGCGGCGTTACGACACCTTGAGCCGATTTTCCGGTAGCCATCGGCGGCATGACCAGGCGATTCTTCAGTAAGATACTGCCGACTTGTATCGGCTGTGTCAGTTGTCTCATGCTTGATTCTCCTATCTTCTCCTCATCCGATGTCACACCGGATCCATGCGCCTTGCCTTGTGGATGAGGCAATTACGTCATGAACAAAACGAACGCCGGCAAGACCGTCTTCGGCACGGGGGAAAGTTCCGGCCAGAGGATCGGCAGACGTGCCAGTACGGCGTGCCGCAATGGCTTCAGCCGCGTCTCGATAGATGTTGGCAAAAGCGTCGCGGAAGCCCTCGGGATGCCCTGCGACGATCCGCGATGCCCGTGCGGCCAATGGATGGATCCCCGGTCCTGCGGGAGTGAAGGTCACAGCCGGGGCTGCAATCGGGCGAAAGTCCAGCCGTTGCGGAGTCTCCTGCATCCATTCGACCGTTCCCTTAGTTCCGCTGACGCGAATTCTCAGACCGTTCTCGATGCCGGCTGCCGCCTGTGTAACCCAGAAAATGCCGCGGGCACCGTTATCAAAGTGCAGCAACGCTCCGGCATAATCGTGTACCAGGCGTCCGGGCACAATCGCTCCAATCTCCGCAGAAAGTTCTGCCACTTCCAGTCCCGTAATATATCGGATGAGATGATGCGCATGGGTTCCGATGTCTCCCATAACAAGCGAGGGCCCGCCGCGGACCGGATCATACCGCCACGGCAGAACGCCCGTCGGATCAGGATCCTGTTCGCGTGCCTTCCCTCCCTGCACATACTCAATCTGGATCAGGCGGATTACACCCAGTTCGCCGGCTTCCACCATGGCGCGGGCCTGCCGTACCATGGGATATCCCGAGTAATTATGGGTCAGAGCGAAGACGAGCCCGGTCTCCCGAACCTTCCTGAAGAGGGCTGCCGCGTCTTCCAGGGTGTTCGTCATCGGCTTATCACAGATTACGTCAAGGCCTGCGTCAAGAGCGGCGTCGGCATATTGAAAATGACTGTCATTCGGAGTCATGATTGCGACGACCTCGGCGCCGTCTGCACGCGCGGCCTCCGCGCGAATCAGTTCAAGGCCGTCGGAGTATATCCGATCTTCTGAGAGGCCGATTGAAAGGCCGTCAGACAGAGCCTTTTCAAGGCGCGAGGAGAGCGCCCCGGCGACGATTGTGAATCGGCCGTCAAGCAAAGCTGCCTGACGGTGTGCCAAACCAATAAAAGAACCCGATCCGCCGCCGATAACGGCAAGGCGCAAGGGGCGGCCAAGCTTATCAAGTACTGGATTAACAGACATGTGTGAGACCTCCTTTGAAATACGCGTCTCGCCGGAAACCTGCAAGACATTTCGAGACTGAATGTTATTTTCATCATATCACGGGA
>CAZOFY010000052.1:0-16805 GCA_964579245.1 uncultured Mageeibacillus sp.
GGCGTTGGGATAATATTGGATTCGCTTTAATTAAGGAATCAAGGCTCTGCCAACTTGCGTAGTTGACATCGTTTGCCATTAATCTCTATAATTAAAGTTCTGAATTGGTCCATTTTTGAATCCTGAAACAGGCCGGACAGAATCGGATTTTGTATAAGTGAGGATATGAGCATGTATAAAAAGGTTCCGACAGATATGAAGTTCAACGAGAGAGAACTGGAGGTTCTAGCTTTTTGGAAGGAGAACGACATCTATAAGAAGTCGATTCGTCCTGAAAAAGAGGGTACGCCTTCATTTACCTTGTTTGACGGGCCGCCGACGGCCAACGGAAAGCCTCACATCGGCCATATTAAGACACGTGTTATCAAGGATGTTATTCCCCGCTTCCATGCGATGAAGGGCAAGCATGTCGAATTCAAGGCAGGATGGGACACTCACGGACTTCCGGTAGAACTCGAAGTCGAGAAGGCTCTTGGCATCAACGGTAAGCCGGAGATTGAGAAGTACGGGGTTGAGCCGTTTATCAGGAAGTGCAAGGAATCGGTCTGGAAATACAAGGATGAATGGGAGCAGATGTCCGAGCGTGTAGGCTTCTGGGCAGACATGGAGAATCCCTATGTCACCTATGATAATAATTATATTGAGTCTGAATGGTGGGCTTTGAAGACGATTTGGGAGAAGGACATGCTCTATAAGGGGCATAAGATTGTTCCATATTGCCCACGCTGCGGAACGGCACTTTCCAGTCATGAAGTTGCTCAGGGATATAAGAATGTCAAGGAGACGTCTGTATTTGTTCGCTTTGCCGTGAAGAACGTACCGGACACCTATTTTGCCGCATGGACGACGACTCCGTGGACTTTGCCGTCCAATACGGGTCTTTGTGTGAACCCACAAGAGGAATATGCTTTATTCTCTGTTCCGACGGATTTGGATGGATCAAAGAAAGAAGTCCGTTATTACATGGCCGGTGTACTGATCCCGCAGCTTTTCGAGGAATATACTGTTCTCGAGAGATTCGAGGGCAAGGAGCTGGTCGGAAAGCATTATGAGCCGCTGTTTCCGTACGGGGCCGCAAGGATTGCTGAGACAAAGATGGATGCATTCCGGGTGGTCTGCGATGACTATGTCACGATGAATGACGGTACCGGAATCGTTCATATTGCTCCGGCTTTCGGTGAAGATGACGCACGTGTCGGTAAAGCCTTCGGTTTACCGTTCCTTCAGCTTGTCAGAGAGGACGGGACACTTCCCGAGGAGACGGAGGAGTTTTCCGGACTGTTTGTGAAGGACGCTGACCCGCTTCTCATCAAGAAGCTGAATGTAGAGAAGAAGTTGATTAAGCGCCTTGCCTATGAGCACGATTATCCGTTCTGCTGGCGATGCGATACCGCACTGATCTATTATGCGAGGACATCATGGTTTATCGGGATGACACGTGTTCGCGACAGTCTGATGAAGAACAACAGCTCGGTCGAGTGGTATCCCGAGAGTATTCGTGACGGACGCATGGGGAACTTCCTCGATAATGTCGTCGATTGGGGTATCTCACGTGAACGCTACTGGGGCACGCCGCTTCCGGTATGGGAGTGCGAGTGCGGACATCGTCACTGTATCGGCTCAATCGAAGAACTGAAGAGCATGTCGTCCGATTGTCCGGATGATATCGAGCTTCATAAGCCATACGTCGACGCAGTACATATCCGATGTGACAAATGCGGCGGTTCCATGACACGTGTACCGGAGGTCATTGACTGCTGGTTCGATTCTGGTGCCATGCCTTTTGCCCAATACCATTATCCCTTTGAGAACAAGGAGTTTTTCGAGAAGCATTATCCGTCTGACTTCATTTCTGAGGCTTTGGACCAGACAAGAGGCTGGTTCTACTCGCTTCTTGCGATTGGGACACAGCTTTTCGACATGTCTCCCTTTAAAAATTGTATCGTCATGGGTCTGGTCCAGGATAAGGACGGCATCAAGATGAGCAAGCACAAGGGAAATGTTGTCGACCCATGGGAAATCCTGAACAAGCAAGGCGCCGACGCTGCACGCTGGTATTTCTATAGTGCCAATGCGCCGTGGCTGCCGAGCCGTTTTGCCGATATTACGGTGTCTGAGTCACAGAGAAAATTCATGGGAACACTTTGGAATACGTATGCTTTCTATGTCATGTATGCCGAGATTGATGGATTTGATCCGACGAAGTATGTACTGGAGAAGGACAAGCTTTCGACGATGGACCTCTATATCCTGTCACGTCTTCATTCGCTAATCGGAGATGTGGACGCTCGTATGACCGTGTATGACATCACCGGATCAACGCGTGGCATGCAGGAGTTTGTCGACGAGTTATCGAACTGGTATGTCAGACGAGGAAGAGAGCGCTATTGGGGTAAGGACATGACGCAGGATAAAATCAATGCGTACATGACGCTCTATACCGTACTTGAATCGATGATTCGTGTATCTGCGCCTTTCGTTCCGTTCATGACGGAAGCAATTTACCAGAATATTGTTCGTACGGTTAATCCGGATGCTCCGCTCTCAGTTCATATGTGCGACTTCCCGGTTATGGATTCGTCCTGGATCGATACAGATCTCGAGACGAAGATGGAATCGGCTCAAAAGATTGTTGCCTTGGGTCGCGCCTGCCGGAATACGGCGGCGATTAAAAATCGTCAGCCTTTGCAGAAGATGTATGTCGTCGCACCGGTTGAGCTGCCGGCAGATTTTAGTGAGATCATTCGCGAAGAGCTGAACATCCGTGAGATTATTTATCTCCAGGATGCATCCGAGCTCGTGGATTATTTTTTCAAGCCACAACTTCGTACGCTAGGCAAGAAGCTGGGCGCGAAAATCAATGCTGCCAAGGAAGTGATTTCTGCATTGCCCGGAAGAGCGACCAAGAAGCAGCTGGACTCGGAAGGAAAGATCACATTAACTATCGACGGGGAGAGTATTGTTCTTGACAAGGACGACCTACTCGAAGAGATCATCCAGCCGCAAGGACTCTCGACACAATCGGATCGTGATTATACAGTTTCCTTAGACACGACGTTAACCGACGAACTAATCGAGGAAGGCTTCGTACGCGAGATCATATCCAAGGTACAGACGCAGCGCAAGGAAACAGGGCTTGATGTCACGGATCGAATCCGGTTGATGTACAGCGGAAATGAGAAGCTGGCCGGTATTTTCGAGAATCATAAAGACTTCATTGCATCCGAGGTGCTTGCTGCAGAAATTACGGCGGGTGAAGGACCGAATCCACATATATGGGATATCAACGGGGAGACTGCGACGTTGTCAGTTGAGAGAAGAGTTTAGGACTCTGAGGGAAAGGGAGCAAGATGCTTGAATTATTGCTGGATTCCAGATTGAACATACCTGAACGGATCATCTACGTGTGTGTGTTTCTTATCATTCTTATTTTTTCACTGTCGATTCATGAAGTGATGCACGGGTGGGTCGCTTATAAAATGGGAGATGATACCGCCAAGCTTCAGGGCCGTCTGACATTAAATCCTTTAGCACATCTGGATCCGATAGGTACTCTGATGATGCTGGTTGCCGGTTTCGGATGGGCTAAGCCTGTACCCGTTAACTACAATCGGCTGAAGCGTTTCAAGGATCGATTTGTATCAATCCGCTTCGTCAGTCTGGCAGGAGTAACAGCTAACTTTGCAGTGGCTTTTATTTCCTACTTTTTGCTGACTGTTCTCAATATCATAGCTTTTAAAGCCGGGTTTAATATACAGGAGCTCTCCCTGCATTCTGCTGGCCTTGAGGCTGGAGGGGCACTGATTGTCATTCTCCAATTATTTCTGTATTACATGTACTATTTTAATTTGATGCTGATGGCGTTCAATCTTTTACCTCTTCCGCCTCTGGATGGATATCACTTTGTGGAAACATTTCTCCCGTACAAGGTAAAACAAAAAATTTATCCTTACGAGAGATATTTCGGTATGGCATTATTCGGTTTGATTATTTTAGGACGAATCACAGGTATCAATATATTGGGGATTGCAATCAAATTCATTTCCGCTCCTTTTGATTTCATTATTACTGCACCGATCAACTTGTTGAGCAAACTCATAGGGGCATAATCTATCATCATGGAGGCTTACTACATGCAAAAGAAGATCATCCTATCCGGAACGCGTCCCACGGGTAATATCCATCTCGGTAACTATTTTGGAGCAATTGCAAATTGGGTCAATCTGCAAGATGACTACGACTGCAATTTCTTTATTGCTGACTGGCATGCCTTGACAACCGGATATGCAGACACAAGAGAACTTCGGGAAAACACTTTGAGCTTGATGGCGGACCTTCTTGCCTGCGGTGTCGATCCTAATAAATCAACGATCTTCTTACAGTCACTGGTTAAGCAACATGCTGAGCTCTATTTACTTCTTGGAATGAACACGCCGCTTTCCTGGCTCGAAAGATGCCCGACCTATAAGGACCAGATTGCGAACATGAAGGACCGGGATATTACCACCTTCGGGTTTCTGGGATACCCGGTGTTGCAAGCTGCTGATATTTTAATCTATCGCGCGGACTTTGTCCCGGTCGGCGAGGACCAGGTGCCCCATCTGGAAATTGCTCGGGAGATGGCACGCCGATTCAATTTTCTGACGGAGTCTGAAGTTTTTCCGGAGCCTCAGCCCCTGCTGACAAAGTCGAAGGTCCTTCCGGGAACGGATGGACGCAAGATGAGTAAAAGCTATGGGAATACGATTGCTTTTGCGGATACACCGGACGAGGTAAAGAAAAAAGTCATGGGAATGATTACGGATCCGGCTCGTATCCGTAAGGATGATCCCGGTCATCCGGATGTTTGTTCCGTATTTGCTTTTCACAAGGTCTTTAATGAGTCAGAGGTTCCTGATATCGAGGTACAATGTAAGGGCGGATGTATTGGTTGCGTCGCTTGTAAAAGGAACCTTCAGAACAAGATTGCTGAGTTCCACACACCCATCTATGACAAACGAACGGCCCTTTTATCGGATCGTGACACTTTGATTGACGTGATGACGGCCGGATCGATGATTGCATCCGAGAAGACAGAGATCACAATGAACACTGTCAGAGAGGCCATTCAGATCGGGTTTTGAGTGAGCTTGATGTGCTTTTCGAGAATTCGGAGGAGAAGTTATGCCGGTAAGGCAGGTGCCTGAATTAAAAATCAGACAATTTGAGGGTCCGTTGGATCTGCTTTTCCATCTGATCGAAAAAAACGATATCGATATTTACGACATTCCGATTGCCGAGATTACAGATCAGTACATGGTTTTCCTGAATGATATGGATTCGCTGGATATGGACGTAGCGTCGGAGTTTCTCGTGATGGCGGCTACGCTGATCCATATCAAATCCAGAATGCTGCTACCGGATCGCAAGGCAATTCTGGCGAACGAAGAAGAAGACCCGAGAGAGGAACTTGTCATCAGACTGCTCCAGTACCGTCGCTGTAAGATGCTTGCGACCGAGCTTCGAGACCGATACAAGACCTATCAGGACTGCCTGGTCAGGTTGCCTGCGACACCCGAATCTCTGGGAGTCAAGGCAATCGTACCCATACAGGAATTCGACCCGGAACAATTCAAAGCGGCTGTTTCATCTGTTTGCTCGAGAAATGAAGTCCGATTTGCTGACATTTCCTCGAAAATAACACATATTTTGAAGCGCGATAAGGTGTCAGTTCGTGATAAAATGAGATTTGTATGGCAAAAGATCATTACCGGAGGGAAGACATTCTTTCACGAATTGTTTCCCGCGTCAAAAACAAGTAAGATCGACAAGGTTGTTGGTTTCCTTGCAGTTCTGGAACTATTGCGCGGAAATCGAATCACTGCCGTACAGGAAAAGCCATTTGATGTGATCCTCTTGCAAAGGAATGCCTTCAGTAAGAGTTCGCAATCCGGAGAACCGGATTTTAACGAAATGACTTCTGCCAAGGAGATTTACTCGTATGACGGATAATGAGCGTGATGATTTTGTTTTAACACTGCAGGAACTACCGGCAGCCCTGGAAGGAATCCTGTTTGCGGCTGGTGATCCGGTCTCTATATCGCGTCTTGAGGAAATCACGAACGTCGGCAAGGACATGCTGGATCAGACACTTACTAAGTTGATCACCGATTATGAGAATAATCCCTGGGGCGGTCTTCTGATTCGAAGACTTGAGAACGACTACGTCATGTGTACCAAACCGAGGTTGCGACCAGTTTTTGACCGAATGTTCCGTCCAAAGAGCCGACCGCCGATGTCTCAGGCTACATATGAGACTCTCTCGGTAATAGCTTACAATCAGCCGGTGACGAGGGCTCAGGTCGAGTCGGTTCGCGGTGTAAGCAGTGATAGTATAATATCTCGACTGCTGGATCGCGGATGGGTGGAAGAGTGCGGGACGCTTGACGCGCCTGGAAGACCGGTCATTTTTCGCACGACCCAGCAGTTTTTGATGGAATTTGGTATTTCGTCAGTTTCCGAGCTTCCGTCAATGGAACTGATGATGTACGGAACGATCCGGGATCTTGAGGATTCTCTTGAGACGGCGGCCGGAACAAAGGATACCCGACAGTTATCAATCGATCAGATGTCGGAAGATCTGTTTTCTTTGGGACATACCGCGGATCAGTAGCGCTACTGACCCGGTATCTATCATATTGGTAAGGAAGAGGTGATTGGTTTGGGATCTTCAGAGAAGATGGCTGCGTTTTTTGAGAAAGCGACAGCAAAGCAAGGTAATGCGGATACGGATGCCAAGAGTATTCAGCGTTTAAAGTCACTATTTGATCCGGACAGCTTCGTCAGTCTGGATAATCTGGTGGTTTCCCGTCCGTTCTCTACAGTATTCGATCGCCCGCCCGTAGAAGGCGACGGAGTGGATATTGGCTATGGAACGATCGGAGGCAGACTCGTATTTGCCGCCGCCCAGGATCCGGATATTTATGGCGGATCGATTGGCAAGGCACATGCGATGAAGATCGTAAAATCTATCGACATGGCTGTTTCTGCTGGAGCACCGTTTGTGTTCCTTATGTCTTCCGGCGGTGCCCGGATCGAAGAGGGAGTCCTGGCTCTGGAGGGTCTGGGGGCTTTGCTTTCGGCGATCTCGGATGCTAAGGGTATCATTCCCCTCTTGGGCGGTGTCATGGGACCTGTTCCAGGCGGTCTTGCAATTATAGCAGCAAAGCTTGATTTCCTCTTTTTCTGTGAAGAATGCTCGCTGTTGTTCATGAATAGCCCGTCCATTATTGCGGCAAGAGAAGGAAAGAGCTTTGATGACTCTTCAATAGGAAGAGCCTCTGTACACGCTCAGAAAACAGGTCTTGCATCCTTTGTTCTTCCGGATGGAGAGGCTTGTCTTAATAAAATCAGAGAACTTCTTACATACATTCCTTTGCAGTCCGGTGATACGATGACTGTTACACGAGAGGTTTATCAATCAGACGATGCCAACCGGTGTGATGACTCTCTGAACGCGATGGCAGCTTCCTTTGATTCATCCGGACTCGCTGTTTTGGAGGTATTAAAAAGTGTGTCTGACGGACGTACGATTCTTCCTGTATCCGAATCATATGGAGAAGATACGATCACTGCTTTTGGAAAAATGGATGGCATAAGCGTCGGGTTTGTCGCGAATGCAGCTGAGCGTATATCGGAAGCAGGTGCGAAAAAGGCTGCGTCGTTTGTGCGTTTTTGCACATCTTCGATGATACCTCTTGTGACATTTACAAACTCCGAGGGCTTTACGATCTCAAGCTCGGCTGAGGAGTCAGGAATGATTGTAGCAGCGGCGGATATGATCTCCGCATTTTGCGAATCAGACGTGCCTCGCATTTCGATTCTGGCAGGAGATGCGATTGGCACCGGTTATCTCGCTATGAACAGCAAGATGTTGGGTTCGGATGTGGTTTATGCATGGCCGACATCAAAGATTGCGGTTCTTAAGGCCGACACAGCAGCGAATATTCTGTTCCGGGAGCAAATCGCTTCTTCCGTGGATCCGTCTGTGTTCAGGGAAGAAAAGGTTTCTGCCTATGCAGAAGAGATCTCCGATCCGAAGGTTGCTGCCGGATACGGGCAAATTGATGAAATCATTCTGCCCTCTGCGACACGTCCCCGAATTATCAGTGCTCTAGATATGTTGCTAACCGCCTATCCGATCAGCGAACGCGAATAAATGAAGTAAACGGAGGAACCAATCATGCTGAAGAAATATAAGATCACCGTTGATGGTAAAGCATATGAAGTAGAGGTTGAGGATGTGGGATCTTCTACCTCCGCACAGTCAGTATCAGCCCCCATATCTACTCCTGTTGCCGCCGCACAGGCAGCCCCGGTCGAAGTCAAACCCTCCGCCCAAGCTCCGGTTGCAGCCGCTGCACCCAAGGCTCCTGCCGCTGAACCGAAGGGAGAGGTGCTTCGTGCGCCGATGCCGGGAACCATTCTTTCCGTTACGGCTTCCGTCGGAAAAACGGTTAAACGCGGAGATATACTCCTTGTTCTCGAAGCGATGAAGATGGAGAACGAGATTGTCGCTCATGTTGATGGTACGATTGCCGCGATTTATGTTCAAAAAGGCTCCTCTGTCAACGCCGGAGAAACGCTTGTCGCTTTTGCCTGATATAGGGCGGAAAGGAATTCACCGATTATGGTAAAGATAACCGAAACCATTTTACGTGACGCGCATCAATCCCTGGCGGCCACACGTATGACTTTTGAAGAAATGGAGCCTATGCTTGCTGACCTTGATAAGGTTGGGTATAACGCTCTGGAGTGCTGGGGCGGAGCTACGTTCGACTCTTGTGTTCGTTTTCTGAACGAAGACCCATGGGAGAGATTGAGAAAAATTCGGGCGGCATGTCCGAACACAAAGCTGCAGATGCTTCTGCGGGGACAGAACCTTCTCGGATATAAGCATTATGCGGATGACGTCGTCGATTATTTTGTCGAGCGATCGATAGCTAACGGAATCAACATTATTCGTATTTTCGACGCGTTGAACGACTTTCGGAATATCGAGAGATCAATGAAGGCATGTCATCGCGAAGGCGGGCAAGCTCAGGCTGCGATTGCATATACGACAAGCCCATATCATTCCACGGAGAAGTTCGCGTCGGATGCCAAACGACTGGAAGAAATGGGTGCGGATTCAATCTGCATCAAGGACATGTCAGGTCTCCTGCTGCCTTACGAGGCATATGAACTTGTTACAGCCATAAAAAAGGCTACCTCTCTGCCTCTGGAGATTCACTCTCACTATACGTCCGGTGTTGCTTCCATGATGTATCTGAAGGCAATTGAGGCCGGTGTTGACATTATCGATTGTGCTTTATCGCCTTTGGCTCTTGGTACGTCACAGCCTGCGACTGAGCCTATGGTTGCCAGCGTCAAAGGTACGCAATATGATACGGGGCTCGATCTGAATCTTCTCTCCGGTATAAGCAGCTATGCCACGACGATCCGTGAAAAATGGATCGCCTCTGGTCTTATTAATACAAAGGTTCTTGGTGTTGACGTTAATGCCTTGAAGTATCAGGTTCCCGGCGGAATGCTGAGCAACCTCGTCTCGCAGCTGAAGCAGGCCGGAAAAGAGGATCAGCTTCTTGCGGTTCTTGAAGAAGTTCCGAGAGTCCGAGAGGACTTCGGTTATCCGCCGCTCGTAACGCCCTCTTCCCAAATCGTCGGTACACAGGCAGTCATGAACATAATTACCGGTGAGCGCTATAAGATGGTCCCTAAGGAATCAAAAGCAGTTGTAAAGGGAGAGTACGGCTCAACTCCTGCCGAAATCAAGGACGATATCATCAAGAAAATTCTTGGTGATGAGAAGAGAATTACACATCGTCCGGCTGATGACATTGAGCCAGAACTTGATAAAGTAAAGGCACAGATGGCTCAGTATCTTGAGAAACCTGAGGATGTACTTACGTGGGCTATGTTCCCGCAGGTTGCAGAAAAGTATTTCAAGAAGAGATTTGATGAGCATCACCAAATAGATTCATCCGTCGGAAGTGTTGATCAGGCCTATCAGCCGGTATAAGATTTATTCTTCGCAAAAATGAAAGTCTTCGAGAGGAGGCTTTCATTTTTTTGCATCTTTTGGATTTTTCTATGTATAATGAACATGAAACCCCAAAATGAATAAGGATTAAAGGAGCATGAATATGCCGGAGAAAGAGATAGACATAAAAGGGAGAAAATATATAAGCCTTGTCGAACACATAGAGGCGGAAATGCCGAAGATGAGTAAGGGACATAAAGCGATTGCCCGTTTTATCTTATCCGACTACGAGCGAGCTGCGTACATGACTGCCGCTAAAATCGGAGAAGAAGCCAAAGTCAGTGAATCGACCGTCGTTCGCTTCACAATGGAGCTTGGTTATGAGGGCTATCCTCATTTCCAGCGACTATTGCAGGAAGAATTGAAGGTAAAGCTGACTTCCGTACAGCGGCTCAATGCATCCAAGCGATATACGAATGACGAACAAGTCCTGCAGTCTATTCTGGAAAGCGATATCTCTCATTTAAAGAGTACACTCGAAAACATTGACCCGAAAGCATTCAGCCAGGCGGTCGAGACAATTGTTGAGGCGAAGAGAATCTTTATTATGGGACTCAGGAGTTCTTCTCCTTTATCCTCTTTTCTTCACTTCTATTTTACGCTCTTGTTTGACGACGTTCGGCACATCCACAGTAATAGTGCGAACGAGGTTTTTGAACAGATCCTTCCGATCGGCCCCGGTGATGTTTTGATCGGTATCAGCTTCCCCCGCTATTCAATGCGCACGATCCAATCCATGCAGTATGCCAGAGAACGGGGTGCCGCTGTTGTTGCGATTACCGATAAGTCTGATACACCGCTGGCACAGCACGCGGATGTAGCGCTGTTTGCTACCTCGGATATGGCTTCGTTTGTTGATTCACTGGTTGCGCCTCTATCCGTGATCAACGCATTGATTGTTGCTCTTGGTATCCGAAAGCGTGACCATATTGAACAGACCTTTGAGGCACTCGAACATCTCTGGGATGAGTATAAGGTATATGATAAAAGCAAAGACAGAAAGACAGATCTTCCGCTCTGATTGGAAGAGAAAGGATGTACTTTATGAAAGACACACATCCTAGCAGTAAAATGGCCGCGTCTTGTGCAATCCGAATGGCCCTTACAAGCTCGCGGGAAGAGGAGCATGAGCTGAAGTCGCAATATGCTTCCGAGAATATTCGGGTTGCGGCCGTTGATTTTGGTGGGGAGTTTATTACCTCCGTTTCGAAAATTATAGAACGAACTGTTGTAGCTGCCAAACGCGAGGGAATCATTGGTGATACTCATAGTGAAGAAGGCGCTTTGGCAGGCTCGGCTCGAGAGGCCGTATCTCAGATCACCTCAAAAGCCATCGGATTGAATGTGGGCGGTAAAATCGGGATTGCGCGCCTAGATGACCACATAAGCGTATGCTGCTTCTTTGGCATCGGGCTTCTTCACCTGAATGAGATTGCGATTGGTTTGGGACACCGCGCTGTTTAAGAAAGGAATACTTTATGGAGCCATATCAAATTGCTATTGACGGTCCGTCCGGATCAGGGAAGAGTACGCTTGCCAAATCATTATCACACATTCTCGGGATTTTGTATTTGGACACCGGAGCCATGTATCGTGCCTGCGGTTTGAAGGCACTGCGCGAAGGAATACCTCCGAAGAACGAAGAGCAGGTTTCAAAAATGCTCAAGACACTTGATATTGACATACGATTCAAAGACGGTGAGCAGCGTGTCTTCCTTGACGGTATCGATGTATCTCTCGAAATTCGGTCGCCTGAGGTGTCTGTGGCCGCTTCAGATATATCTTCTTTATCTCCGGTCAGGGAGAAGATGGTTTTCATGCAACGCGAGATTTCCAATGCCAGAAGTGTTGTTCTCGACGGACGTGATATTGGCTCACATGTTCTTCCGCAGGCGAAGTATAAGTTTTTTCTCGTCGCCGATCCTGAGGAGAGGGCAAGAAGAAGACTCGAAGAGTTGACACTGAAGGGGATCCCGGCTACATACGATGAAGTTCTGGAGGGAATTCTATACAGAGACAGGCAGGACTCAACGAGATCCATAGCACCATTGATGAAAATGCCGGATGCCGTGGAAATCGATACGACATACAACACGCCGGAACAAACACTGGATGCAATCATGTCTCATCTTTCAGAAGTTCTTCCCGAAAAAAGTGAAAAATGAGGAAGGACTTATGATTCAGATCCTTTTAGCCGAGTCGTCAGGATTTTGCTTTGGTGTAGATTCTGCTGTAAAGGCTGCCTATGCATGTATTGCTGATCCGAAGCGTAAGCAGCCTATGTATATGCTTGGTCCGATTACTCATAATGAGACGGTGGTTTCTGGTCTTATAGCTCAGGGTTTCCTCTTGGTTGACCGTGTAGGGGATATTGAGCCGGGAAGCACAGTATTAATTCGTGCTCACGGGGTTTCTCCTGATGTCATGATGAGTCTCAAGGAAAGGTCATGCGTAATTATTGACAGTACCTGCCCGTTTGTCCAGAAAATTCATCGTATCGTTAAAAAAGCTGATCAAGAGGGAAAAACTGTCATCATTACCGGTTCGAAAGGACACCCTGAGGTTGAAGGGATATGCGGCGAAGCCAGTAAAGATGTTATTGTCGTTAGTAATGAAGAAGAAATGAATAATTTGAGAATTGACCTCTCAAAAAGCATAATTGTCTCCCAGACAACATTTTCTACCGGTGAATTCAAGAAAATACGTGAAAATATCAAGAATAAAATTGCAAATGACCAGATTTTTGATACAATATGTAGTACGACGGAAAACAGGCAAAGAGAAGCTAAGGCTATTGCCTCTTCATCGGACTACATGTTAGTGATAGGATCACAAGGCAGTTCGAATACGATGAAGCTTTTTGAAATCTGTAAACGTCACTGCGCAGATACGTACTTAATCAGTAATGCCGATGATCTCTCCATGATCCTTCCTTTGATGGATTGTAAGAGAGATGTGAAGGTTGGTATTACGGCAGGTGCGTCGACGCCGGAAAGCATAATCAGGGAGGTTATCCGAACAATGAGTGAGAACGAAGGAATGGCTAATCAGGAGCAAATGGATATCAATTTTGGAGACTACATCGACAACATTCCTCAGCTGAGAAAGAACGCTACTGTGAAGGGAGCGATTACTTCAGCTGACAATGAATTCGTGTATGTTGACGTCCATGATAAGTCTGAAGGAAGGATTCCTCGCCACGAATTTGCCAACGATCCGGATTTCGACCTGGATGATGCAATTGCAAACCATCAGGAGATTGAAGTATATGTTCGTAGCGTAAGGAATTCTGACATGGGCAAGGAGATTTTACTCTCGAAGGCTCATGTTGATTTTGGCAAATATAAGACACAGATCGAAGAAGCATTTGAGAACAAGACTCCTGTCACTGTTAAGGTGACGAATGTTGTCAAGGATGGAGTTATCGCGACGTTCGGTGGTGTGGATATCTATATTCACCGCACGCAGTTGGAGATGAATGTTATTGAGGACCTTGATGCTTACAAGGGCAAGACAATTCAGATTCTTGTTACACAGTTCGATCCTGATAAGCGTCGTTTGCGTGTCTCCGGTTCCCGGAGATCTCTTCTTCATCTCGAGCGCAGAGCGAAGGCGGAAGAGGTATGGGGCACAATCGTACCCGGAGCTGAATATGATGGTATCGTCAGGAGCCTTACGGATTTCGGAGCTTTTGTTGACATCGGCGGTGTTGATGGTTTGGTGCATGTTTCTGAGCTTTCTTGGAATCGTATTCGCCACCCTTCAGAGGTTGTCAAGGTAGGCGAGACGATCCATGTTTTCGTTAAGGACTTCGACCCGGAGAAGAAGCGTATTTCTCTTGGTTATAAGAAGCCAGAAGACGATCCGTATCATGATATTGAAGATCGATTCCCGGTCGGCTCGATTGTCCATGGCAAGGTTGTTCGTATGTTCCAATTCGGAGCATTTGTCGAACTGGAGCCGGGACTTGATGCCCTTTGCCATGTTTCTCAGATATCCAATGTTCGTCTGAACAAGCCGGATGATGTTCTGAGTGAGGGGATGGAGATCGACGCACGCGTTCTTGAGGTAAATAATGAAGCAAGAAGAATTAGCATTAGCATCAAGGAAGTAGAGCCGATTGATCCTGAGATCAAGCCGGAAGAGACTCCTGTTGTAGCTGAACCAGAGGTATCTGAGGATCAGTCGGTTGCCGAAGTAGCTATAGAAGTACCTGAGGCAACGGCTGCCGAAGTAGCAATTGAAGTACCTGATGTTGCGGTCACAGAAGCGGCAATCGAAGTGCCTGATGTTGCGGCTGACGAAGTAGCAATTGAAGTACCTGATGTTGCGGTCACAGAAGCGGCAATCGAAGTACCTGATGTTGTGGTCACCGAAGAGGCTCCAGCGGAAGCTCCTGCAGACGATGCTGTAGTTACTGCCGAGTAAGCTTTGTAACAGATTGTTCATATAATTTTGAATGCTCGCTTGTGTTGATACGCAAGCGAGCATCTTTTTATACAAGAAATGATGATTTGTTTGATTTTCAAAATATAACTAATTTGCTCTACGAAATTAAGCGTTTGACGGTGTCAAATTGAAATGTGTTTACAAAACATTGGACTTTTAGGGAGATTTGATTGTAAATCAATTTCGAACAAATGTTACAAGTGAGAGACAGGGGTTTTTTCTTCTGTTCATTTGCACTATAATAGGGACAATAAGTGGTCTGAATATTATCAATTCGACAGAATTTGTCTTTGAAATAATTGTAAACAATACCAACACATTCAGGGGGCATAATGAACCAATTTAAGAATCGACGCAACCAATACACTAACAATTCACGTATCCGTCTGTCAGGGGTTGGGGCTTTACGTGTTTTTGCTGTGGCATTAGGCGCGTTTTTCACTATATCTGCTATACCTTTTATTTCCGTTGGATATACACAGGATATTTATTTGCAAATTCCAACAAATACCGATTCTTCATTGCCAGAATATGTTCCTGTATCTCAGGAAATGTATGATTTGTCTGACAGAAGTTCGAGCAAGCTTTTGTCTGCTGTTGAAGAAACACAAGAAGCTTCTGACATGACATCCTCTGTTGCTTCCACTCTTGATCTGTCCATTAATCAGAATACTTTTGTTATATCGGAAGCGGCGACGGACAGCGGAGTTCCGATTGAATTATTGGATCCTTCTGTTTTTGCGGATGATTATACGACTGTATACGTCAATACATCAGGTGTGAATGTCCGCTCCATCCCAAGTGTAAGCGGTGAGCTTGTTTCCACCATGGCTTATTCAAATTCTGCCATTCGCACGGGCATAGGATCCTCTTGGTCACAGATTACCATGGCAGACGGTAAAGTTGGATACGTACTTACTGGATTTTTATCAACGGAGTTTATCGCGACGCCGACTCCTACGCCTACGCCTACACCTACACCAACGCCTAAGCCGAAGGTCACTGAGTCAGCCGCCTCCGGCACATACTATGCTGTAGGGGAGATTAATGTTCGCAATGGCCCGGGTACAGATTATGAAGTTATTAAGACTTTACCACTCGGCTCACCTGTTGAAGTCGTGGCAGAAACGAGCAATGGATGGTATCGTACCGTTGTTGATTCTTATGTTATGTCAACCCTTGTTTCCTCTTCTCCTCCGTCATCGGGAGGCGGGGACACCTCTACGCCGCCCTCCTCAGAAGCCCCGTCTGACTCCGGATCCGGTTCTGCACCGTCAGGCGATCCATCTTCTGATTTAGCTACCTATTGCCGATCATTTATCGGAGTACCATATGTATATGCAGGAGCATCTCCAAGTGGATTTGACTGTTCTGGATTTGTTAGCTACATATATAGTAACAAGTATAATGTTTCTCTTCCTCACCTTGCTTCATCTATCGCGGCATTGGGAACTGAGGTTTCATCTTCAGACATTACGACCGGAGACATCGTATGTTATGATTTCACTGGGGATGGAGTTGTAGACCATGTAGCAATCTATATCGGAGACGGAGCTATCGTTCATGCGTCCTTCAGCAGAAATTCTGTTGTGGAAGGATCTTTTGGAACATCTAGTGTAGCTACGATTCGTAGGTTTTTATAAGTTGTTGACAAGCATGATTAAGGGCTGTTGCAAAATGAACTTTAGGTTCAGGATGCAGCGGCCTCTATTATTTACCTGCGTATAAAGGCGCTGGCTTATCACATTCGTACAATGACTTACAGCAAATGCCGGTTCGGCGTTTGTGATTGTATCTCTTTATTGCGTGATGTAACACAGCAGCAACGGCCGGTTCGGGATTGCTAGCAGCAACTCCCTATTGAGCGCTACAGTACTGCAGCAACGGCCGGTTTAACTTGTTCCTTTAAGAGACGTACTACTTGCTGGACCTTATAATGGTCTTCGTACTCTTTTGGCGCGGTCGTAGATATCGTTCATTGAAAACATCATAGGGACATCACATAGTTATACATACTAAAAAGCAGAAAATGGAATTCTCGTATGTTAATTGATGATAAGAAATGACCTATCATTACGTTGTTTTACACGCTAATGCATGCCGATTGACTGATTCTCAAGGATTTTGACGGTATTCATTGATAAAATATCTTGCTTCGCAAGCTCTGTTACCTACTAATTCGACATTTTTGCTTGTTTAGTAGGTAATCATTGACAAATAACTTCTTTATTATTCAATGATGCACATACTTAAAACCGAGTCTCGACGATTTAGT
>CAZOFY010000053.1:0-3698 GCA_964579245.1 uncultured Mageeibacillus sp.
TCCGCCGGCGAGAAATACGGCCTAAATCCGAGTTTCGGCTGTTCTAGGCCGTAAAATCTCGTTCCCGAGCCCATCCCCCGGCGCGAAATACGGCCTAAATCCACGTTTCGGCTCTCCTAGGCCGTAAATTCTCGTTCCCGAGACCGTCCCCCGGCGCGAAATACGGCCTAAATCCGAGTTTCGGCTGTTCTAGGCCGTAAATTCTCGTTCGCGACCTGACCCTCGGCGCGAAATAGCGCCTGTTGCAATAGTATGGGGAAACAGAACACAGTAATTCAGTGATATTTTCCGAAAAATTTGTAAGTATAAGAATGCGCTACTGAGAGTTCGCCTCAAAAGGGATACCTCTTAGGTACTATTTATCTGCGGCCAAAAGGCATAAATTTCGCCCAGCACCCGCTATCGCTTTGTTCTGATGCAGCATCAAGGGTTTTCTTCGGTTTACGCCCCAAATAACCTTGTAAAATTGCAATAAATACAAATGCGACTATTGATTTTTCATGTTCTTCTCAAAGCAAGCCTGTTATATTACTGTTATCAGGAGAAGCTTTCTAGCGAACGGTTATTGAATTATTGAGGAGAATGTATATGAAAAAGAGAACCATTATGACTTTACTGCCATTATGTATATCGGAGAGCAAATTCTACTCCACGGGAATCTATATCGTTTTGGAACGGGATTCTTCTTTGACGAACTCTTCTTTCTGGCACCGGTGGATTTCCTGATTATTTTCCTTTCGGGAGCAATCACGGCTCTGATCCTTCTGCCGATAGCGCCCGGGCGTATCACAATAAAATAGGAATAGAGCTTTGTCTTGGCCGCTTAAATTTTGCTTGGTTTATTGTATGATGAGTCTAATGATATTTTTTTAGCAGACAGTCCGGATCAACACATTCCGGACATACATAGAAGAATCTGAGGAGGCAGCCCATGTTTGATGCGTTAATGATTGCACCTTGCGGACTGGATTGTACGATTTGTCATAGGGCGGTGGATCCCGTGAAACCTTGCAGAGGATGCAGAGGACCGGATGAGCTGAAGACGGATTTCTGTCGGTATCGATGCACAATCAAGAAGTGTGATAAGCGAAAAAACTTCGCAATGGACTTCTGTGATGAATGTCCGGAATGTCCGTGCGAAGAAGTCCTGGAGAAAGAGACGCGATACACTTCGGAGTATCCGCTTGTCGAATCTCCGCTTGAGAATCTTAAGCATATCCGGCAAGACGGTATGGATGCGTTCCTTGCGCAAGAAACAGCACAATGGACTTGCGTTGATTGCGGCGGTGTGATCTGTGTGCATTCGGGAACATGCGCCGGCTGTGGCAGGACATACGGGGATCAGACGAAGAATAATGAGCGGTAAAATAGACCGGAATGAGACGGGTTGCGAAGGCTTTTTGCGATATTATCTTCCTCGCGAAAACAACCATTTTTGTTTTCGTATGCATAATAAAAGAAAAAACATGAGAGGTAAATGTATGCCTGTTTTTCAAAGAAACTCTTATTTGAAGCGGTTTCCGAAAATCATATTATGTGTTCTTCTGACTGTTTTTTTATGGCTGCCGTCCGGTTGCCAGATATTTTTGCCGAAGGACGATCGCTCTGCCGCTTCTGACGAGAAGAACGAAGATCGGGATTCTTCAGACGAGACGAAGAAAGAAGAAACAGTAAAAAATAGCAACAAAACAGATAAAGCGGAAGAAACGAAGCGAGCTGTTTATACAATGGATCTGACGCTTGACACCGACGAACACTCGATTGGTGGTTCGCTGATGGTTGATGTCACGAATTACAGTGAGGATGACTGGGATTCGCTTTGTTTTCGAGATTATCCGAGTCTATTCACTAAAGACTTCGAATTCGTAGATTCCTTGGACGGAAAGATTTCTGAGATCTCCAATATCCGGGACAAGGACAATGACGAAGAACTGACGATGGAGCGGTCACAAGAGGATGTTTCGGTTATTGATGTCAAATTGGAGGATCCAATCAAGCCCGGAGAGACACGTCGTATTTCTATGGACTTTATCTCCTATGTACCAGAAGTGCCAGACCGTTTTGGTTATATGAACGATATGTATAATCTGTCGAATTTCTATCCTGTTCTGGCTGTCTATGAGGACGGGGACTGGGTAGCTCATCGGTTTGTTTACATGGGAGAGTGCTTCTACAGCCTGGTGTCTGATTATTATGTGACATTTCACTTACCCACCGATATGACACTGGCTTGTTCCGGCGAGGAAACAAAGATCGATGATGGAAAGTGGTCGGTAGCAGCCACGAATGTACGTGATATTTCTGCCGTGATCGCCGAGGGCTTTGCAGTTGTCACCGATGAAATCGATGGTGTAGCGGTCAATTGCTATTACACAGAGGACAAAGAATGGGCAGACATTGCTGTCGATGCAGGAATCCGATCGATTGAGGCTTTTAACGATGCCTTCGGATCTTACCCATATCCGGAGATCGATATCATACAGACGGAGCTGTTCGCGGGCGGAATGGAGTACCCGTCGATTGTGTTGATTTATAGAGGATTTGAAGCAAATCCGGATCCGGATGAGACACTGTCCATTGTCGTCGCCCATGAGATTGCACATCAATGGTTCTATAGCCTTGTCGGTAACGATCAGTATGACGAAGCATGGCTGGATGAGTCCTTCGCATCCTATGCGGAGTATGTGTACATGGAAACGTATATAGACGTTGATAAGGTGGCGTCTCGTGTCAGTAGGATGCAAGACGTGATAATGGGTGGGAGTGATTTTAATGTCGAAGATGATGAACTGCGTCTGAACCGTCCCTACGATGATTTTCCGGACGACAATTCATATGTGCACACGGTATACAATTTCGGGCAGGTTTTTCTCTACCGATTGCGGGAGAAAATGGGCGACGAAGACTTCACAGCGATGATGAAGGCGTATGTCGAGGAATTCTCACACAAAGTAGCGACATCCGGGGATTTTGTCGAGTACGTTCATATCTACGCGGGAGATGATGATGAAGTAGATGAGCTTCTGGAAGTTTTCCTGGCTGGAGTTGAATGATTAGAATAGCAGAACAAGAATGCAATATAGACAAATAAGACCGGAAGAGATCAATCGCAAACTGTTTCGAAGCGAAAAGACCGGCGTTGGAGCAATGTGCTGAGAAGCTCTATATCTCAGCGCATTCGGCACTGGAGAGCCAGGCATTCTGCCGTGAAATACAAAATATTCGAGGGTCACAATATCTGAAGTGCACTTCCAAATGCTCTGATATTCTCCCCGTCAAGTTGACAGGGAGCATATCAGCGAGACTCGACGTCCAACATTTAGTTTGAACTTCCTCTTCTTGAGATTCGTGACCTGGTTTTACGCTGACTATAGTCCAGCAGAGCGCAAACGAACGCAATAAAACCACCGGCCGTACGGGTGCTGGGCAAGAGGTTATACGAGAAAATCACTCTTCGAAAAGGAGGAGAGATGTTCAAGTTGTTAAGTAGAGGTAAAGAATTCTAAAAGCAATATCTATCATTGGTCGCCTGCTAAATTGGCGAAATACAAATTTTGGTATGTGCATCAATGAAAAGTAAAAGCGATGTTTGTCAATGATGCACATAGGAAATAACTAAAAACACCCATTTTTTAAGTTAAAGTGCGAAATGGCGGTTTGAGGCGGTTTTCGCTAGTACGCATTGATAAGAAACTTGC
>CAZOFY010000053.1:3798-10966 GCA_964579245.1 uncultured Mageeibacillus sp.
GCCGGGAGGCCGGCGCACCTACCAAAATGCACTAATCAGTCGATTGAGTAGGTTTATCAATGACAAGAAACACGCGCCGGGAGGCCGGCGCACCTACCAAAATGCACTAATCAGTCGATTGAGTAGGTTTGTCAATGACAAGAAACCCGCGCCGGGAGGCCGGCGCACCTACCAAAACGCGCTAAACTGCCGATTGAGTAGGTTTGTCAATGATAAGAAACCCGCGCCGGGAGGCCGGCGCACCTACCAAAACGCGCTAAACTGCCGATTTAGTAGGTTTGTCATTGAAAAGAAACCCGCGCCGGGCCGCCAGCGCACCTACCAAAACGAGTAAAACTGCCGATTGAGTAGGATTGTCAATGATAAGAAACTCGCACCGACGAAATAGCGTTCAGTGAGCTGTTTCCGCACTGAATAGGAGGAAACCGGGGGGAAATTCAGCCCACATCAGTAAAAGCCAGCGACTTTAGACACTGGCAAGTAACAAGGGCCAATAGTTCTGGAGCACATCACCTGTTTGACGTGTGCGGGTGATGTGCTTGATCTTTTTGAATCGGACTCTTTAATTCTCTAGCAAAATTCGACAAAGTATAATGATGCGGACGTGAAGTTCAAATGAGGATGATAAAGAGACTCATTCTAGAGCTGTATTTTCGAAGCAAAGTTTCATCAGAAGCCGGTCGACGAGCGCGCGTTGTTCTGCCTCTTTCTCCGGTGCTCCAGTCCACTCAGCGCTGATATGAAAATTCCACCCATTCTGTTCCAGCGATAATCCAAAATCATCGATATAAGTTGAAGAGTAACATACACTTCGATACGATTCGGTTTCTCGATAAGACAAAACATTTGTCGGTCCGCTATCGTATAGGCCTGTCAGAAAACCATATTCCAAAAACTTTGGTGAATAAATTGGAGTTAGATCAACTTTCACCGTCCCATCTGCAGATTCAGCCAGAAAGACATTTTCTTGATCTTCACCCTTTCGTACCGTGAAGCCCTCCGATAAAAGAATGGCCTCAAATGCTTCCGGCGAACACAGAGAGGCTTTTTCGGGCATCTCCGGCATAGGGCCGTCAATATCGACTGGACCTCCCAAACCATATTCTTGGATCGCACGCATAAAAGGAATGATTTCCTTCATATCAAGCGGTATATTGACTTTGACCACAATATTGCCTGAAAGCAAAGCACCGCAAAAAATAAATTCACTATCAGAATGTGGCAGATCGAGCGCGGCGAAATAATTAAGATTCCCAAAGTAGAGTGGAGTAAGTTCACTAGGGACTGATTGAGAATCCTTGAACATCTCAACCATATAGCCGTCAACTGCACGGTACGAGAGATCTGTATTGCGATAAACAGTACAGGTGATAACACTCTTTCCGCCCGGGTAGACTGCCTGATAGACTGCATCAGCCTGACTTGTGGCAGGAATCTTCGAGACCTTGTAGTTTTGCTTAGTGAAAATCGACTCAAAGGAGTTCGAGTCTGCCGGTGTTTCAGCCGACCAGCCATACAAAGAATCTACCCATTCCCCGTTGCTCTTATCGGGCAGGGGAGCCGTTGTCTCCGGCGAGACAGTTGTGCTTTCCGTTGGGATTGAGGTCTCCGATGGGAGTGTTGTGCTTTCCGTTTGTGCGGTGGACTCTGAAGGAGCAGTTGTAATTTCCGAAGACACAGACGTCTCCGGTACTTCTCTCTCTAATGACGTTGGGGCACTCTCCGTATTGTTCGTTGTTTCTATGACGTCCTCGATGATCTCTCCAATTTCTTCCGCGTGTATAGGATTCATAAGTAGTCCGACAGAGATGAACACGACACACACAACAGCAAGACTTATAAGCCACAATCCCGGCTTCCGGTAATTTAATATGTTCTTGATGCGGCCCTTGAGGTATCCGTCGCCGAACGCGAGAGGCATCGGACGTAAAAGACTTCTTCCGGAAGCAATCGAGAGAAGTGTTTTCGAGTAGTCTTTGCGTTCCGCTTCGCCTAAATTGCGAACTACACTCTCGTCACAGGTCAATTCTATATCTCTGCTGAAAAGTAGGAAGGCTATCCAAGCGAATGGATTGAACCAGTGAAGGCTTGTGATCAGAAAAGCCAACAGCTTGATCACGGGATCACGTCTGCGAAGGTGAGCTTTTTCATGAAGAACGATGAAGGACATTTCCTCCTGTGTAAGACCGGTCGGCATATAAATGCGCGGACGGATGAATCCGATAACAAATGGGGAAGAAATTCTGTCCGTAATGAACACCCCATCCTCCATGACGGCATCTGTCAAGCGACGGCGCAGGAGAAGGTATGTGATGAGATTGTATGAAGTCAAAATAACAAGGCCTGCGCACCAAATGATACAGGCAATTTAATTAATGGATATCGCTGTGGCGGACCGGGGCGAGACGCTGTTATCAGCAACTTCCTGAGACATGGAAAACTGACTGCCGGTCTGCGGAGCGGTTCCGGTATCACTAGATGGCCCATTGTCTACGTTCGCACTTTGCGCCATGGGAGAAACGGATCCGGTAATGCCGGTGAAGGGAATC
The DNA here is from genome assembly GCA_964579245.1 of uncultured Mageeibacillus sp. Taxonomy (GTDB): domain Bacteria; phylum Bacillota; class Clostridia; order Saccharofermentanales; family Saccharofermentanaceae; genus Firm-13. Next base: position 6,348 of record CAZOFY010000053.1, read on the forward strand.
ATTCCGGCGTTGTCTGCGGAAGCGAGATAAGAAGAGAGCGAATTGCTTCGAACCGCATCCGGAACGAGGCTGACAGGGGCTTCCGGGAATATTGGTAGCGCCAGCCGCAGAAAGACGACGCCCCAGAGGATATACGTGAAGACCTTCGGCGCTTTTCGCAAAAAAAGGCGAAGATGTAAGACAACAAGTATGCAATAGGTACCGACAAGGCTCATGTTGAGCAGAGTGCTTATGAAATCACTCATGGGGTCCCTCTGGATACTCGCGGATCATCTTGAGCATCTCTTCGATCTCGCTATCACTAATCTTCTTGCGTCCGGTAAAGGCAGCCAGAAACTTCGGTAATGAACCGTTAAAATTCTTCTCGACAAAGACTTGTGTTTGCTTCTGTTCATATTGTTCGCGACTAATCACGGAGGTCACGACACTGTTATCGTTCGTGAAATATCCCATCTCACAGATCTTGCGTAACACGGTAAATGTGGTCGGCTTCTTCCATGCAAACTTCTCAGCGCAGAGGGTAACAAGGTCGCCGGAACGAATCGGCTCCTTCTCCCAGATCAGCTCTGCAAGCTTCATTTCACCGTGGGACATAATATCATCCTTCATTTGATCCTCCTCTGGTTTAAGCAAAGTAAACCTTTACTAGAGTTTAATTCGCTTGGATGTGTTTGTCAATAATAATTGAATAAAAAAATGAGTCCTTTGTACTATGGGTAGCTTGGTAAACAAGTTATGAGAAGAGAAAAATAATCATCAGAAGGACGTACCAACTCACTCTCTAGTATCCTTTAAGCTTTCTACCATATCGACCCGATAGGCTTTTCGCTTCAGAAAGGCCAGGGCGAGGCCATAGCCGGCGACCTGAATCACGGCAATAATGAGGATGCTCGGCAAGGTCACGGATGTCTCAATGTATAGGTTGAACACATCGATGAAGGAGCGAAAGATCAGCGAGCTCATCGCAAGACAAGCTATGATTCCCGCGGCAATGCAGAACGGCACGAGGATATGGTGCGTGTTCAAGAGAATCCGGTTGATTTCCTTTGTCTTGTAACCAAGTACCTTAAGCATGGAGATGTTCGCGCGGTTCTCCTCGACCAGCATGTTTACCGTCAGATAAACGGTAACAACACAGAGAATCACTCCTGCGGCTATAATGAGATAAATCATACTCATCAGAATCTCAACGCCAAATTCGAGCTGCTTGCGGATATCCTCCTTGGAGAATTCCTGCAGGACCAGGTCTTTATCGAGGCCGAGCGCCTTGTCTGAGAGGATGAGATTGTAGCTTCCCTCCGGCAAACCCAGAAGTTCCTCCGCCTGGCTTCGGCTCGTGTACACCGCACATTGCGTGTTATCGAGGATGAGATCCTCGATTGCGACGGTGTGAGAGTCAGTGGTTACCGGATTGATAAACGAGAAAGAATCACCGGCACGGATCCCGAAAAGCTCCGCCGCGTTGGTGGTCATATAGAACTTTCCGTAATCGACCGGTGCCCCGGACTTCGTCTCCAGGCGGTAGTAGGCCGGGTTCTCGACCAAGCCGCTTACGGTAAAGACAGAATGATCCCCGCCGGATTCGAACGAAGCGGTCAGAACCTCTTCGCCGCCCTTCGCGTCGGCGGCAAGGGTGTTCATGAAGTACTGGTATTCATACGTTCCGCCCTGATCCATGCCCTCGGAAATGATGCTCTTCCATGAGTCCGCAAAAACAAATCCGATCGAACAAAGGAAGCTGCTGAAGAAAAGCCCCAAGATGACAACTGTCGTGCGGGATTTATGGGAGAGAAGAGAGCGGAGTGTGAATTTCTTGCGAAAAGACATCCGGCTGGCAGATAAGACCCGGCCTCGTTTTTTTGCTTCCGAGGAGGAACCGGCCAAAAGGATGGTAATATTTTTCCGGATCAATCGCCACACGGCGGCAAAGGCCGTCAGTACATACAAAGTCGCGGGCATGATCAGGCAAAGAAAGATCGACGGTGTGTGAGGTCGCACGAGATAGTTTACGGACTCATAATCGGTAGCAACCAGAGTCACGAGCGACGAGCCAAGGAAAAGCGACAGAAGGATGCCAATGACGCTGCCGAGGATGCCGGGAATGATGGCATACCACATATAATGGCTCGCTATCTCAATTGATCGATATCCGAAGGACAATAATGTTCCGATCTGTCGCTGTTCTCTCTTGATCTTTCTGCCGAGAACGACGGCGACAATCATCGTATTCATGCCAAAAACCACGGGCAGAAGCCAGGCCAGCATAAGCCCGTATTGCTTGCCGATATCGCGGCAGACACTAATGCGGTTGTTCGCCTCGCTCGAGAGATATCGCAGAGTCGTGTAGGACTGGTTCACTTCTTTTCGGAAGGCAATACTATTATCTTCGTGAAAAACGACGGCGTAGTACGACTGAGCGTTCGGGAGAATTTCAAAATTTTCTGCCGACATCGTGACCTGTCCGAACCCGACATCGTCCACGTAGAAATCAGAAGGATTTTTCTGTGCGTAGATGTAGTCGGGCCGCACCGCTGTTCCTGCAACGCGAAAAGATTCGCCGGCGACCGTAAATGCGTCTCCGGGCTCAAGCTCGTGCGCGATCGCAAAATCCGGATTCAGAAGGATCTCTCCGGAGGCAGAAATGGATGTACCGTCCTGGATTTGGACACGGTTGAGCTCTGTACTCAGCTGGAATACTCGAAGGTCATACCCGTCTTCCTCTATATCCACATAGGAGATCTTCTCAATCTCTACATCGAAGGCGTCCTCAAGATCTTCCTGTTCCGTATCCGGAATCGGGAGAAAAGTCAGAAATTCGGCATCTTCGACGTTTCCTTCCTTCATGATGGAGGCATATGTCGTATCGATTGCGTCCATCGAAGTATACATGACAACAACAAACAGTACGGATAATGTGGTCAAAAGAGACGCACACAAATAAAATGACAGGCTATGCCTGATGTTGCGCCGATAGCGCTTGTTTAGATTTTTCATAAGACAAGATCCTCCGCACGCACCTTCTCAGTAATCTTCGTGTTGCTGACGACCTTGCCGTCGCGAAGCTGGACGACCCGGTCAGCCATTTGGCTGATTGTCGCATTATGCGTAATGATCAGAATCGTCATACCGAGTGTCTGATTAATCTTCTCGATGTATTGCAGTACTTCCTTGGAAGATTTCGAATCCAAAGCGCCGGTCAGCTCGTCGCACAACAGCAATTTGGGATTCTTGATGATAGCCCGGGCAATCGCAGTCCGTTGCTGCTGCCCTCCGGAGAGCTCTGAGGGAAACCGGTGAACGAGGGTGGTAAGACCGAGGGACTCGATCACTTCGTTGATCGGAAGCGGGTGCGTGGCGATGTCAGATACCACTTGAATATTTTCCATAACGGTCAGATCCTGGATCAGATTATAAAATTGAAAAACGAAGCCTACGTCATTTCTCCTGTACTCCGTCAGATCGCGAATCGAGAGATCGGAAACCCGCACGTCGTCAATCGCCAGCGTGCCTGAATCCATCCTGTCGATCCCCCCGAGCATGTTGAGAAGTGTACTTTTACCTGATCCGGAAGGCCCGAGGATTACGCAAATCTCTCTTCTTTCAATCTCCAGGCCGACCCTGTCCATCGCGAAGACCTGCGCCTCGCCTTTCCCGTACTTCTTAACTCCGTCCTTCATAGAAATAAACATGATTTCCTCCATTCTCGCTGCATCAAAAGAAGGATCCGGCAGAATTGATCGTGCTTCCGGGTATTCTTTTGTGCAGCATTCTCATTGTACGATTGTGATCTTTTGTACGTGACTTCAGTCGTACGAGGATGTCCAGAGGTATAAAAAAAACACCTGCGAAACATCTTATGTCCCACAGATGCATCAAATGCATGCTGTTGCCGTTTGCAAAACGGCCCGGCCCCACAAAACGGATACCCGTTTTATCGCCTGCTCATCTCGGTTAGAATTCGTAAGTACAACTTACATATTTATTGTATCAGGACATAATGAATAGAGTCAAGCTACTGACAACATGGTTCGTCAATCACCGATTGTCAGTGAGGTTAGGCAGATGAAGCAGTACCATCCGGTGTGACAGGTGTAATACATGATCATAATCTCGCTGAACGGTGTAGAGATCAAGGACGGTTCGGATGGTATACTGGGAGAAGCTATATGACGAATGAAAATATCCCGCATTACTTGCCTCAAAGGAGAAAAGCCGATGAAAGAACGTTTACAGAAAATCGATGAGGGAATCGCGGCCGGACCTTTTCACGACAATTGGGAGTCCCTGTCCCGATTCACGATTCCGGATTGGTTTCGCGAGGCGAAGTTCGGAATCTTCGTGCACTGGGGTGTTTTCACTGTGCCGGAGCACGCGAATGAGTGGTACCCGCGAAGCATGTACACAGAAGGCCTGCCGGAGTTTGAGCACCACGTGAAGACCTATGGGCCGCAAAGTCAATTCGGCTATAAGGACTTTATACCGCTCTTTACCGCGGACAAGTTCGACCCGGAGGAGTGGGCGGAGCTTTTCGCGGCGTCGGGGGCGAAGTATTACGTGCAGGTCGCCGAGCATCACGATGGATTTCAGATGTACAAGAGCGAAATCTCGCGCTATAACGC
>CAZOFY010000053.1:11066-16733 GCA_964579245.1 uncultured Mageeibacillus sp.
TGGAGGACTGGCTCGTGCGGACGTGCGAAATCATCGACCGTTATCAACCGAGTCTTCTGTACTTCGATTGGTGGATACAGCACGAGGCGTTCCGTCCTTATCTTACGAAAATGGCCGCATACTATTACTCGTCGGCGGCGGCGCGAGGGCAAAGGGTCGCGATCGCCTATAAGCACGACGCGATGATGTTCGGAACGGGGATCGTCGACATGGAGCGCGGGCAGTTTGCGGATGTGAAGCCGTTTGTGTTTCAGACGGACACGGCGGTCGCTCGGAACTCGTGGTGCTACACCGACTCGCTCGAATACAAATCCGCGGAAGAGATCCTGTGTGCGCTGATTGATATTGTCAGCAAGAACGGGTGCCTCTTACTGAACGTTGGACCGCGAGCGGACGGGTCGATCGCGACGGGAGACCGTGAGATTCTGGAGACAATCGGGCGATGGATGTCGGTAAACGGCTCTGCGATCTATGGCAGCAAGGTGTGGAAGACGTCGGCGGAGGGGCCGACGCGCGTGAAGGAAGGCCATTTCTCGGAGCAGACGGTGACCTATACGAGCGAGGACATACGCTTTACCGTGACGGGCGGTGCGATCAATGCGATTGTCTTGAGCTATCCGGAGGATGGAAAACTTCTGATCCGGTCGCTCGGCCGTGCGGGAGATCACAATAAGGCTGGCTTTACCGGTATCATTTCTGGGGTCTCAGTGCTCGGATTTGACGAGACGCCTTCGTGGCAGGTTACCGATGAAGGGCTCGTTGTAGAGACCAAGGAAGTGCGAAGCGACCTGCCCGTTGTGGTTCGTGTCGAGATGAAATGATATTGCTTTTCTTTGTGATAAGACAGGTGTCTTTTTTCGCGAAAAGAGGGACTTGTGCTTCTACGGTATAGGTGCTAAACTGATTACATGGGTGAAGAAGAATTTGTCCGGGTCACCAATCTGCGCGGCAAAATAGCGAAGTTGGCGAATGAATACAGCAAGATAGATAGGATGCCCTTTGATACGGGCCTCGGGGATTTACTGTACCCTTCCGAGCTGAACATGCTCGAGGCAATTGAATCCGGGAAGGGGAAGACGGTAACGGAGCTCTGCGAATACTTCGGCATCACCAAGGGCGCCGTGTCACAGACGGTTTCGAAGCTCATCGCTCGTGGATATGTTCGCAAAGAGAAGAGCACGAAGAACTATAAAGAGGTCTGGATTGAGCTGACGGACAAGGGGATACTCGCGTGCGAGCGGCATGAGGAGTTCCACCGGCAGATGGACGCGTCTATGGTGCATCTGGTCAAGGACATTAATCCGCAGGAGCTGGAGAAGTTCGGGCAGATGCTCGATATCGTGATCCGTCATATCGATACGTATAATCAGATCACGGACCGGCATATTTGATATTTTTTTGCTCGATAGTTTAGCACCTAAACCGATAAAATGAAGGAGGACGTGAACATGTGGAGAATAAGGATTCCGACGGAGACACTGAAAGACGAGAGACATAAGAAGGTCGTGTTCTTGTCGCACTGCATTTTGAATGAGAATACGAGATATCTGGGAGGAGCCTTCTGCCCGGGTGCTTTGACAGATGTGGTCAGCAAGTGGATGAATAAAGGTGTGGGAATTGTACAGATGCCCTGCCCGGAGCAGCATGCGTGGGGTGGGGTCAACAAAACTTGGATGTGGCTCGCGTACGCGTCGAAGGGAACCTTGCGAGAACATGTGAGCAGAATCATGCTCCCCGCATTTCTTCTGTATACCCGTCTGCGATACAAGAGAATTGCCCGCGACGTCTGTAACCGGATGAAGGATTATCGCAAGGCGGGGTATGAGATCGTAGGGGTTGTCGGGATCGACGGATCGCCCACGTGCGGCGTTCGAGAGAGCTTGTCGATGAGAAGATCCACAAGGTATTTCGCGCGGCAAGAGTGGACAACAACAAGGGAAGCCTTCAACGAGGGGATGTATCGGGAATGTGCGGTGCAAGAGGAAGGGATGTATTTTCGAGAGCTTCATCGGAGGATGACGTCGGCGCACATGGAGATACCGGTCGACGCGGTGAGCCTTGCGGAAGAGATGCGGGAGAGCAAAAGAAAACAATAAACACAAGGAGGAATATATATGGAATTTACACGGGGAACTTACCGGTTTCATGACGAACCGAACTTCAACTATCAAATGAATCGATGGGTAGCCTTCGGAAATCTTCCGGTGGAAGATGTGCGCCGGGCGGCCGGACGCATACGGGATCTCGCGGACTGGAAGCGGGAATTTCTGGTCTTGGCTGAGCGCGCGGAAGTCGTTGGAGATCTCTTGCGACAGGCGATGTATTATCGAGCGGTAGATTTCTTCCTGCCTTATTCGGACCCGCAAAAAAAAGAGATCTACTAGAAGCTGGTGCGGCTATTTCGAGCGTATTTCGCGGAATTTTTCGCAGACGGTAGCATCGTCGAGAAGTCGGTTGCGTATGACGGAATATCACTCCCGGTTTTCTACGCCGCGCATCAGGGTACATCAGGATCCCGCGGGACAATTCTGATGACGGGCGGATTCGACTGCTACAAGGAAGAACTGATCCCGGTGATTTTGACATTTGCGCAGGCCGGGTATGATTTCTATTACTTCGAGGGACCCGGAAAGGGAGAGGTGCTTCACCGTTATCGATACCCGATGACCTATGAGTGGGAGAAGCCGGTCGCGGCGGTACTGGATAGCCTCTCACTTTCGGATGTCACCCTGATCGGACTGTCGCTCGGCGGTTATCTAGCCCCGAGAGCGGCGTCACGCGAGAAACGGATCACCAGAGCGATCGCGTGGGGAACGATGTATGACTTCTTCGATGTTGTTTGCTCACGACGGGGTAGGGGACTTGAGTATTTTTTCGGTCGATGACATCCATGCGACTCGCGCCTGTGTTCAATGGTATCGTTAGGATGAAAATGCGGCGAGACGCCTACACGTTCTGGGGAATCGATCACGGCATGCATGTCATGGGCGTGAGCAGTCCGTACGCGTATTTTCGGAAATTGCGGAAATTCACGATGCGGAAGATCTCGGGCGAGGTCAGCCAGGACTTCCTTCTTCTTGCGGGCGCGGAGGATCATTTCTGTGAGGTCCGGCACTTCTATCGGCAGGCCGCCGCGCTTATTAACGTCAGATCATTTACCGGCCGTGTGTTCACGGCGGCGGAACATGCCGAGAATCATTGCCAGTTCGGGAATCTTCGACTGGCCATTGATACGATGATCCAATGGATCGAGGAGAGATCTCGCGAGAACGAACGTTGAGAAGAGGTTGTCGACGAAGAAAATATGGCCGGGATCGACGCTATTTCCCGGCATGAAGTGTATGATAGAAATAATCGTCATTACTATAGCGGGCACTGCGCATGACGCTTGGGGCGACGTTTGGCATCTGAACCAATGAGATTGACCGATGTTCTAAGAACAAGAAATGTAGTTTGGATGAACAATATCAAACGAGTACCGATGAAGTTTCTGGCAAAAAGTTTGCGTGATAAATTTGCCGCGAACGGATTAAAGCATCTCTTACCGCGGATAGATGAGCGGACATTAGCGTTACTTGCCGATTACCCGACAGCACGTGGGCAACAACGCAAGCATTTACTCGATATTCTCCCCTGTATCGCCTTCTATGAGGTTCTGATTGAGCGTGAGGGAGACCGTAAAAAGGCATTCGCGATCTGTCGGGAATGGTCGTTGTCAGATATGGAGAAGTCTGCTCGCGTGTATCAGGCTCTGATGAAACTCCCCGGAATGTACCGCTTAGCGCCGAAGATATTTGACACGCTGATTGACCGGATATATGGCATCGAGGCAGGATTCGTAAGCCCGAAGGTCCCGGGCCAGAAGGGCTTTGCGAGAAACACAATCATCTGTCCGTACCTGTCCGCGTGCGTCAAGTACGGCTATCCGGAGCTGACAACCATCTTCTGCGATTCCGACGATATTTGCTATGAAAATATGCATCCGAAGCTTGTCTGGGCCAGAACGAAGACGATGGGGCATGGCGGAGATTGCTGCGATTTCCGATTGTATGTGGATGAGTCTCGTGACGCTGCGAAGCTCAGAATAGGCAAGTAACTCTCAGCTTTTCAAAAGCAAGGAGAAATCGCACGCCAAGTAGCAGCAAGTTGGTTTACTTTGCCTCTTCCTCGACGCGCCTCAGCAGATCCTCAACCAGAGCCTCGAAAAGCACCCGCTGCTCAATCTGCAAATTATGTCCCGCCATATCAAGTGCCGCAAAGGTTGCTCTCGTATAATCCTCCGTCAAACGGAACGGATTCTTGTAGCCGACGCTGGTATCCTGCCGGCCGCTTAGAATCAACGCGGGTCGATCGAACGGAACCGGCATATCCTCGAGCGGGTACGTGAAAGCTCCGTCGAGCCGATGCTCGAGGAATTCCTTGTCATAACGCGAGAAAGCCGGCTCGATTTCAGCCTTGTATCGCTGATAGGTCTCGCGTGTCTGAACCGCATGGAACGCCATAAATCCGCTCTTATCTTCCTCCGGAATCTTCGCGAAAAATTCCTCGTCCAAAAGGAGAACCCTAAGGGGCGGGACATCGCGCGGAATCGCGCCGGGGATAACGCACGGACAGATCAGCAGAAGACCAATGACAGACTCGGGGCGCTTCGCCAGAAACCCGCGTGAGAGAAAGCATCCGAAGGACTCTCCGGCGAGAATCATCTCTTCCCCGGGAAGTATCTGGTCGACGAATGCAAGAATCGCATCAAGCATATGATCGGCGTTCTGGATCGACTGTCCGGCCTTTGAGCGGCCCATTCCGGGCAGATCGAGGTAGATTCTGCGGTACTTATCCGGTATTTTCGCGAAAACAGGCTCCATACAGCCCTTCATCAGTTCCCGATCTACGCTCCAGCCATGAAGCATCAGAACCGGCGTTCCCGCGCCGATCATCTCATAATCAATCAGGGCGTCTCCCGCCGAAATCGTACCTTGTATCAAATTCTTCATCCTATAAGCTCCGATCAAATCCGCGACAAAACATCGCGACGTATGAACCGTGAAACCGGCTCGCGAGAAGCTGATGTAAGCATAAACTATCCTTATCTTATCACAGAAAAATCATTTCAAAGCAATAGGGGTTTCTCTAAAAAATAACAAAAAGCAGACTCTCCTGGTTTGCCGAAGAGTCTGGCATAGGGAGATGCACTTCAGAAAACAAAGTCTTATGCGGAAGTCTTTGAGCGGCAGTCTTTAACATGATGCATCAAAATACGAATCTGTGAGAAATGAATCGAAAAAACTTCGAGAAATTAGCAAAGGATCATAAAAGAGGCGAAGCATTTGACCGAGGGTCGAGTACAGAGGGCTGAGAAGGGGAACAAAGAATTTGTTCAGATTGAATTGTGCGCAGAGAATACACATTTACATGGCAGCTCGTGCGACGAATAGAGTCCGATTCGGCCCTCCTTTGTCGCAATTGAAAGCCCGCCATGCCAAAGCAAAAACACGGGGTCCGAATTATCGCGTTTTTTTTGGACAGCATACTCAATCAGACCGTTGGCGCGTTTTAGTAGGCACGAATGATTTAAGATGCAGATTATATGTCAATGAAAATATACTCAATCGGCAGTTGAGCGCATTTTGGTAGGTGCGCCGGCTCGTCCGGCGGCGCGAAATACGGCCT
>CAZOFY010000054.1:0-1512 GCA_964579245.1 uncultured Mageeibacillus sp.
GTATTTCGCGCCGTCGGGCGGGCTCGGGAACGAGATTTTACGGCCTAGAACGGCCAAAACCCGGATCTAGGCCGTATTTCGCGCCGTCGGGCGGGCTCGGGAACGAGATTTTACGGCCTAGAACGGCCTGAATTCGAGTTCAGGCTGTATTTGAGCGCCGGCGGCCGGCGCTCATACGCAACTCGGGCAAACGGTCGTTTTCGTGGGTAATCATTGACAAGAAAGCGCCGCCGGACGGGCCGGCGCACATACGCAACTCGGGCACGCGGCCGTTTGCGTGGGTAATCATTGACAAGAAAATGCCGGACGCTTGGTACAATCTACCGGGTGCTTTTTATTCGAGTTTTTTGAGACAACCCCTCTATTTGCTGTGTTGACGTACTCTTCGAACCGGCCGCCCGTGATCAGCGACCCATGATCCGGGCGACGCGTGACACAAGCTCGACCGAGGCTTCGATCTCAACCTTCCTGGTCGAGACGCTCTCGACGTTGCAGCCGACCGGAATGCCCTTTTTGTGTGCGTAGAACCAAAGCTCCTTAAAAATCGATTCGGACAGATCCAGAGATGCGTCCAGAATATCCGGCGCCGTTATCAAATCATTCTCAAGCCAATGCGGGATTGCAATTCCGAGCCACTTCATAAAGGTCAGCGTCTTTTCGGAGCCGCAGGGCGTCAGCGTAAAAAGGATCGGTACAGGCGCCTCTCCGGTCTCGCGGCAATGAAGTGCGTAATCTGACAGAAAATCCTTCGCGGTCTCGATATTATATATGGCCTGGGAGACGAAGAACCGGCATCCGTTGCTCGTCTTCGCCGCAACGCGGAGGTGCTCATCGCCCTTTTTCGCATGTCGTTCCGGGATCATGACGCCGCCAAGAATGAGCTGCTCTTGATGGACCGCGGCAATCGAGTACGCCTCTGCCAAGGATAACCCCGAGCTCTTCGAGGAGGCTGCTCCAACAAAAACTGTCATTTGCCGTTTTGACGGTTGAGGGACTAAAGATGCTTCGAGTTCTTCCCGGGAATACTTGCCGACACAACGATAGATGATTCTTGGCAGTTCCAGATCTCGCAAATAGTTTTCGCTGTAGACAAGCGGGTCCACGGTCTCCAGAAACGGAAACGGACGCTGTGTATCCATCCTGTCCTTCTCATCCTGAATATCGTAAAGAATAAGAGCATCGACCGGTAGGGCACGGATCCGCTCCCTCTGCGCTTGACAGATTTCACGGATTTTCTCCTCCGTATGCTCCTTTTTCGGCGGCGTGATACCGTAGGTCAGAAGTCCGGAACATTGTTGTGTGATAGCGGAGGGAATCATAGTGCACCTTGCCTTTTTTCTTTCTAGTATATCTCCACAAGAAAAAGATGCAAATCTTCCTTCAAACGCAATTGCCCGAGATGACTCTCCCCCATTGACTATCACCCACGGAGTCTCCCCGGCGGACTCTCACCCACGGACTCTCCCCCATTGACTATCACCCACGGAGTCTCCCCGGCGGACTCTCACCCAC
>CAZOFY010000054.1:1612-4207 GCA_964579245.1 uncultured Mageeibacillus sp.
GACTCTCCCCCATTGACTATCACCCACGGAGTCTCCCCGGCGGACTCTCACCCACGGAATCTCCCCGGTTGACTCTCCCCCGCTGAATCTCCCGCTGAACCCCCAATTGAATCTCCCGCTAAATCTCCCCGTTGACTCTCCCCTAAGGGCAGGCCTTACCCTGAAGCCAGACCAGGGAACATCAGCTGAGGGAGTCGGAAGCAATGATGATTGAAGAGGACCTTACGGATGAATCCAGGCCAAGGAACATTAACTGAGGGAGGGTACAGATCATGAATATTCTCGAAGCAAAGTCTCTGCAAAAGACCTTTCGCGGTCGCGGCGGTACCGTCGAAGCCGTGAAGGATGTCTCGTTTGTTGTGCGGCCAAACGAGATCGTAGGTCTTCTGGGTCCGAACGGCGCCGGAAAAACCAGTGTCGTCAAGATGATTTCCGGTGTTCTCATTCCTGACGGCGGAACAGTCTCCATTACTGGAAGGAGGATGATGTCGGACCGTGGTGCACATGCAGTAGTCAGCACTGTTCTCGAAGGAAGCCGCAATATGTACTGGCAGCTCACCGCCAGAGAAAACCTCGTATTTTTTGCCGGAATTCATGGGATCGCCCGAAAAACTGCGTCGGCTAAGGCCGGCGAGATTCTGAGTCTGCTCGGCCTAAGTGAAAAGTCCGGCACACCGGCCGGCAGCCTCTCACGCGGCATGCAGCAGAAGCTCGCTTTTGGTATTGCCATGATGAAGGACGTTCCTCTGATTGTCCTGGATGAGCCGACGCTCGGGCTCGATGTCGAGTCGACGGCCGCTATGAGGAGACTCCTTACAGAGTACGTCAGATCTGAGAACAAAGCTGTCCTTGTTACGACACATGATATGCAGCTGGTCGAAAACATCTGTGACCGCGCGATTATTATGAGCCGCGGACGCGTCCTGACAGACGGTCCGGTGTCTGCCCTGAAGCGGCTTTTCGGGAGTCGGGCTTATAAGCTGTCGATTAGCGGGCAGACGCAGCGCCTCATCGAAAGACTCTCGGCCTACGATGCACAGCCGGAAATCAGTGACGGACCTGACGGGGGACTTCTGATTACGGTCCTGCTGCCGGAGCCGCGGCAGCTGTTCCGTTTTCTGGATGTTTTTCGAGAGGAAGAGGTATGTGTGGAAAGTATTCAAAAGGATGATCTCCCGTTTGAAGATATTTTCTTATCGGTCATCCACGAAGAAGGAGAGTGTGTATGAAAGCTTTGTTTCAGGCTGTTTTCTTTAAGGAGTGGGCTCTGCTGAAGCGGTATTGGCTGAACTCCCTGATCAGCGTGGTTTCGATCGTCCTGCTGTTTGTTCTTCTTTTTCTCGGATACCGCGGTCTGGCGGGAGGCTCCTCAGATTTCCACAATGGACTTTCACACCTGCTGACCGGTTATGTCCTGACGATCCTCGCGCTCTTCTTTTTCCAGGATATCGCGCAGAATTTGTCTGACGAGGCATCGGAAGGTGTCCTTGAGATCCTCCATATGTCACCATACGGGTATCTTCGAGTCGGGGGCGCACGGCTCTTCAGGCTTCACGATTCCTCCGGACGTCTTGTTGCAGGCAATCCTTGTATCGGTTGGCTATCTGGTTCTCGGCGTGTTTCTCTTTGCTTTTTGCGAGAAAAAAGCAAAAAAAGAAGGACACCTGGCTCATTACTAGAGCCGGATGTCCTTCTCTTTTAATCATTCAGATCTCAGCAACCAAAGCCGGATGTCCTTCCGTGTATCTTTCCTTCTCCTATTGTTTGACTTTCTGCCGGAGTCTCACGCACAGTCGATCATTCAACGCCGCGCGTATAGATCACAGGTACAGAGACAGACGTGCCATCATCAAAATCTACAGTATATAAGTATTGAGTGGACCCCCAAACGGTAACCGTCTGACCCTCCGTTATCCTTGCTTCTCCGACGGATAACCTGTAGTAGACCATAACAATCTGATCATCACTCTCGACACCATCGATGTATACAAGAAAGTCGCAATAGTAGTCTTCTCCTTCAGAAGGCTCGTACACATGTAAGACCGTTCCGCTGAATGTAGCATTATTGGGCACCTCGACGCTGGCAGCGGCATACATGTCGGCTTGGGTCATCGCGGAGCAGGTCTGCTTATACGCGTCAAGGCGTGTCTTCTTCTCATCAGCTGTCTCATCAATAAAGCCCATCGCCCAGTTGCCCTGAAAAACAATATCTCCGTTGTAATCGTAGCTGGTTCCATATCCATTTGCGACGTTGTCCTTGAAGGTACCCTCATGGTACGGCTTGCCATTGTCAGTCTTCTTACCCTCTCCGTTTAAATAATCGTTGGCATAGGTACCCTCTTCGACCCAGCCGTCATCCCATGCCGTGACTCCCTGGCCTTCCATGTGCCCATTGACCCAGTCGCCCTCGTAATACCACACTTCCCCGTTCGGCTCTACGCTGTCGAACCTGCCGAATCCGTTTGGTAAGCCATCTTTTACCTCTCCTGTATAGCTACCTTCGTACTCACCAAACGACAACGCCAGTGTCATCGCCTGGTTTTTCACAGAATTCGTCTTGGTTTCCTTAGTGGTTTCCTTAGTGGTTTCCTTAGT
>CAZOFY010000054.1:4307-15900 GCA_964579245.1 uncultured Mageeibacillus sp.
TGGTTTCCTTAGTGGTTTCCTTAGTGGTTTCCTTAGTCGTCTCCTTGGTAGTCTCATCAGTCGTCTCTTGTGTTGTTTCGTCTGTCGTCTCTGTTGTCGCAGACGCGATCTCAACGTCCTCGAATGGCTTTGCATACAAATCGAAAAGTTCCGAGGCATCGGTTATGATCCACTCTTCATCGAAGGTGAGCTCAAGACTGACTGTCTCCTCAATCACGGGAGCCTTCTTTGCCTTAATGGCTTTTTCCAGATCCTTTTCATCGTAGCCGTCTCCCAGTTCTTCAACGATGCCCTCGATATCGACGACAGTGACAAGGACCTCACAGGTGCCCTCTTCATCCTTTTCTGAACCCTCGGACTCCTCAATCGTGAAATCCATCTTTCCCCACGCCAGATTCATAGCGTCCTGAATGTCTTTATTCTCAAGTATCAGATCTTTGGCGGAATCATCATCCAGAAGATCTGATTCAAAGTCATTATCTGCAAAATCTCCGCCTTTGACTTCCTCCAGGAAATCTTTCACAACGGTCTCGATATCTTCTGATCCCGCTGCCTTCTTCGTGGGGGCCGCCTGAAAAAGATTACAGGACGACAAAATCAGGCTTCCCGTAAGCGCCAAACAAAGAAATAGAGTCTTCTTGCCCAAATACTTGTTCATACTATACCTCCTGATTTCTGTAATACCGACATCATGGATTTTCCCGGTAGACCGGCTGTAACTCGCATTCCTTCGGTCCGACGATCGACAGGAAGATATCGACGATCTGTGGATCAAATTGCGTGCCGGAGTTCTTTTTTATCTCCTCAAGTGCATCTTCGTGCAACATCGCTTTGCGATACACACGATCTTCCGTCATCGCATCATAGGCATCAACAACAGACAGGATACGTGAAATCAGAGGAATCTCTTCACCCTTCAATCCTCGCGGGTATCCCTTACCATCCCAGCGCTCGTGATGCGACAGTACATATTGTGCGATTTCCTCCAACTCCGGTGCCGACATCACGATGCGAAAACCAATCTCCGGATGTCTCTTCATGATCAACCACTCTTCGTCAGTCAGCTTGCCGGGCTTATTCAGAATCTTGTCTTCGATTCCAATCTTACCAATATCATGCAACATTGAAAAGAGGGCCAGATTATCCATGGTCTTCTGCGATAAAACAAGAACGGTGCCGATCTCACGGCACAGAGATGCAATACGCTCGGCGTGTTCCTCTGTCTCCTGGCTTCTGGCATAAAGTGTTGCCATAATTGATGTCAGAAGCGAACTCTGTGTACTGCTTCTCTGAAAAAGCTTGCGCTTTCTGACCGAGCCGTCCGCCTCCTTATCCGCCTCGTCGATCGTCTGCTCGGATGATGATTTCGTTCCCGACGCAATGGTAAGATTGATCTTCTGTTCCGGCTGTTGTGTCGACTGATTATAAATGTCACATGCGACAAGAATCTCTTCAATCCGGGATTCCGCTTCCTCATTTCCTACGTTCGGCATCAAGATGCTGAACTCATCACCGCCAACCCTCGCGAGAGTCTCTCCTTCCCGGCAGCAGTTCTGCATAATCTCTGCCGTCTTACGGATCAGGAAATCTCCGTGCGCCTGTCCAAATGCGTCATTAATCAGTCGAACGCCATTGATATCCGCGTTCAGAACAGAGACAGGAATGATGTTCTCGCGTGAAAGCCGTTCTTTCTCTTCTTCAAAGAACTTCCGGTTATAGAGTCCCGTCAGGAAATCATGGTCATTTATATATTGGATTTTATCCAGATTTCTCTTCGAGCGGGTTATATCGATCACGATCCCCTCCAGAGCTACGACCTGATTCTCGTCGGAAAAAATTCCGCGTCCGATCTCCAAAACCCATTTCCGTTCCCCGGACTTTGCAATGATCTCATACTCGGTCCGGTAAGGGGCCTTCTCAGTGATTGCCTTATTTACAGCCTGCCGTAAGGGATCCCGGTGATCTGACGAGACAATGTCGTTATAGCTGACCTTGTTGTTATTCATCATTTCCTCGGGTGAATATCCCGTTAGCTCCTTACATCCATCGGATAAGAACAGCATCGTCCATTCGCTGTCAAACAGGCATCGAAAAGCCAATCCCGGAATATTTGACAGAAGGACAGCCTTACTTCGCTCGCTCTCCCTCAGCGCATCGATTACTGCCTTACGTTCTCCGATATCCCGAACGATACATACGTGTTCCGGAATACCCGCCCTAGTGTCCTCCTCGATTGTAGATTGAAGACTATTTACCTGAATATTCACCCAGACAGGTTTTCCGTCTTTCCGGATATAACGCTTCTCGAGCGAGTAGCCGGAGATCTCCCCTGCTTTGAACCGCTCAAACTCATGCATATCCTTCTGCAGGTCATCCGGGTGCGTGACCTGTATCCAGTCCACCTTCGATTTGTCCTCGTCTGAGCGGCCGAGTATCCTCCTGAATTCACGATTCATTCGCTTCATATCCATAAAATTCGATACAACAGCAATCCCGACAGGCGCCTGCTCAAAAACATCCCGAAACCGCTTCTCGCTGACTCGCAGCCTCGTAGCGGTCTCGCGGAGGGATTCATTCTTCAAAAGAGCATAGTAAATACCCAGAAAGAAAAGTATGATTGTGACCAATATGAATGTGCGCGTCCGCAGATGGTCCCACGTATCGTCCATCAATGCCGAGGACGAATAATCGATCCCCAAAACAGCTTGAAGACGACCGTCCGACTCATCGATCATGGGGACAAGCACGGAAAACATGTCCGTTTGCGCGGGCTCGCTCGTGATAGTCCTTCCGGCCAGCAGGTCTGTGCCATTTTTACCGACAAGAGGATACACGGAACCCTCGGCAAGATGATCCTCGTCTACGACCGGCTTCGAGTCGGATAACACGATATAACGATCTCCGGTGTAAATGAGAACAAAACTTCTTCGAATCTCCTCATGCATGTCGTCATATCGGCCCATTCGGTCTTTCAAAAACGCAATGTGAAATAAATCTTCCTGCGGCAGAGCGGCGTTCGAACTTCCGGAAGATTCTTCATCATAATAGGTTTCCTCAAAATAGCTCTCGAAAAGAAGCGCCGAACCCTGAGCGCGGAGAACCGCCAAATCCCTGGTTTCGCGGCTTTCCAGCTGAAAATAGTACGAAATGAAGCCTACCCCGGACACTGCCACGATAATAATAATCGCTAGAAGGAGAATCGTGCTCAGATTCTTCCGCGATGCGGGATGCCTCTTTACCATAAAGTCCACCTGTTTGCGCCATGCCGATCCGGCTATCGAAAACTCGTGAATCTACACTATGCTCTATGTGTATAGTTTACTTGAATTTTGCTTGGAAATCTATGCTTATCCCTGAAAGGACAGCAATTTGTCAAGATTCTGTTTGCTCTTTTTTTTTCGTTTTTTTGCCTATATCATATTGAATTCTTTCTCTCTGGGCTGTAACTTGAAATCAATTTAATGGTGCAAAGCACAGGATCCCGGATTTGCTTTCCTTCTTGGTCATCGTCTTTCTTATTCTTTTCGTAATTTTTCACCTCTGTGGATAACAGGAAGGGTATTGATATGGATTTTAAGGTGCCGGTCAATCATAGCGAGCAGGATGTGAAGACGTTTACTGAGGAAGTTTTCATGAGACGTTTGAAGGAGAGTCCCGGAGTACGTCGAATGAGCTCTATGCTTCGCATTTTTGCCTCGTTCATCCTTTTATTATCTTTTACCATGCTCCTCATGATCCGGCTCATGGGCGGTACCATCCAGGCCGGAACCCTTACATTCTTTATTATTGCCTCGATCCTGTTTCTTGGAATGGTCTTTTTTGACCGCTACAAGTACAAGATTCTCACCAGAAGCATGCTAAAGGACAGCCTTGCCATTTTTCGTAGCGAGCCGTCGCAGCAGCATCAGGGCCTCTTCTTTTTCAGTGAGGATGAGATGCGCTATCAGACAAGCTTTGAGGACGTGTCCGTCTCATGGGTCACCATGCACATGGTGGTCGAGTACCCTTCGTTCTTTGTTTTCTTTACATCCCCATCGAAGAAGTATATGCTCCCGCGCCGTTGTCTGTCCTGCGAAGAGCAGCTGACCGCCTTGTATCATCTGATCGAGAAGGGAGTGCTTCTTACCCGAAAGGACCTGTCGTATACATATCAGACCGTTTTTGCACCGGACGAGGTATCGATCTGTAAGCAAACGGGTGATGAAGAGATTATCTTTGATCTGCGCTTTGTTCGGACGGAGTCGGAGATTTCTTCTATGCTGTATGAGACACTTTTCCGCAGCAGGATCTTCCGCTTCGGCTCGACTTTCTCCTCGGTCCTGATTCTGGCCGGTCTGGGTTTGAGCTTCTACGGCGTTACGACGGCTATTCGCTGGATCGGCGTATTCTCTCTCTTCATCGGCTTGTTCCTGCTTCTGTTCCTTCTCGTCTTCAGCACGAAGATCGTCAGAGCAAGTATTCTTGACGATGTCGCTTTGCCGGCAAATGCTCATATACGATTCCTTGATCAGGCCTTTCTTCTGATCTATCCGGCAGGCGTGCGAAGAACGCAGTGGTCGGATATCCACAGCGTCAGGATCACAGGGACCGGGGTTCGAATCATGATCACCCCATCCGTTTTCACCGCAGTCCCGTTCGAAGTTTTCAGAGAGACCGGGGAGAAGGAACGTTTTTTGACCTATATCCGGGAGAGAGCGCCGCGGATCTTATAAGAAGACATCTTGTTTCTTCTGTCGGTCAGGTATTGTTTTGTATGTTTACAGTCGTCTTTAGGCTGGCATTCCGTAAAGCACAAATTTTCTTAGCCTCTTTACAGCACCTTTTTTTTGTCGTATAGTGACAAACATATAGATATGACTTTGACGGAGACAGTAGATTTCTTTCCAAAGACACAGCGATCCGGGGACAGTGCGAGCCCGGTTCCGGTAGAAGAACATCGAATATCCCTCCCGAGTCTCGGACCGAAAGACTTTTTGTCGACTAGGATTCGACGGTTCTCCGCCGTTACCCGGAGCGCGTATGTTGGTATGTCGTACAGGTGGTATAGCGAGAGTTTATCTTTCGTCCTGTTAGCAGGGCGGAAGTTTTTTTTTGCAGGCAAGAACGGAAAAGGAGGAAATTTACAGTGAGAATCGAGATTATGGACACGACTCTGCGTGACGGCGAGCAGACGCCGGGCGTCGCCTTTACCGAGAATGAGAAGCTTAATATCGCTCGCATGCTTCTTGAAGAACTTCGTGTCGATCGCGTGGAGGTGGGCTCCGCACGAATATCTTCAGGTGAGCAGCGAGGCGTCAAAATGATTGCCACCTGGGCAGCCGAAAAGGGTTTTCTTGACCGAGTCGAAGTCCTTGGCTTTGTTGACGGAAAGCAATCCGTCGATTGGATCTACGGAACGGGAGTTCGCGTCCTGAATCTTCTGTGTAAGGGGTCTCTGCTTCATGTCACCAATCAGTTGCGCAAGACCCCGCAGGAACATCAGAGAGATATAGACGCCGTCATCGACTATGCCGTATCGAAGGGTCTCTGTGTTAATTTGTACCTCGAGGATTGGTCAAACGGAATGAAGGAATCCCGGGACTACATTAAAAGCATGGTCGATTATTTTTCCACACGCCCTGTTAATCGCTTCATGCTCCCCGACACGCTGGGCATCCTGACTCCGGATATCACCTATGAATACACCAAATACATGACACAAACCTGGCCGACGCTTCGCTTTGACTTTCATGCCCACAACGATTATGATCTGGCGGTAGCTAACACTCTAATGGCCGTCAAGGCAGGTTGCTCGGGGATCCATACGACGGTCAACGGACTCGGAGAACGCACAGGAAATACGGCCCTTTCCTCAATCGTCGGCGTCCTGTCCGATCATTATCAGGAGGCCAGTTTTCAGGTCGACGAGTCAAAGCTCAACAAGGTCAGCAAAATTGTCGAGGCTTTCTCCGGCATACGTATTCCCGCGAACAAGCCGGTCATCGGCGATAATGTCTTTACCCAGACCTGCGGCGTCCATGCCGACGGCGACGCAAAGGGCAGTCTATACTGTAACGCCCTGATGCCCGAGAGATTCGGACGCTCCCGCAAGTACGCGCTTGGTAAGACTTCCGGCAAGGCGAGCGTCGCCAGGAACCTGGAGGAACTCGGCGTTGTTCTCGATAAGGAATCACTGGCAAAGGTGACCGCCCGGATCGTTGAGCTCGGAGATCGCAAGGAGAGTGTTACAACCGAGGAATTACCCTATATCATTTCTGACGTGTTGGGGAGCGACGAAGAGAAAGACAAGGTCCTGATTAAGAACTTCTATCTGTGCAAGGCGAAGGAGCTGCGCCCCGTCGCCACGCTGGCTATCGAAATCGACGGGCAGCTTTATGAGGAGACCGCGACCGGAGACGGCCAGTACGATGCTTTCATGAAAGCCGTGTCAGACATCTACTGCAAGATTGGCAAAGAATTACCCGAGCTCATCGACTATGTCGTCACGATTCCGCCCGGTGGACGTACCAGTGCCCTTGTTGAAACAATCATCACCTGGAGGAACGGCAGTGAATTCAAGACCCGCGGCCTTGATTCCGATCAGACCGCCTCCGCCATCAAGGCTACCGTCAAGATGCTGAACCGGATCGAAAAGAACGACAAACCGGATTAGTAATCTCCCACAGTTAAACATATACACTCGTCAAACGGTTGGTATTCACAATTGCTACAAGCCCTTGTGACTTGCCGGCTCTTTAAGGCTATAAGCCCTTGTGAAAAGCCAACGCCTGTTGGTTATAAGCCTTGTGAAAAGCCTCTACATCAATTTCCGCTTTGGCATGTCCATTAAAGGGACCCTTGTGCAACATACTGCGCCGCCTACAGATGCCTTATAGATCCTCGTGTATGACTTGCTGCCCTTAAAAGGCCTCTCGTACGCTTAAACAAAGTAGTGTGTATGATGTCATTCATCGAAAAAGAACCCCACGGGAATCGGTTCATTATGCATTTAAAAAAGGCAAAAGATATACTTTTCTTATGATATTTATTGATAAGATAAAGCGTACTACCCCTCTTTTCTGCACTCTAATGCATGATACAGATGTCTCTGTATCATGCTAATGATTTTCAATGACAAATAATGTTGTTATTGCTCATAGATGCACATACGCAATCGTCTGTTTGCGCCGATTGCGTGGGTAATCATTGAGAGATAATGTCTTTCGGATCCAGTTCCTATGCTTAGGGTCTTGATCCACTCTACTCGATTACAAAGGGTGATTTTGGAATATAGCCTCTTGCACACCACCCGCATAACAGGTGGTTTCTTTTTTCGCTTGTTGGCGCTCAACTGACTATAGTCAAAAAAACAGACAGCCAGCCGATTCGTAAACCACGGCGTTTGTTTTCCTATATCAGAACGAATTAGGTAACGTTCTTCAGGATTGTCGCCAGTTCCCGGATGGACGTGACCGTGAAATCCGGAACAACAATCGATGCAGGCGGCAGACCAACTTTCAGATAATCATTCCAAACGGCAAAGATTCCTGCCGACTGTGCGCCCCCTATATCCCACTCCAGATTGTCACCAACCATCATCACTTCTCCTGCGGACAACCGCATCTGATGAAGGGCCATACGGTATATTGCCGGATCCGGCTTACTTACACCGACCTCCTGATCGATCAGGATCACCTCGAAAAATCTCTCCAAATCAAATCTCTCGAGTTTTCTACGCTGAATCAGCGAACCACCGTTCGTCAGCAGCCCCAGCCGTATGCCCATTTTCCGAAAATCCGAAAGTGCTTCGTCGGCTCCATCGAAAAGATGCATCGATGCCTCACGGATATCAGAATACTCGTCAGCCGCCTCATCTGATGCGGAGGAATCAACAAAGTCCAATTTCGCCAAAGCGAAACGCATAATCTCACGCCGAGCCTGATTGATATGTTCCCGGCCTGATTTATGACGATCCGGATCACTCCAGTACCGCTGGCGGCTGTCAAGAACACGCAAGTACAATTCTTCGGTTGAAAAGGGAACCGGTGCACGCTCACAGAAATGACGGCAAACCGTCTCCCAGGCCTCTTCAGCTCCTGCGCTGAATGACAGGATCGTATCATCCAGATCCAAAAGGATCGCTTCGGGCAAAAACAAACTGTCCATCCTTGCATCCCTCCTCATTATCTTTCCTTAGAGTAGCGATTCGCCTGTTGTTTGACAAGTGCGAACCGGATCGTATTGGAACATAACCACCCGTCAAAAAGCAGGTTTGCTCAAGGACTATAGGCTCTTGTTACTTGTCCGCGTCTCAAGGCGCTGGCTTAACACTTTCGATTATGTCTCAATGAGCAAATATGTGTTCAGGATCCATTTCCTATGCTTAGTGTCTTGAACATCTCTACTCGATTACGAAGGATGGTTTTCGTGAACACGCACTTCCCCACCACCCGAATAGAAGATGATTTTCGTGTATAAACACTTCCCGAGACCCGCATAAAAGGATGGTTTTCGTGTATAAACACTTCCCGAGACCCGCATAGAAGGATGGTTTTCTGCGCTCGTTCGGGCGAAACGCGCTTAATCCAACAATAGGAAAGCCAATTTGTATTGGCTTCACACTTTTCCTGTAATTGGTTGTTTTCTCAAGCCGATTTCTGCAGTAAACTCAAATTGGTTGCAACCAATGGAGGTGTCTGATGAGAATTGAGATCGACAAAGACAGAAAAATCCCCGCATACCGCCAGATCTGCGAACAGGTAAAGCGGCAGATACGGCTTGGAGAGATGGTTTCCGGAGACGTACTTCCGCCCGAGAGAAAGCTTGCCGAGCTTCTGGGAGTCAATCGGACGACTGTCCTTAATGCCTATCGCGAGCTTAAGGCGGACGGCCTGATTGCTTCGCACGTCGGTCGGGGTACCATTGTCTGCGCCGGAGACAGTATCAGCGAGACGCCCGCGGCCGCGATCCCCAGAGCCAATGAACCGCCGTGGCAGCAGCTCTTCAGCACCTCGTCCGCCGCATTCGAGTCCCATATACTTAAGGACCTCCTGACACTCGCCAATCGCAAGGATATTATTACCTTCGCAACCGGGATCGCCTCGGCTGACTCCGGGCCGCTCGAGATTTTTCGAGGGGTCGAGAAGAAGATCCTAGAAGAGAAGGATATGCGCGGTCTTCTTCACGCACCGACTGAGGGCTTCCGCTCCTTTCGCGTCAAGCTCTGTCAGATGATGCAGCGCCGCGGTGTGTCGGCCGATCCGGAAGAGGTCATGGTCGTTTCCGGATCACAGCAGGGCATCGATGTTCTATCCCGCGTTCTTATTGATCCGGGCGATGTTGTAGTCGCGGAGGATCCCTCCTACTTTCCTGCGATCACTGCTTTTCGAGCTGCGGGGGCACGTGTGATTGGTATTCCGCTTGACGGAGACGGTATGCGGACCGACCTGCTCGAGGAAGTCCTTCAGAGGCATCGTCCCAAGCTCATTTACACGATGCCGACACATCAGAACCCGACCGGTACCGACATGTCGCTGTCCAGGAGACGCGAGCTGATCTCTCTGGCAAATCGTTACCGGACGCTGATATTGGAGGATGACGCATACGGAGAGCTCTGTTATGAGGGCACCCCGCCGCCAACGTTAAAATCGATGGATACGGAGGGTTACGTCATCTATCTGAGCACCTTCTCAAAAGCTGTCTATTCCGGACTCCGGATCGGCTGGATGGTTGCCCACAAGCGACTCATTCAGAGGTGCGTCTCCGCCAAACAAACGATGGATCTCCACTCTGCCAGCCTCTCTCAATGGGTGCTCGAACCGTTCCTCGGACGGGATTTCGTTTCTCATATCGAGAAAATGCGCAACGAATACCGACAAAAACGGAATCTGATGGCGGACTCCCTGGAGCGTTTTGCGCCGACCGGGTCATCCTGGAACCGGCCGAGCGGAGGGTATTACATTTGGATGACCTTACCCCGGGACATAGATATCAACCTGCTTGTCAAGAAAGCCGCTGAAAAAGGCGTCGCGTTCGTTCCCGGCTATGCCTTCTATCTGGACAATCGACCAACCGGTGAGCTGCGGTTAAATTTCACGGGCGCCTCAATGACCGAAATTCCCGAAGGAATCCGGCGACTCTGTTCGGCCGTCGACGAGGCTGTACAGGAGCAAAGGAGCCTGTCACCTTTATACGGAATCGAGTTCAGTCCCATTATCTGAAAGATTCCTGTTTTTCGAGAATACATGACCGCAATCGTACGGGCGAAAATATCCCGGACGGACTTTTTCGACCCGAAAATGCTAAAAGGAGAACTGCCATGCAATATTCATACGCAAAAAGGATGCAGCAGGTGCGCACATCCGAGATCCGTGAACTCTTGAAGCTGACCCAAAGTCCCGACATCATATCTTTTTCAGGCGGACTCCCTTCCCCTGATCTTTTCCCAATCGAGGACATCAAGACCGCCTGCCAATCCGTCCTGAGCGAGTCAGGCCGGGAGGCTTTGCAATATACCACAACAGAAGGCTATGCCCCCTTGCGCCGCTGGGTCGCCGACCGTATGAACCGACGCCTCGGGACGCGTTTCAGCGAGGATGAGATCCTGCTGACGCACGGCTCACAACAGGCGATCGACCTGACCGGAAAGGTTTTTCTGGACGAAGACGACATTGTGTTGTGCGAGAGCCCGACGTACCTTGCCGCCTTGAGCGCTTTTCGCCTCTTTGGCTGCCGCTTTATCGAGGTACCGACGGACGATGACGGCATGATTCCGGAGGAACTCGAAAAGATCCTATCGACCGAATCGCGCGTCAAGCTGATTTATACGATCCCTGAGTTCCAGAATCCCACAGGCCGTACGTGGAGCCTCGAGCGCAAGAAAGCGCTTGTCTCGATAGCGACAAGATATAACATCGTCGTTTTGGAAGACAATCCTTATGGAGAGCTACGCTTCGAGGGCGACGCCCTTCCCTCCGCCGCTTCCTTCGATAGCATCGGCAATGTACTGTGTCTGGGTACCTTTTCGAAGATCTTCTGCCCCGGTTACCGTATTGGCTGGATCGCCGGCAACCGCGAGCTGATTGATAAATACGTGTTGGTCAAGCAGGGCACTGATCTGCAGTGCAATACCATAGGGCAATATGAGATCGCCGAGTACTTGAAGAGCTTTGACATCGATAGCCATATCGATAAGATACGCGAGGATTATCGCGCGAAGCGTGACATAATGCTGCAAGTCATGGATGAATACTTTCCTAAGGGTGTGCGTTACACGAGGCCATCCGGCGGCCTCTTCGCCTGGGTTACGCTACCGGAGCACATCGACGCAAAGGAACTTCTTGTCGAATGCCTGAAGGAGAAGGTCGCCTTCGTTCCCGGCGGGTCCTTCTTTCCGAACGGAGGCCATCAGAACACGTTGCGGATCAATTTCTCCTTCGCGACGCAGGAACAGGTGCGGGAGGGCATCAAGCGGATAGCGATGGTGATGAGACGAGAGTTCTGATTCGGGTTATTAACTATTATGACATCGTTATAATCCATGATATTTGACAGTGAACAAGTATGTAGGAGTAGCTCTTGATATGGTAAGTCGAGTGTGCACAACCTTGCTGGC
>CAZOFY010000055.1:0-15814 GCA_964579245.1 uncultured Mageeibacillus sp.
TGCGTATGTGCATCCATGAGCAATAAAGATGTTATTTATCAATGATTACCCACGCAATCATCGCAAACAGACGATTGCGTATGTGCATCAATGAGTAATAAAGTTGTTATATATCAATGATTACCTACTAAATCGTCAATAATGTAGAATTAGTAGGTATCAGAGTTTGCGAGTCAATATAATATCAATGAATATTATTAAAATCATTGAAAAAACAATATATATTATAAGAGTGTGATAAAATGTGACAATATTTTTTTTTAAAATAATCAACATACGAGAATTCTATTTTTTGCTTTTTTGTATGTATATCTATGTGATGCCCCTATAATAACTTTATTGAAGATATCTACTAACGCGCAAAAACAGTACGAAAGCATTTATAAGGTCCAGCAAGTACTGCGCCTCTTAATGGGACAAGTTAAACCGACCGTAGCTGCTGTAATGAATCACGCAAGGGGGAGCTACTGCTAGCAATCCCAAACCGGCCGTTTCTGCAGTATTCCGTCACGCAATAATGAGATACGATCACAAATTCCAAACCGGTAATTGCTGTAAATGATTGAACGAATGTGATAAGCCAGCGCCTTTAGACGCAGGTAAATAACAGAGGCTACTGCATCCTGAACTTGACAGTTCATTTTGTAACAGCCCCCGGGCAAGAGGCTTTGCCAGATGATTAACAGTCGTAATAGAGTAGAGCTGTTGAAGCCTCCAAGCACAAGAAATAAGTTCAAGCCCATTTTCTCTCAATGATTACCTACTAAATCAAGGATACTCGACTTTTGGTATGTAAATAAATGAACAATAGATATGTTATTCATCAATGATCACATACTAAATCTCTAAAAATGTCGATTTAGTATGTGTTAGTGTTTTTGATAATGCATTTCTAAGCAATGATTATCATCAGTACCCTATAGAATCAGCCGTTTTCGCATGAGTTAGCATGTAACAGTAAGATATGACGCTATATTACAAAGATAAATACAATGGAGGAAGTCCTTTTCCATTTATTTTAGTATATACAATTATGTGTTGTCCCTAGGCATATTTCCATCGGGCATATCAATATCACCGCTCACAAATTGATTACAAGGATCCGTTCGGGCAACAAGTATGACAAGAGTCCTTTTACGCGACGTGCCCGACCCGCGATTGCTACAATATTGCATCACGCAAGAAAGTGATACCGACACAAATGCCCGACCCACAAATGACTATAGAGGCTTGAACGAAAGTGTAAAACCAGCGCTTTTAGATGCAGGCAAGTGAAAAGCTCTTATAGCTTCGAGCATACCACTCGTTTGACGGGTAGTTATGATTATAAAGGAATGATATATATCTGCTGTGGGCTTTATCTGATCCAAAGAGAATGAATCATGTTAGATGAAATCGGGACGGACATCCCCATAAATTGCGAATATCTAAGTTTTTATGCAAAATGTCGAATATTTGATAAAAGTTTGAGGTTCAAACCAACAAAAGAGTTGACATTCTAAGCATAGAATTATTACAATGGTTTCGTGCTAATTAACAAATTTGTACAAGATATTGTAACTTGAAAACTAAATATTGGGGGTGAGTACCATAGACTGGTTATTCTATTTAATCGCCGGTCTTCTGATTGGTGCAGCGATTGCCGGTGTTATCGTAGCTCTCTTTTTCCGTAACGGGTTATCCGCGAGGCAGAAGAAACTACAAGAAGATATCGTCAAGGCGGAAGCAGATGCAGAAAAACTCGTCGGAGAAGCTCAGAAGAGTGCCGAGAGTCGCAAGCGTGAGCTATTATTGCAAGCCAAAGAGGAGATTACCAAGGCAAAGGTTGAACTTGAGCGTGATGTACGTGAGAGGAAGGCCGATCTGACAAAAGAGCGCCACAGAATCGATCAGAAGGAAGAGGCGCTTGACAAGAAACTTGAGAATCTCGAGCTGAAGGAAGACGCATTGGACTCGCGTGTAAGTGATGTCCTTGCTATGGAAGAACGTGCACGTGAACTCGAGAAGCAGAAAGTCGTTGAACTCGAGCGTATTTCCAGCCTTACGGTGGAGGACGCAAGAAATCTTGTCCTAGAACAGGCAAGGTTAGAGTACAGTCATGACATGGCTGGACTTCTGAAGCAGATGGAGGATCAGACCAAGGAAGAAGCAGACAGGAAAGCCAAGGAAATCATCGTTAGTTCGATACAACGTTATGCATCGGATTATGTTTCGGAAGTGACCGTATCGGTCGTTTCTCTTCCGAATGATGACATGAAGGGTAGAATCATCGGTCGTGAGGGAAGAAATATCCGTGCGATCGAGACGATTACCGGTGTCGATCTCATTATTGACGACACACCGGAAGCCGTGATCTTGTCCAGCTTTGACCCGATCCGAAGAGAGATCGCAAGACTGACTATTGAGAAGCTCATCGTTGACGGACGAATTCATCCGGCTAGGATCGAAGAGATGGCGCAGAAAGCCAAGAAGGAAGTTGCGCAGACGATCAAGCAAGAGGGTGAAAGAGCGGCTTTTGATACAGGTATCGTAGGACTGCATCCGGAGATTATTCGTTATCTCGGCAGACTTCGTTACCGCACAAGCTATGGTCAGAATGTTTTACAGCATTCCATTGAGGTTTGCTGGCTTACCGGGATGATGGCATCTGAGCTTGGACTCGATGTTACCATGGCTAAGCGATGCGGACTTCTGCATGATATCGGCAAATCTGCCGATTTTGAAATGGAAGGCTCGCACATTGAATTAGGTGCTGATATTGCTCGTCGATATAAAGAATCGAACGAGGTCATCAACGCCATCCAGGCACATCATGGCGATGTAGAGCCTGAGACATTAATTGCCGTTCTGGTTGCCGCGGCAGACGCGATTTCGGCTGCAAGACCCGGAGCAAGACGGGAGAACCTTGAGACATACATCAAGAGAATCCAGAAGCTCGAGGAGATTGCGACAAGTTTTGAAGGCGTCGAGAAGTCCTACGCGATTCAAGCGGGACGCGAGATTCGCGTCATGGTCATTCCGGAACTCGTTTCGGATCCGGACATGATTCTGAAAGCCAGAGAGATATGCAAAAAAATTGAAGAAGAGCTTGACTATCCGGGTCAGATTAAGGTCAATATAATCCGTGAAACAAGAGCATCCGATTACGCGAAGTAATCGGCTTCGAAAAGAGTACGAACCAAATTAAAGGCGTTTTGTCCGGGAGTGGAAATTCTCGAATAGAACGCCTTTTTTATGGTAAAATAACCAGGTATATATTGTGTTTTCAGGAATCGAGGTTGTTTTTGAATATTTTATTTATTGGAGACATTGTCGGCCAGCCCGGTCGGAGGATTCTCAAGTCCCAACTAAAGGATCTTCGCAATCGGTATCATACGGATGTCTGTATAGCAAACGCTGAGAATTCTGCCGCCGGTCTGGGCGTGTCTTTATCGATTATACGGGATCTGCAAAGCTGCGGTGTTGATGTGATTACCTTAGGCAACCATACTTTTGCGAGACCGGATGCCATGCGGTTTCTGGAGTCAGAGAAGCAGGTAGTGCGTCCGTCAAATGTCTCACCCGCCTGGCCGGGATATGACCATGTGCTTTTCGACGCGAAGGAGAAGGGCAGACTGCTGGTTCTGAATGTCATGGGACAGGTCGATATGGACCCGTGTGACTCTCCGTTTCGCTGTGCCGATCAGTTATTAGAGACGTATAAGTCCAAGTATGACACGAAGCTGGTACTTTTAGATTTTCATGCAGAAGCGAGCTCTGAGAAGCAGGCGATCGGTTACTACTTGGATGGCCGGGTCTCGGTCGTAGCAGGGACTCATACGCATGTACAGACTGCCGATGAGAGAATTCTGGAACGCGGAACTGGTCATATTTCTGACGTGGGGATGACAGGCGCCGTCAACAGTGTTCTTGGTATGGATATCGAAGTATCGCTACGACGTTTTGTCGACCGTCTGCCGGCCCAATATCTGACAGCAGAAGGACCGGCGATGATAAATGCCATTCATGCCGAACTTGAAATGACCAGTGGTAAGTGCCTTTATATCGAACGGATCCGCATATACGAAGATTAAATTGCGAAAGGAATCATCTTAATGTTGTACATTCTCATTGTCATACTTATTATTCTGGACCAAATATTCAAGTTTGTAATCAACCAGAATATCCAATTTATGGAGGTTCGTCCGATTATCGAGGGTTTCTTCTCGCTTACGAATGTGATGAATAATGGCGGCGCGTTCAGCCTTTTTGCCGAGCAAAGCTGGGGGATATATGTCCTGACGGCCATATCATTCATCGTTTCTGTTATTTTACTTATCATCCTGATTCGTTTGAGAGGTAAGCATTATGAACTAATCCGCTTAGCTCTTGCGCTAGTCACGGCGGGCACGATTGGAAACATGATCGACCGTATTCGTTTGGGGTCTGTTCTTGATTTTCTGATGTTCCGCTTTGGCTCTTACGTATTTCCTATTTTTAATTTTGCTGATATGTGTATTGTTGTAGGGTCGATCATGTTATCCATTTTGATTTTTTTGGACAAAAGGATAATGGCGGCGAAGAGTGATGATGCACAGGATAAGGACGAGGCAGTTTTTGCGTCAGACACGGAGGATAAGAAGGTAACATGATCAAAGCAATTCTTGCAACGGTCTCGGGATCCCGTATCGATGCTTTTCTCGCTTCTGAGATGGAGGGCATTTCTCGCTCTTATGCATCCAACTTAATCGCGGAGGGACGAGTAAGGGTGAATGGAACGATGATCAAGGCCTCATTCAAGGTCCGCGCGGATGATCGGATCGAAGTCGATATTCCGGACCCTGTTTTAACAAGTATTCTACCTGAACAAATAGCGTTGGATATTGCATATGAGGATG
Source organism: uncultured Mageeibacillus sp. (assembly GCA_964579245.1). Classification (GTDB taxonomy): domain Bacteria; phylum Bacillota; class Clostridia; order Saccharofermentanales; family Saccharofermentanaceae; genus Firm-13. The sequence goes on from CAZOFY010000055.1 coordinate 4,878, forward strand.
AGTATCTTCTTGTTGTCAATAAGCCACAGGGAATGGTCGTCCACCCGGCTCCCGGCCATCATTCCGGCACTTTGGTCAACGCTCTTTTGTATTACTGCAGAGGAGAACTGTCAGACATCAACGGAGTGATTCGACCGGGGATCATACATCGAATCGATAAGGATACCTCAGGCCTGCTGATCGTCGTTAAGAACAATGAAATTCACGAAAAGATGGCCAGGATGATTGCCGCTCATGATGTCGTAAGAAAGTATCGCTGTCTTGTTTATGGTAATGTACAGGCTGATAAGGGCACGATTGATGCACCGATCGGCCGCTCGACGGGTGATCGAAGAAGGATGAGTGTAACTTCTTCCGGCAAGCCTTCTGTTACGCATTTTGAGGTGGTCGAGAGATTCCCGTCAGCAACGGATATATCACTTGTTTTGGAGACGGGACGAACACATCAGATTCGGTCTCATATGTCTTACATCGGCCATCCCGCAATCGGAGATCCGATGTATGCAGGAAGACGCCCAGCCTACGGACTTGCCGGACAGGCTCTTCATAGCAAGGAATTATCGTTTGTGCACCCGGTCACGGGTAAGGATATATTCGTACAATCTGAGCTACCATCATATTATTTAGATCTGATTGAGGTTCTCAGGAACGAGACAGGTCGATAAGGATATTGGCAAGAACAATGATGATGAATAGAGATGAAGAGTTCGATAGAAATGATCAGCAAGAGGAAGAGAAGTCTTCCCCGGTACTTCATCGCAGTCGAATCAGCTCGGTTTTACTGGCTGTACTGTTGGTCTTGTTTGGTATGACTATTTCGATAACGATCAAGTCATATATCGAATCCAGAGAGCAGAACTCAGCATTGAATTTAAGGCTTTCCACCTACAAATCTCAAATTGATTCCTTGACGGAGGAGAACGCTGTTCTTAAAGCGGAGAACACAGAACTTGCCGGTAAAAAAAACCTCGTGTCAGAGGATGTCCTGAAAGCCCAGGGCTTCTCCGATCTTGCGCTGGAACTGTCTGACGTCAGACGCATTGCGGGATTGACCGAAGTATCTGGCGCAGGCGTAATCATTACACTAAATGACGCGACCATTTCGGATCCTTCTGACCCGTCACAAACAGGTATCATTCATTCACAGGACATTCTGTACATCGTTGAGTTGCTTAAGTCACTTGGTGCGGAGGCCATCGATGTTAACGGTGAGAGGATCGTAAATACTACCGTTATTACTTGTCTTGGCCCTACGGTCCGCGTGAACAACGCCAGACATCCTGTCCCGTTTGTCATCAGTGCGGTCTGCAGCACGGAGGATTGCGCCGGAATCATATCCGCCGACGAATACGTTCAGTATCGCATTACCGGCGGAGTATCCATTACCGTGACCGGTGTTCAGGAGCTCACTGTGCCTGCTTATGATGACGTGAAGTCAATTGATGCAGTATATTTTCTATTAAAGGAGGACAAGAAATGAAGAACCGCTTGTCCCTGTCTGTTGTTGCTATCGTATGCTTTCTCCTGCTTGGATATCTGATTGCTGTTCAGATGAAGGATGTCAATGCCAATAACCGTCAAACGGCTTACGCACAGAATGACCTTGCAGCATTACAGGAGCAGGTGATGGCCTTGATTCGAGAGAACGACGCGCTGACCAAGGAGAATGAAGAGATTGCCGCATTAATCGATTCGATGGGTGAAGAGCTTTCCGGTGACAACGAAGCGTTGCAGGCAATTCTGGATGAGAAGGCGAAGGCAGAGGTTTTTGCCGGACTGACTGATGTGACCGGTAAAGGTATATCCCTCGTGATCACGCCGACCGATACTTCGATTCCTGCGAAAACGCTTCTTCTGCTGGTCAATGAGTTCCGTGCCTCGGGGGCCCTGGCGATCGGGATCAACAATGAGAGAATCGTTGCAATGACGGAGATCCGGGATACGGGCGATAAGAATCCGCAAATTGTTATCAACGGGAATTCATACCCGGCAACCGAAATATACACACTCCGTGCCATCTACCGTGAAGAGGATCTGAACAGAGGAGAAAAACTGATAGCGAGCCTTTTGGAGCAGTTTGGCACAGCATCGGTCTTTTCACTGTCGGTAGAAGACAACATCACGGTATCGAAGCTTCCAGAGGACAGTATCATCAATTAAAGAAGACGGAGAGCAAACATGAATGATACAGGCAGCATAACGGAAACACTACCGATCGAAAAGCTTCGCGAGTTTTTTGTCGGAAACGGACGTCTGATAAAAAGTATCGAGCGCGAGTTTGATCTTCGGATTGAGACGGATGGCAGCGCGTTGGTTCTGACGGGCAATCCCGGCGGACTGACTAAAGCGAAGCACGTCCTTTCCGCCCTGGATGCCTATGCCTCGCAAGAGGAGGATATTGATCTGAATACTGTTCGTTACTTCTGCCGTTTGGCCGAGGAGAACCATCTGGATGATTTTCTCGAAAATGCATCGGGACCCGTCCTGATGACCCCTCGCGGCAAAGCGATCCGGGCGAAGACTCTGGGTCAGCAGGTCTATATTGACGCGCAGCGCCGCAACGATGTCGTCCTCTGCATCGGACCGGCCGGGACCGGCAAAACTTTTCTTGGAGTTGCCATGGCTGTCGCGGCATTTAAGAACCGCGAAGTCTCGCGTATTATTTTAGCGAGACCGGCTGTCGAGGCCGGTGAGCGATTGGGCTTTCTTCCCGGAGACGTGCAGGAGAAGGTCGATCCATATATGCGGCCTATTTATGATGCGCTTTTCGAGCTGTTGGGGGAAGAGGCATTTGTCCGCTATTCTGAGAAGGGACTGATTGAGGTTTCTCCTTTGGCATTTATGCGCGGCCGAACTCTGGATGACGCTTTTATCGTACTCGACGAGGCACAGAACACGACAGTTGAGCAAATGAAGATGTTTCTGACGAGAATTGGTATGAATGCCAGAGCCTGTGTGTTGGGAGACATCACGCAGGTCGACCTGCCGCGCGGCGTGACGAGCGGGCTGACGGATGCCTGTGAGGTTCTGTCAGATGTCGAAGGATTGTCGGTCGTTACATTATCAGACGCTGATATTGTCAGAAATCCTTTGGTACAACGCATTCTTAGGGCTTATAATAGTAGGGTCGAAAGGAGGACGGTTGAATGATCAAGTTTCCGCGTAAGCTTTCCGCTTATCTTCCTTTTGCCGTTCTTGCTCTTCTGGCGGTAACGGTGATCCTGCTTGTATATTCCGGTTCTATACCGGACCGCTATGATCTTTCGCCGGGAATGGTAAGCGATATCGATATATCGGCTCCCCGCGCTGTCATAGATAAGGCAGAGACTGAGTTACGAGCCCAGGAGGGCAAAGCCAAGATTGCACCGATTTACATCCGCTCGGAGGAGATTTCTGAGCAGGGGGTGTCAGATCTTACGTCTTTTTTCGCGATTTGCAATGAGATCAGGAACAACAACAAGAATGGCGACGGTACGGTGAAGAAGTCGTACCGTGACTTAAGCAATTCTCTGATCAGTCAGGTAGAGAGCAACTATGGATTTAAGTTGACGGATGATGAGTCCTTTCAAATTATAACCAGTGAGCAGAAGAACCTGGATTATATACAGTCGGAAGCGGTGTCCATCGCGTCTCTGGTCTTGAAAGATAAGGTCGATGATGCAGAGCTGATGAAGCGGATTAACGATCTGACACAAGAGGTCGAGCTGGAAGAACATACCAACTATGTATCGAATGATGTTCTGGTAAAGTCTCTTCTGACCTCCGTTCTCCGCCCGAATGCGATCTACGACGAGGCGGCGACGAACGCGGCGCGCCTGTCAGCGTACAATGCGGAGATCAATGATCCGGTCATGATCGAGAAGGGCTCTCGTATTGTGAGCTACGGCGATGTGATCACCAACGAAATGTATCAGACTTTGCTTGAACTCGACTTGATTGAGACCACGGAATTTGATTACATGTTATTGATTGGCATTTCCCTGTACGTCATCACGATCCTGTCACTGATCGGCCTATATTTTAAGCGTTTTGAGACGGATATCATGCGAAATATCCGGGATCTTGCGGCGCTCGTTGTGTCCTTTGTCATTCCGGTCATTGCGTCCGTCTACTTGTCAGACTTTTCCAATCTGATCTCACCCGTATTCTTTACGGCTGTTATTGCTGCAACCTATTTGGGCGCAAGATCGGGAATTATCATGTCCGTTCTGAACATGCTGATCGTTCTGCCGATGTTCGGTTTTGACACGGAATTTATTCTGATCTCGGTCGCGGGTATATTCATATCTTCGATGATCGCGGGGCAGAGAAGCCGTCAATACAATTCCGCCTCTCTGATTCTACTAACTTCGCTTTCCTGTGCCGCCGCTTCGGTAGCGGTCAATCTGGTATTAAAGGCCAGCCGTACCGAGATGTTTGCCGGTCTGATCTGGGCGGTGATAGCCGGATCTGTCTCAGTCATCGCCGCGATTGGCTTTATGCCGATTTTTGAGTTGATCTCGAACAGCGTATCTCCGATTCGGTTGATCGATTTGTCGCAACCGGGCAATCCGCTTCTGAAGCGATTGTTTGTTGAGGCTCCCGGTACTTCACAGCACAGTATGATGGTCGCCAACCTTGCTGACTCGGCTGCCGAGGCAATCGGAGCGAATCCGCTTCTAGCCAAGGTCGGCGCATACTATCACGACGTCGGTAAGCTGGACAAGCCGCAGTATTTTACGGAGAATCAGCAGGATATTTCCAATCCCCATGATTTGCTTTCTCCGGAGGAGAGTGCCGCCATCATAACAGCGCATCCGGACCAGGGTGTTCGCCTGGCGAGGAAGTATCGGATCCCCACCGCGATTATTCGTATCATACAGGAGCATCATGGCTCCACTTTCCAGGCATATTTCTACCATAAGGCAAAGGCAATCGCTTTAGAGAGTGGCCTGCCTGAGCCCTTGATGAACGCCTTCCGTTATCGTTGCTCTATTCCGTCCTCGCGTGAATCGGCCGTAGTTATGTTGGCCGACTCGTGTGAGGCTGCGATCAAATCCACAGGAATCACGTCTCTCGATGCCGCGGAAGATTTATTCCGCAAGTTGATCAAGCAAAAAATCGATCAAGACCAGTTAGTCAACTCCGGATTGTCCTTCAATGACATCGAGGTGATCATTCGATCCTTCTTGCAGGTCTATTCCGGCGTATTCCATGAAAGGATCAAATATCCAGATGATATTTCTATTCGTAAATAAGCAGCGTCATTTCTCGACCGATGAGGTCACCGGATATCAGTCTATATGTGAAAAAGCGATGGGTGCGTCAATTGAGTCGTCCTCGCTGGACAAGCGCCTGAAGAAGAATGGTGTGACCTTGTCTTGCTCCGTCAGCTTTGTCAGCAAGGATTATATTAAGAAGAAGAATGCCGAATTTCGTGATGTGAACTCGACTACGGATGTCCTGTCTTTTCCGCTTCTGGATATGAAGGACGGTAAGCTTGTATCTGAGCTGTCAGCGGGGGACCTGATGACACACAAAGACGGTACAATCGAGATACTGCTCGGTGACGTCCTGATATGCCTGGAGAAGGCACAGGAGCAAGCCCGGGAATATGGACACTCCATGGAGCGCGAGGTTGCGTTTTTGGCCGCTCACGCAGCTCTACACCTGATCGGTTATGATCATATCGAGCCTGAGGATGAGAAGAAAATGATTTCCCGCCAGAAACGGGTACTTGCGGATCTTGGATATACGCGAGATGCGCAGCGGATTACGCCGGACACAGGATCATCACACAAGCATAAACCGTCTGACGAAGAGAAGCAGGGCGGACAGGCATCCGGCTCGGTCGAGATGCTGGCACATTCCGGATTCTGTGCAATCATCGGCCGTCCGAACGTCGGAAAGTCGACGCTGCTGAATAACCTTTCCGGAATGAAGTTGGCAATCGTCTCTCCGAAGCCGCAGACGACGCGAAAAAACACCCGCTCTGTTATCACGCGGAATCAATCACAAGTCATCTTTGTTGATACGCCCGGTATTCACAGCCCGAAATCGAAGCTGGCTGAATACATGGTGGATGCTGCTTTTCGGGCGGCAAAAGGTGCGGATGTCATTCTGATGCTGGTCGACGCAACGAAGGGACGAGTCTCGGTTGTCGAGAAGGAATGCTGTGCGCGGGCGAAGGAAGCCGGACAGAAGGTCATTCTTGCGATTAACAAGGCAGATGCCGTCACGAAGGAGTCCCTGCTGCCGCTGATTTCTGAGTACTATTCGCTGTACCCGTTCGAGGCGATCATCCCGATATCCGCGCTGACCGGCGATGGAGTCGATGAGCTTTTCGAGGAGATCGCGTCTCACATCCCGGCCGGACCGAAGCTGTTCCCGGAAGAGGATATCACGGATCAATCCGAGCGCGCTTTGGCGGCCGAGTTCATTCGTGAACAGATTCTCCGATTTACTAACGAAGAGATCCCGCACGGAACGGCCGTTGATATAGAGGCCTTTGATGAGAGGTTGAAGGACGATGCTGTTGATGAATACGACCGTGATCTTGTCCGCATCAATGCTTCGATCATTTGTGAGAAGGAATCACACCGGGCGATCCTACTCGGGCACAAGGGACAGATGATCAAGCGTATCGGAACATCCGCCCGTATCTCCATCGAGAAAATGTGCGGTTGTAAGGTCTATCTCGACCTTCACATCAAGGTTCGTTCGGATTGGAAGAACATGCCGTCACATTTGAACAATTTAGGTTACAAGAAGGAAGAATAAGTATGCCTTCTTTTCTGCGTGTCCGCGGCATCGTCATACACAGTGCCCAGCATAAAGAATCGGATCGGGTGATTCGAATTCTGACGTTGCATGACGGTTTGATTCGGGCGACGGCACCCGGGGCCGCTAAGTCCGGAAGCCGATTTGCATTTGCCGCGCAGCCGTTGATGCTCTGTGATTTTGTCTTGTCCATCTCACACGATTTCTATTACCTGAAAGAGGTCGAGATCGTTTATTCCTTCCAGAACGTGCAGGAGGACATTGTTCGACTGACTGCCGCGGCACATATTCTGGAGATAGCAAACGACATCAGCTTTGACCGGGAAAGCGCTTCCTTATTATACCCGTTGCTATTATATACACTTACGGACCTGAATAAGAAGGAGAAGGACTACCGCCTGACGGTTAGTACCTTTGAGTGGAAGGCGACCGACATTTCCGGATTTTCCGCTGACCTCTACGAGTGTGAGACAAACGGACAGCCCACACAGAATTATCTGTTCTCCTTCGAGACCTGCCGGGTCTACTGCGGAAACGCGAGTTTGGTCCGTAATGCTGATGTATATCAATTCATCTCAGAGGGCACTTTGCGCGCTTTGCGGTATATTTACGAGTCGCAGAACGAGACGCTGTTCTCGTACACCGTATCCTCAGGCGTTTTACAAGAGATGGAACAGTTGACGAGACGATACTTGTCGGAACGTCTCGAGAAGAAATACGCAAAAATGGACATGCTGCTTAACCTGCCGGAGCTGTGATCGTGCAAAAACCCCCAAGTAATCTGGTTTGTAAATCCGCAATTGCCTCAGCATTTCTCATGTCTGTTGAGGTTCTTGTATCCAGAGGATTGCAGAGTCAGTTCGGCGGATCTTCAATATCGACCGGCCTCCAATGCTCGGGGAAGAGTGAGACATATTCGGGCTTCTTATAACGTTCGTCCATCAGGAGCACAAAGCCTGTATCCTCTTCGTCGCGGATTACACGTCCTGCTGCCTGTAACACCTTCTCCCAGCCCGGGAAGCGGTACGCAAACCCGAAGCCGTCACCGAATTTCTCTTGAAAATACTGGCGCATAATCTCTCGTTGCGGGCATACGAGGGGAAGGCCGACCCCGATAATGATCACGCCGGACAAGCGGTCTCCGACGAGATCGATCCCCTCGCCGAAATGCCCCCCGAGAACTGCGAATGCAAGCAATCTTCGCTCACCAAAGGCTTCAAACCGATTCAGAAATTCTTCCTTCTCTTTGGCTCGCATCGAGGGCTTCTGTATAAGGACATCGGTCAAAGGATCACCTGACGTCTCCCTGACAAGAATATCTGCAATCACCTTCAGATACGCAAAAGAGGGAAGGAAAACCAGGAAATTTCCGAGCTTTCCGTATGTCTCAGACAGAATCACACGAGCAGCCTTTTCAGCTGTAAACATACGCTCTTTGTAAGTCGTTTGAATGGTATTCAGGATCTCGACCGACAAATTCTCCGGCGGGAACGGACTCGATAGACGCATAACGGACGCCTCAGATGCATTCTTGTCTCCGATCAGCATCGTCGTGTAGTACGTGATCGGTGAGAGGGTCGCGGAGAAAAAGACCGCCGTGTGATGGTCCGACAGAATCTGATGGATCTTGCCGGAAGCGTCGAGGCATTGCAGCGTAATCGTCAGATCCTTTTCGCCGCCCAACTGCTGAAGCTGTGCGGGAACGGCTTCCGCCGACAGGATATAGGCATCGTCAAAATACATTTCCAGCACAGTCAGGAAAAAGCGCGACGCAAAGAAAAAATCGAGCGTCGCTTTTCGAATATCACCGGCAGGAAGGGCATCAAGCACCGGGCGAACGAAGTAGCAGAATTTCCATAGAAGCTTGTACAGGGTCTTCGGCACACAACGGCAGGCGCGGAACTGCTCGGCGGACATAACAGATTTCTCCTCGATCCCGGGCTCTACTTTTGGAAGGGCCGGCTCACCTGCGGCGATCGAATTCTTGATCAGTTGAAAATACATATACAGATCGGCTAAATATGCATCAACCTTGGCATCCATACCAAGCACCGCTTGCTTACAGGCCAATACCTGAGACTGATTGAGAGCAGCCGTGAACATATCGCGCGATCGGTCGACGAGATTGTGGGCCTCATCGAAAAGCAGCGCATGATGAAGCTCCGGCTGGTTGAAATAGCGTTCGAGCTTCACGCGCGGATTCAACGCATGATTGTAGTCTCCGATGATGACGTCGCACAGAAGGGAAACATCCAGAGAAAGCTCATGCGGGCAAACCTTATACTTATGTGCCGCCTGAATCACATCCTCAGGAGTCAGGTGATAGCCGGGCATCAATTCCGCGATCGCCGCCGGCAACTTCTTGTAATACTGTTCTGCGTAGGGGCACTGTCTGGTGTCACAATAAAGATTCGGAAACGGGCACATACTCTCCTTGGCCTGGAGAGTGATCGTTCGAAGAATCAGACCGCGATCGGCCATATCCGCGAGGGCCTTCTGCGCTACGACGCGAGTCGAGGTCTTTGCCGTCAAATAGAAGATTTTATCGCATTTATCGTGTGCAAGACACTTAATCGCCGGATATAGTGCCGAGACTGTCTTACCGATTCCTGTCGGGGCCTCCGTAAACAAAATACCGCGCTGAGAAATCGTAGTGATGACCTCCTGCATGAAGTCCTTCTGTCCTGCACGCAGCACAGAATATGGAAATACCATCTCCCGGATAGACACATCGCGTGCTTGCTGGTAACGAACGATGTCCTTCGCGAATTTCAGATAGGAAATACAGGTCGACTCGAAGAATTCCCGGGCTGATTTCCGGTCCGCGCATTGCAGCTCCTCGACATAGGACAGGGTCTCGATCGAGACATAGCGCAGGGATACAAACACCCTCTCGGCCTGCTCATTCGAGCTGAGATACATATGCGCATAAATCATAACCTGCGCCCAATGCTCCGGCTGCAGAACATCCTTGATATTCTCGAAAACACCGGCACACGACTTGATCTCTGTCACGGTTATTTCCTCGAGCGCACCATTTTGCCGATGCAGGACACAATCGGCCCGGCCTCGTACGGACAGGATAAAATCCTCGGCCTCATAAGAGCCATCCAGCGAGACCTCTGTCTCGACCAGAAGGGGAGAGTATTGATCCTTTAGATCATTAAAAACACGCTTATGGAGCCTAGTTCCCTCAGCGCCCGAGATCCCGGAAAAAGAGAGCGAGGAGAGCCCGCCCGAGCGATGCACATGTTCAGCCAGCGCACGGACAGAGATATCATAGCTTTTCACGTTTGACGATTCGGATTGGTTCATTTCTTACCGGCTTTCTGAATAAACGCATCGAGCTCCATACGCCAGATGTCCATGCAGGGTGCGTCCGTTCCCTTAGAATAGATTTCTCGATCACCTTCCTCATCACCCAGATACTCCAAATCCATATTCGCAAATGAGTCACAAAATCCGATTGCCTCACTGCAACCAGTGCCATACTTCTCTTCCATATGCGCAACCGCATCGCGTTGAAAAGAATGATTATTATCAGAAATAATCTTGGAATCCGGCTGAAAGCTGGAAAACAGGAGAGGGCCAATACAAAAGGAAATACATAAGACAATCATAACCACCATCAAATAGATCAGTATTAGAGGAACGGTTCCAATATTCATATTAACCTCGTTAGATAATAATACTCTTTCAAATCTATAGCCGCATATCTCTGTGGAGAAAGCCTATCATCATTTTAACATAGCATTCAGAGATACCCTTTGCCACTACACGAAAAAGCCATATTAATACAAATCACATTCTGATCATCTGAATTCAGAAGAAAATCATGCGAATCGTATAAGAAAATTAAGTGAGCCGCGTTCGAAATGTATGCGAGTCGTATAAGAAATGCTGTCAAATAACGAAGCGCTCAAAAAAAAAGGAAGCAAGTCCATCATTTTGAGACTTGAAAATTGAAAGTAATAAGGCAAATAAATTGACACAAATATTACAAACAAATACATAAGAAAACGAATTTCTTATGTTACTATTTTTGAATTGAGGATTGCAGTTTCCACAACTTCAACGTGCATTAATAGATTGTTCTGCATAGAGTACGAGAATTTACGGCCTAGAGCGGCCAAATCTCGAATCTAGGCCGTAATATCACGCCGGCGAACGGGTCGGGA
>CAZOFY010000056.1:0-15800 GCA_964579245.1 uncultured Mageeibacillus sp.
CTTTTGCAACAGCCCCTCTGTCTCATGTAGTATCATTTGTCATCAATATGTGATTCCCTGCATGCCCAGCGTTAACACCAAATCGCAATCCACGACATAGCAGCCGCCGCTTCCGTCGCCATACGGATCCTCCAAATAGGAAAGCCACTCCTCATTTGTCATATAGGTTACGAGAAGTTCATTCTCTTCATCCGTCCCGGTAAATGGCAGAAGTGTCGTCTCGACAAGAAAATACTGACCGGAGCCTTCCCATGTCTCAACGGCAACCTGAGCGTGGCCCGGCAAGAAAATAATCATAGGATGCATTCCGGCGGATTGGATGGCTGAGGCAAACAAGATGGCTGTCTCGATACAAATCCCGGACTTGCTTTCCAGAACGGCATCCGGAAGAAGCACGCGCTGATTTGTCTCGCTGCTCAGCGAAAATGCTCCGTTGTTATATCGGACACCCGTATCACTGATAGATGCCTGGATCGCGATGATTTGCAGAACAGTGTTTAATTCGACATCCTCAAATAAACCATAATCCTGGTAACCGACAAGTGCGTTTGCTTCGCCCTCCGTATACTTCTCAACCCAGCTCACGGCATTCCTTCTTAATTCGAGTATGCCCTCCGATTCCGGTGTCAGCCAGGATAAGACATTATCGCGGCTGACCACACCAAATTCGTCATCCGTCAGCGCGAAGTCGTAGACACTCTGAACAGCAACGTTGTGGCTCTCTTGAATGATCGTCTTTCCGCTGTCTTCGTTCACAACACTGAAAATAATCTGCGTCTCTCTGGAACTGGAAAGATCAAGACCCTTGGTGAGCAGAGCCGGCTTGATCAGGAACTTTGAGACCTGATGCGTGAATTCGACCTTCTGTTTGTACACTTGTGTCAGTCCCGGGATCTCGACCTTGATCAGTGCATTCACATCTCCATAGTTCGTGGATGCTGTGAAATTGATGACGGAATCCATCGAGTTATAAAGGCTGGGATAAATCGTATCAACTGCTTCGAAGGAGACAGAAACTTCAGGATCATTGTTCTGATAGGAAAAGGAGATCTTCGGAAGCTTCGCCTCAGCTTTATCGATGGATTTGCATGCAGTCTCAATCTCATCTCGAAGTCCGCTGATCGAATCATTCAACCGTTCGGCAACCTTCTCGAACTGAAGCTTGACCAGATGGAAGATCTCAATGGAGTATTTCACCTCTTCGATGACCGAGCGATCATAGAGCTGCATGGAGGAGGAGATTCGCAGAGGATCACTGAAAGCATAGCCCATATATAGACTATCCAGCATGTTCTGATAGACGCTGATTTTGCGGACATAAATCGCGAAGGACTCCTTCATGTATTCGGGACAGGTCTTGATCTCACTCAGATTCTTCACGGTCTCGTCTACCGCGGTATATAAGATGTCGATAATCGCGAGATAATCCTCTTCATCCGCTGTTGAGTCTTCAATCTCATCAATCGGACCCATGGCCTTGTCCTGATCGAGATAGAACTGTATGACGCCGTCGAGGTCCTCGAGACAGCCGGAGAGCATGGAGATATAATCTGTCGTTGCCTCGACACATTTGACAGTCTGTGCGGAATCCGGCTTCTTCAGCTTGTCCACTTTGGCCGATAAGGATTCTATATCCTGAGTAAAACCATCTATATCTTCCTGACTATTTCCCATGTCCTTAATCAACTGCTGCGGATCGAAGGTGCCCCCGGAGATCTGCATGTCAGCGATCTGTTTGTCATATTTATCGCAGGAGTCGATCAGGTCTTCTGTCAGTTCAACGATATCTTCCTGGAGATTCTCGGAATCCTTCAGAATATCGGTCAGCTTATCAATGATCTTCGCATCCTCCGACGACAAGACAGGTTTCGTCTCCTCCGGCTCGGTCGCGGGGGTAAAACATCCTGAAAGTGTGGAAGTTCCCAGAATCAAGACGAGAAAAAGAGCTAAAAATTTCTTCATGATTTCCTCCGATCCGCAGGCTGTGAACGACTGGCAGTCACCAACATTATACAACGATTCCTCAAAAATTTGATAGAAATGTTGCATTCGATGCCCCGCGCTCTCTTGCTCCGGGGGGCGGAAAGGAAGATACTGGTGGTAGAAGATACGGTCGGCTCGTAAGGCCGTGGAAGGATCGTCCGCATGAAAGTGAAAGGAAGGGATTTGTATGTTTAATAGAGTCATCGTCGCTACAGATCTTTCGCCGACAGCCTTTTCCGTTGTCAAGAACCTGCATGTTCTGAAGGATTTCAAGACGGAGCATTGTCTGATTCTTCAATGCCTCAGCATGACACAGGCCGGCTCCGCCGGGCTGTACTACACCTATAATTTTTTTGAGCAGGGATTGGAAGATCAGAAGAAAATCCTGGAAAATCAGGGTTTTACAGCGGAGGCCCGCTTGATTCCGGGGATAGCAAAGAGTGAAATCAGCCGAATTGCACAAGAGGAAGACTACCAGCTGGTAGTCGCAGGGGCAACTCCGAGCTCTCTGATGAGTGCTGCTCTGATGGGCGGAATCGGATATGAAATGATTCACGGTATGAAGAATCCGATTTTGCTGATGCGTCTGGCGGAGAAGAAGACGGCGGACGATACTGTTCTTGAGCCTGTCAGGCCGAATTATTTGAAGCACATATTGTTCCCGTCTGATTTTTCAAGCACATCAAATCGCGCGTTTGAAATCGCAAAGAAGCTCGCGATTCTTGGAGCGCAGAAGATAACGCTGATGCACGTACAGGATCGGGCAAAGCTTGAGCCGTATCTCATTAATCGGTTGGATGAGTTCAATGATATCGACGAGGCCAGATTGCAGGCAATGAAGGAGCTTTTGCATGAGGTTTCGGATATCGAGGTCGACATCGTGCTTGCTTTCGGCAATCCGTCAAAGGAGATATTGACAACGGTACAGGACAGAGATGTTCAGATGGTGATAATGGGCAGTCAAGGACGCGGTTTTATGGGAGATTTGTTCCTAGGCAGTGTCAGCCACAATGTGGCACGGCACGCAGCATCCTCCGTGCTTCTGATCCCGCCTCCGCCGATCCTCTAGATTATTTTGATTATCAAAACAATTTTGTGTACGATTGTCTTTTTCGTGTATAATGAAGGCAAAGAAGGCTGACGAAATAAAAATATACTGGAGAGACACATGCAGTACTTCATGCAGAACCCTGATTATTCATCTTACCTCGGTGAGGATGAGACGATTGATTTTTCTGATCCGCGCATCCGTTTTGTCGCCGCCTATCTGATGGAGCAGACGATGACGAGCGTGACGGAGAGCTCTGCGAAAGACGTATTACCGGACCCGGAAATGCAGCTTGCGAGGATCACCTATCATTATGTTCGCGACAGGATCGCACATAGCTTTGACACCGGGGCACGTGATGTTACGATCAAGGCTTCGGATGTGCTTGTAAGAAAACACGGCTTATGTTATGCAAAGTCACATCTCCTGGCTGCTCTACTTAGAGCCAACGGAATCCCGACTGGCTTCTGCTATCAGTACCTGCGTCTTGATGGGGATGACAGTGATCTCGTCATTCATGGATTGAACGCGGTATATTTTGAATCCATCGGCCGATGGGTTCGCCTCGATGCCCGGGGGAACAAGGACAAAGTGGATGCCGGTTTTTCTGTCGAAGAGGAAAGACTTGCTTTCCCGGTTCGCCCGTGGCTCGGAGAGACCGATCTGCCGATGATTCATGCGACGCCTGACAGGGCTGTCCTTGTGACCCTCAGGAAGTATGCGGATACGGAAGCGCTTCGCGCGAATCTTCCGAGAAAAATCGCAGGGAAGTAAATCACATATAGCGCAAGAAGGGGTGAGACTATGCAAATCATGAATAACAAACCATTTTTCAAGGTAAGACCATTCGCGGATCTACGTCAAATGTTCCGTCAGAGTGTAGAACTCTACGGTAATCTGCCGGCGTTCCGGTTTCGCGAAGACCCGAAGGGAGAAATCATTCGAAGGACTTACCGTGAAGCGGGCGCGGACATGGATGCACTTGGGACAGCACTCTTGCGCGCCGGGCAGGCAGACGGCAACATTGCAATTATCGGAGAGAACAGCTATCGGTGGAGTATTGCCCATCTTGCCGTAATAAGCGGAGTCGGGATATCTGTGCCGCTGGATCGGCTCCTGCCGTCCGAGGAAGTGCTCTCGCTTCTGTCTCGCGGACACGTCACGGCGGTTATGTTTGACGCAGCTTTTCTGGATACGATGCTCGCTGCGAATCAAATGCTTCCGGATATCAGGCTTTTCGTTTGCATGAAGCGTTCCAAAAAAATCGATGACAAGACGGCAGATCTTTTTCATAATGCCCGTTTCTGCCTGTTTGAGGATCTCCTCACGGATGGTCGTGAAGCCTTAGCCGATAATGACCGGACATTTTTGGATCGCCCTGTCGATCCGGAACAGACGGCATCTCTTTTGTTCACATCCGGAACGACCAGCATGTCTAAGGGGGTGCTTCTTCGTAACCGCAACATTACTGCGGACATTGTTGCCCTCGCGAAAGTTGAGAAGTTCAAGGTCGGTACACGTGTACTTTCCATCCTGCCGCTTCACCATACATTTGAGAATACCTGTGGGTTCCTTTATATTCTTTACATGGGCGGGTGCGTCTGTATTTGCGACGGGCTTCGATATATTCAGAAGAATATGGAGGAGTATAAGATTAACCTGATCGTCGGTGTGCCGACGCTTTTCGAGAGCTTCTATAAGAAAGTCTCCGATAACATCGACAAGCAGGGCAAGCGGGAGACAATCGAGAAGATGATTCGTCTGACGAGAGCCTTGCGACGCATCGGGATTGATCTTCGACGCGTTATTTTTAAGCCGATTCACAAGGCATTCGGAGGCGAATTCCGGATCGGAATCTGCGGGGCCGCACCAATCGACGCAAAGATTATATCGTTTTTTGATGATATCGGTCTGCATATTTTACAGGGTTACGGCCTGACAGAGACTTCGCCCGTGATAGCAGGCTGCAACTACAAAGTATTTGTACCCGGGACTGTCGGGCTACCGCTGGGCGATGTAACTCTGGCAATCGATAATGATAAGGACTTTGATGAGGGCGAGATTCTGGTCAAGGGTCCGATGGTTATGGCAGGGTATTATGAGGATAAGCAGGCTACCGATGAGGTAATCGATTCGGATGGATGGTTTCATACCGGAGATGTCGGCAGGATCGATGAGAAAACAGGCTGTCTTCTGATCACAGGCCGGTTGAAATCCATGATCGTTCTGAAGAACGGGAAGAAGGTTTTTCCGGAGGAGATTGAACTGCTGATTTCTCAGTATAAGTTTATTAAGGAATCGATGGTCTTCGGAGACCTCGATACCGATGGAGATGTATCTGTCAGTGTCAAGTTCGTGCTGGACCCGCAAATCCTTGAAGCGGAGGGAATCGCGGAGACCGATATCGAGAAACGCCTTGAGGATGTCGTCAGGGAAATCAATCTCCAGATTCCGTCCTTTAAGGGCATTCGAGGCTATGTGTACAGCTTTCAGGATTTGACCAAAACAACGACACTCAAGGTCAAGCGATTTCAGGAGGTCAACAAAATCCAGGAAGCTCTCGACCGGGCAAAGGTACGTATTCGACAGATTACCGGCCAGAACATGGACTTGTTAGACTCTGTTTATCCCATCACTCCGTTGGAGCAGGTCATAAATATGAACAATGCGTCCGAGAAAAATACAGAGAATTAGGAGATTTCGTTATTTTCATAATCCCTGCCGAATATATAGTGAAAAAAATTGCAGAATAATGTAAAATATTCACAATACTTTCAAGCGATTTTAACCGTTGGGAGGAAGCGGACATGAGAGAGATTATTCGAAATTTTAACAAAGGCGACTGGACGCAGGTCCGGGATATTTATCTGCAATCGCCGCACATGGGCATAGCCGCTTTTTCCGAGGAAGACACGAAGTATGATGACTGGGATCAGCATTATCTTCCGTTCTGTCGTTTTGTGTATGAGCTGGACGGAAAGATACTCGGTTGGGCGGCTTTGTCGCCGATCTCGGGCCGGCTGATTTACAAGGGAGTAGCGGAGCTTTCTATTTATATCGACAAGGACAATCGTAACAAAGGCATAGGTACTCTTCTTCTGAAGCGGATCATCTGGGAATCGGAAGCACACGGAATCTGGTCATTGCAGTCTTCAATCAGCGATGATAATGAGGCGAGCCTGCGATTACACCGGAAATGCGGTTTTCGCGAAATCGGTTACCGTGAACGCGTATCTAAGGATACTGTCGGAGAATGGAAAAACACTGTTCTTATGGAAAGAAGAAGCGGTGCCGAGACTTTCCAAGAGCCGCTGACAGATATCCTGTAATGAATACATCCTTAGGGCGTACAGGCCTTCAGTCACTTCCGCAGTCGCGCGTCAGATCCCGGTAATCCAGAATGATTGCATCAGAAATGGCGACAATCTCCTTCCAGTCGTCCCCGGAATAGCGGTCATAGACGCCGCATACAGAGAAGCCGCCGGCTTTTGCGCCGCGAATGCCCGTCAACAAGTCCTCGTACACCATACAAGCTGACGGAGGTAAGGATAATTTATCCGCTGCCAGCATATAAATGTCCGGGAACCCCTTTCCACGGGAGACCTCCTGAAGGGTTGTAAAGGATTCGAACCAATCGAAGATTCCGTTGTTCATCAGGACATCCCGAATTCGGTCAGGGTACAAAGCTGTGGCGACGCCAAGACGTACGCCGTTGTTACGGAGCTGATACAGGTACTCCCGGGCGCCCGGCTTGAGGATAATCTCCTCAGCGTAGGCGGCCGCTGACATTTCATTCCATTCACGGATCAGGTCGTCCGGCGTCGCGTTGATCCGGTACCTCTCAATTGTATATTCCGCCGCTCCCTGAAAGCCAAGCATTGATACTTCTCTCGTATAGTCGGGCGTAGCTTTATGGCCGTGCTTTTCGAGAAATCGGATATCGATCTGTTCCCAAATGTGCAGAGAATCAAGGAGAGTCCCGTCAAGATCGAAAATTGCGCCGCGATATGCTTGCATTGATTCACCCCGTTCGGATTTTGTGATATAACGGACCGTAAAGACGCTTATATCATAACAGATTCACCGGCCGAGACGACAGGATGGTAATTGGTATGCTGATAATCAGAGATCTTCAAAGGCATGAACTACAGAAGCTGTTGCTTCTGTATACGGAACTCCATGATAATCCTTTTCCGTTGATCGACGACCATGTACTTTCTGTTTGGGAGGACATATTCAAGGATCCCGGGCATCATGTAATCGGAGGTTTTATCGAAGACGAGCTAGTAAGCTCATGTGTTCTTCTTGTCGTCCCGAACCTGACCCATGGTCAACGCCCATATGCTCTGATCGAGAATGTTATCACGGCCGCGAGAGTCAGAGGCAACGGATATGCCGGCGAGGTTTTATCTTATGCCAGAAAAGAGGCAATCAACGCAAATTGCTACAAAATCATGCTGATGACGGGCTCAAAGGAGGAACAGACAATACACTTCTACGAAAAAAACGGGTATAACCATACGGATAAAACGGCATTTATTCAGTGGCTTCAGTAATATATGTCTAGCATTTATCTATATAGAGAATAAAAAGCCTCAAATATTGCCTTTCGTCCTTTACATTGTCAAGAGTAAAGTAATATAATAGATACAGTATTTCTTTTGTGCGAATGAAGATCCCACACTTGCCCTCCCAGAGCATCCGTTGTTTTGCAAACATGAAGTGAGGCTGGCAATGGCGAAGAACAATGAGTTATCCGACAAGTTGGATCAATTAGCGAGGCGCCTTTTTGACAGAAAAGACAATGTCGTATTTAATATCGTGTTTTTATCTGCATATGTCGTGGTGTGGCTGACCTATACTTCGTTTCTTCCCGTGTTTGACGCTCATATCAGCGGCATTACCGCACAAATATTTGTCATAATTTCTGTATATACAGTGATTCGGATTCGTCGATTCGGTTATATCGTCTGCAGTGCCGTAAATCTTCTCAGTTCTCTTTTCCTTCTTCACATCGTGGTCAACATGGGGCACACAGAAGCTTGGCCTGGCGTTGTTGTGCCGGTTATTACGATCATTCTTTTAACAATTATCGAATTCTTCATCTGGCAGCTGAATCGAAGAATCACGCTGATATCCTCGCAGAAACAGGAATTGCAGAATCTTTACAATGACATATCTGAGCAGGATAAGGAACTGGCTAAGAAGAATACCCAGCTGACGGAATCTACCGAAGCATTACGTCTGAACGAGCAAAGACTGTACCATCTGGCCAACTTTGATCTTCTGACGGAATTGCCGAATCGTGACCGAATCCTCTCGCAGCTCGATCTTCTGACAGGCATCATGGTCCATCGCGACATGAGCTTCAGCCTGATCCTTCTTGACCTCGATAATTTCAAGCGGACGAACGAGTCCCTCGGCCATCAGGGCGGAGATTTGCTGCTGAAGAATGTCGGAATGCGGCTTAAGGACATTCTGCATCCGGACGATATGCTGGGCAGGATGGGCAGCGACGAGTTCTGCGTGATTGTACAGAGAAAGCTTCAGGACAACGATATCCTGCATTATGTCTCGAAGATGAGAACGACTTTACTTGAACCGTTTACGATCAACACAAGTGAGATCCCTGTTACGGCAAGCTACGGAATCGCGCTGTTTCCGCGGGACGGAGTCGACCGCAAGGAGCTATTGACGAACGCAGACACGGCGCTTCATAAGGCAAAAGATCTCGGCAGGAACAGCGTCCAGATTTTCCGCCCGGAGATGAAGGAAGACGTTCTGAACTATGCAAAGTACGAGAGAAAGCTCTTAACTTCTATTCAAAATAACGAGCTCTACCTTATGTACCAGCCGCAATTCCGCGCGGATACTAGAAAGTTGCGAGGGTTTGAAACACTTGTTCGCTGGGAATCTCCTCAATTTGGTGTTGTTAGTCCGAGCCGTTTTATTTCGATTGCCGAGAATGCGGGCTTTATCATCCCGATGGGAGAATGGATCCTGCGCAATGCCTGCCGTATTTTTAAGGCCGTTCAAGACGACTTCCAGGTTCATCCGATACTGTCAGTGAATATATCCGCTCTGCAGATTATGATGCCGACCTTCGTGGATACCGTTAAGCTTGTCTTGGAAGAGACCGGCTTTTTGCCCGAAGATCTGGAGCTTGAGATCACAGAATCCGTCTTTATTCACTCGCTTGACTATGTCTCCGGCGTCCTCAGAGAGCTCCGGGATATGGGAATCAGTATTGCGCTGGACGATTTTGGCACCGGGTATTCGTCTTTGAGCTATCTGCGGATGCTCCCCATCGAAACGCTTAAAATTGATAAATCCTTTATCGACTCAATCGGCGTACAAGAGGACGGAAAGGATTTTGTCTCCACTCTGGTTGCTCTTATGCATCAGCTCGGCATGACAGTGGTCGCTGAGGGTGTGGATAACGAAGAACAACTCCAATATCTTCGTAAGAATAAATGTGATTATATCCAAGGCTACATCTGGGGCAAACCGATGGACGAGAACTCCGTGCGCGAACTGACGAAGGCTTTCGCGAGGGAATCTGACTAGACTCGGCCACACGAAAACAGGCTGAAGTGGCTTCGGATACAGAAACTGTTTTTTCGAGTAACAGCTCACTAATCATCAGAACGCAAAAATTAAAGAGCAGACGCACCGCGGTTGCTCTTATATTGCGGGGAATTTCCGATATCTTGTGCCAATGAATATATACAAAGTATTAAATTTGATTTAGAATATCCAGAAAGCGTGCAGGATTCGCTGTGCGCTATGAAGACTAAAAAGGAGAATAAATATGGATCCGGTAACCATTATCATTAGCATCGTTGTTGGTCTTATTGTTCTGTACATCTTGATTTTTAAGATTTTAGGTCTTCGCATCATCAATGCGAATGAGGTTTGCGTTATTGAGAAATGGTGGAGCTTCAAGGGATCTCTGAAGGATAATATCATCGCTCTGAACGGAGAAGCCGGTTACTCTCCACACCTGCTGCGTGGTGGTATCCACTTCAAATCTGTACTGATGTACAGAATTTACAAATATCCGCTTATTACCATTCCACAGGGACAGATCGGATATATCTTTGCGCGTGACGGTAAGCCGCTTGAGCCGAAGCAGACCTTAGGTCGCATTATTCCGGAGGCGAATAACTTTCAGGATATCGTTGGCTTCCTGTCGAACGGTGGTCAGAAGGGACCTCAGCGCGGTATCTTGAGAGAAGGTACATATGCAATCAATCTGGCTCAATTTGTTGTTATAACATCGACCGATATCAAGACAATCCCGAACCTTGGGTCGAAGCAGGAGCGCTCGGAGCTCGCGACGACACAGCAGACCTTGCTCGCGAGAAATGCCTTCAGCCCTGTTATAATCATGGGAACCGCGAGTCAAGTTGCGGACCTGATGGGCATTGTTACGGTTCATGACGGTCTTTCTCTACCAGAGGGAGAGATCATTGCTCCATATGTCGGGGAAGAGCATGCAAGCTTCCAGGATCCCGAGAAATTTTTGGCACTTGGAGGAAGACGCGGTAAGCAGATTCAGGTCCTCATCGACGGTACCTATTACATCAACCGCCTCTTCGCGACCGTTGAATTCCGACCGAAGACAGTCGTTCCGATCGGATTTGTCGGTGTTGTTGTTTCTTTCTTTGGAACAGAGGGCGTGGATACCACCGGAATTGATTATCGTCACGGCGAGTTGGTCGGCCCCGGCTGTAAGGGTGTACTCGAGAGACCTCTGATGCCCGGAAAATACGCTTTCAATACAGATGCCGGAAAGGTCGTTCTGGTCCCCACGACGAACATCATTCTGAAGTGGAACAAAACCGAGATTGGCGACCATAAGTATGATGAGAACCTGACCGAGGTAGATATCATTACCAAGGACGCATTCGAGCCGTCTCTGCCCCTGTCTGTTGTTATGCATATCGATTACAAGCAGGCTCCGTGGGTCATTCAGCGCTTCGGCGATATCAACATGCTGGTCAACCAGTCGCTTGACCCTCTTGTCAGCGCGTATTTCAAGGATGTTGCTCAGACGAAGACGATTATCGAATTGATTCAGGAAAGAAGTGAGATTCGCGAACGCGCCGTCCTGGAGATGCGCGAGAAGTTCAACAAGTACAATCTTCAGCTTGAAGAGGTCCTGATCGGAACTCCCAAGCCGAGTGTCGGTGACATTCAGATCGAGAATATCCTGACTCAGCTTCGTGAGCGCCAGATTGCTGAGGAGAAGAAAGTCACCTATCAGAAGCAACAGCAAGCCGCCGAGAGCGAGAAGTCACTTCGCGAGGCTGAAGCTACAGCAGCGCAGCAATCCTTCCTGACTAAGTCGAAGATCCAGATCGAGATTGAAGGAAACGTCGGTGCGGCTCTTGCTAGCAAGGCTGAACAGGAAGCGAACCAGATTATTGCACTTGCAAAGGCTAACAATGCACGTATCCGTTTGGAGGGTGAAGCTGAAGCTTCGAAGGAATCGAATGTTGGTCTTGCTAAGGCGCAGGCGATTGACGCTCAGGTCAAGGCATACGGCGGAGCGGAATTCCGTGTCGTTCAGGAAGTTACCGATAAGCTAACAGACGCGATCAAGCAGACAAAGGTCGACATCGTTCCCCGTACAGTCGTCAACATGGGTGGTTCGGATGGATCCGGCAGTGGCGGTTCAGGCACTGTTCTTGATGCACTTCTGAAATTCATCACACTCGAGAAGCTCGGCGTATCGATTTCCGACATCGCGAAGTCAGTCCAGGAAGAGAATGCGAAGGAAACGCAGGCTGTTTCTGAAGAGCCTGTTATCTCTGCGGCATCTGCTTCAGCGGATAATAGCATGGCGGCGAAGTAACGTAGCGGAAACGCAAACAGATTTAATTATGGTTCACATGACCCCGACGGCAATTCGCTGTCGGGGTTTTTCTTTTGACTTTAGTCAGTTGAGCGGCAAGCGAGCGATATAAGAAATCACCTGCTTTGCGGGTCGTGGGCAAGAGGTTAAACCGGAAAAACATCTTTTGCAATCGAGTAGAGCTTTGGGAACCTATATGCACAGTTAATAAATTCTAAACACAATTTTTGTCAATGATTACCTATTGAATCTTCGAAGTGCGATTTTTTGTATGTAGATCAATGAGCAACAATCGGGATATTCGTCAATGATTACCTACTGAATCGTCGAAGTGCGGCTTTTCGTATGTGCATCATTGAACAATAAAGAGGTTATTTGTCATTGATTACCTACTAATTCGCGAATAAAGGCAAATTAGTAGGTACAGGGGCGAGTGAGGACGGAATATCTTATCAATGGATACCATACAAGAAGTCTATTATCCACTTTTTGGTATGTATAACTGTGTGATACTCCTAAGATTCTATTCATTGGGATATATCTCATTTCGGCGCCCTCAAAAAGAGTACGAGGACCCATTTCATGTTAGTAGTCATACAAGACGCCTTTCATGGACACTCCAAGCCGCAATTGCTATTGCATCCCGCAAGAAGGAATCCCAGCACACGCACAACGCAACTGCTATTGGATCCCGCAAGAATATAACACACATATGCCCCAAAGGTAATTGCTGCAGAGGCTTGAGCGAATGTGAAAAGCCGGCACATATAGATGCCGGAAAGGTCCAAGAGCTTAAAGCGCCCAAGAGCAAATAACCCATTTGACGGGTGCTTATGATTACCGATACTAAAAGGAGTTTGCGAATCAGGACATTTCGTTATATTCTTGTACTGTTCATCTGTTTTTAAGAACCAAATATTTACGGAGGATAGTGTCTATGAAGCTGGCTTTTTCCACTCTTGGTTGTCCCGACTGGTCTTGGACGGAAATTTATTCGATGGCCTCTGACCTCGGTTATAACGGCATTGAGATCCGCGGACTTGGTGAAGAGATCACTGCGGCACGCGCGAAGCCCTTCCTGCCTGAGGAGATTGAAAACACGCTACAGACGTTACAGAAGCTTTCCCTGGAAATTTCCTGCCTGTCTTCGAACGCGGTCCTTTGCACACCTGAGGGCTGCGCGCTTGCTCCCTCCGAGATTGGCGAGTATGTCGCCCTGGCGGAAAAGCTGGGGGCAAAATATGTTCGCATTTTGGCGGACGCGAATCCGGCACCCTCCGGCGAAGTTGATGACGAGTCTCTCGTCCTGCTTCTTCGACAGTTGGCGATACCGGCTGCTGAGGCAAATGTGACACTGCTTGTTGAATCAAATGGTGTTTTTGCAGATACAAAGCGCCTCCGTGCGCTGATTGAAGCGGTTGGAAGTTCTGCGGTACGGGTTCTGTGGGATGTTCATCATCCGTTCCGGTATTTTGGCGAGTCGCCTGAAGTGACATGGGATAATGTCGGTGATTTTGTCTGCTATATCCACATGAAGGATTCGCTGGTAACGGGAGACGGTAAAATCCGATATCAGATGGTTGGAAGCGGTGACCTGCCGCTTGCCGCTGTTTTTGCAACACTGACCAAGGCGAACTATGACGGCTATGTTTCTTTAGAATGGGTCAAACGATGGTCGAATGAGCTTGAGGACGGATCCGTTGTATTTCCTCAATTCGCCTGGTTTGCACGCGGTATGGAGGCGGCGCTCACAGCGACAACGGATCAGCAGATCGATTCATTTCATCTTGCACCTCAGAATGCCAGGCTGGACCCGATTCTCTCATCCGATATCCGGTATGTAAATAAGGAGGAGGGAAAGCGCCTTTTCGAAAAGGACGTCCTGATTGATCTGACCTTCGGACAGCTGCTTGAGAAGATTGCCGAGACGTTTCCCGACCAAACAGCATTCTCCTATACGACACGCGACTATACGCGTACCTATTCGGAGTTTCTTGAGGAGGTCGACCGTGCCTCCCGCATGCTCATGGCCATGGGTGTCAAGAAGGGTGACCATGTCGCGATATGGGCTACCAATACACCGCATTGGTTTCTGACTTTCTGGGCCGCTGTCCGGATCGGCGCGGTTCTCGTTACTGTGAATTCGTCATACAAGATCCATGAGGCGGAGTATCTCTTGCGTCAGTCGGACACACATACGCTTGTCATGATCGACGGATTCAAAGATTCGGATTATGTTGCCATCATCAACGAGATCTGTCCCGAGCTCAAGACCGCTGAGCCGGGGAAGCTCAAGAGTGCGAGATTGCCAATGCTCAAGAATGTCGTTACGACAGAATCTCATCAACCGGGCTGCTTCTACTGGGACGACGCGCAGAAACTGGCACTGAATTTCCCTGAGAATACTGTCCGTGACTTGCAGAAGACGTTGGACAAGGACGAGGTATGCAATATGCAGTATACGTCCGGGACAACAGGTTTTCCTAAGGGTGTTATGCTTACCCATTATAACGTCGTCAACAACGGCAAATGTATCGGAGATTGCATGGATCTGACTACGGCTGACCGGTTTCTGATACAGGTCCCTATGTTTCATTGCTTTGGAATGGTACTCTCAATGACCGCCTCGATGACCCATGGAACGATGATGGTTCCTATTGAGGTATTCAGTCCGTCAAAGTGTCTGCATGCGATTAATGATCGCCGCATAACGGCAGTAAACGGAGTGCCGACAATGTTTATTGCCCTTTTGGAGCATCCTGATTTCGAAAAAACAGATACATCCTATCTTCGTACAGGAATCATGGCCGGCTCGCCTTGTCCGATCCCTGTTATGGAAGCAGTTGTCGACAAGATGCATATGAGTGACATTACCATAGTATTCGGCCAAACAGAAAGCTCTCCCGGCTGCACACAGAGCCGCGTCGGAGACCCTCTGGAGGTCCGCGTCGGTACGGTCGGAAGACCCTTGCCCGGAGTCCTGTGCAAGATCGTCGATCCTGCTACCAATGAAGAGCTTCCTGATAATACTCCGGGCGAATTTGTGGCAAAGGGCTACAATATCATGCGCGGCTATTATAAGATGGCAGAGGCCACCAAGGCTGCGATCGATGAGGGAGGCTGGCTGCATACGGGAGATCTGGCCCTTCGGACCCCGGAAGGCAACTTCAAGATCACCGGTCGCATCAAGGACATGATTATCCGCGGCGGAGAGAACATTTATCCCAAGGAGATCGAAGAGTTTTTATACACACATCCGGCTGTTCGTGACGTTCAGGTTATCGGTGTCCCCGACAAGACGTATGGAGAAGAGATCATGGCTTGCGTGATCAAGAAGGAAGGCTCCGAAGTTACTGAAGAGGAGTTAAAGCAGTTCGTTATTACACATATGGCTAAGCATAAAACACCAAGGTATATTTCCTTCGTGACGGAGTTTCCGATGAATGCCGCCGGCAAGATTCTGAAGTACAAGATGCGCGAGACGGCCGTCCGTGATCTGAATCTTCAGGCGGACGCAGCGATTGAAACAGCCTAACCACCAGCATAACCTTGCGAGAGGAGCTTGATGTCTTGCGACGTCGAGCTCTTTTTTTGTTGGCTTAAGCCCGTTTCGCGCCAACGAGCGCGAAAAACCACCCACTATGCGGGTGGACGAGAGAAGCTTTAGCTTTAAGAAACACAACCACTATTCGGGAGCTGGGCAAGAGCTTATATCCGAAAACCACCCGCTACGTGGGTGTTTGAAAGAGGTTATACCCGAAAATCGCCCTTTATAATAGAGATTCGATTTTCAAGCCTATAAAAAATAGGGAATGGATCCTAAATACATTATCTCTCGTTGATTACGGTCAACTCCTATTTTCTCTCAATGAGCACCTACTAAATTGGCAAAATATGGCTTTTCGTATG
>CAZOFY010000057.1:0-15680 GCA_964579245.1 uncultured Mageeibacillus sp.
GGATCAATCGTCACGATATTGCCATCCTCGTCATAGGTCAGCTCCGTCACCTTGACGCAGCGCTTGCTGTCGGCGCCCGACAGTGACGCGTCGTGATAGAAGAGAAACCACTTGCCCTTGAACTCGACGATCGAATGATGTGTCGTCCAGCCGATAACAGGCGTCAGGATCTTTCCTCCGAATGTATACGGTCCATATATATTTTCACTGGTCGCATAGACGAGAAGGTGGGTCGATCCGGTCGAATACGACAGGTAGTACTTACCGTTATACTTGTGGATCCAGCCGCCCTCGAAGAAGCGTTTCTCTTCATCGCCTGCGGGAATCGGCATACCGTCTTCTCCTAATATGACGATCTCCTTCATTTCTTCTTGCAGAGTCCGGAAATCTCTGGTAACTCTCGCCATGCGCGGACCGATGGCCGGAGCATCCGAAGCGGGACCTGTCGCGTCAGGAATATATGTGCCGGTCTGCCATCTCTCTAGCTGACCACCCCAGAGTCCGCCGACAAGAAGATAAATCTCGTCATCCTCTACGAAAACCGCCGGGTCAATACTGAAGGTTCCCGGAATATAAGACTCATGCGCTGTGAATGGGCCCTCCGGACGATCGCTCTCCGCGACGCCGATTCGGAAGATTTCGTCCTTGTCCTTCGCGGGGAAGATCAAGTAATACTTACCGTTCACATACGCTGCATCCGGCGCCCAGAGCTGCTGCTTGACCCATGGAATATCCTTCATGTGAAGCGCCTCTCCGCAGTCGACGGCGGGTGCGTCGAGGTCGTCGATACGAAGAACGTGATAGTCCTCCATCATGTACTGACTGCCGTCGTCGGCGAACACCTGATCCTTGTCCGAGTCGTGCGACGGATAGACGTAGATCTTATCCTCGAAAACATGTGCGGACGGATCCGCGGTGAAGATATGGGTGATGAGGGGTTTTTTCTGTTCCATACTTCTCTCCTTCAGCTGTTTATCCTGATCCCGCCAATGGCTTGCGTCCCGGCGGTTATGTCTCCATGAATAATCTTGGGATATATCCTGGGAAAATCTTCCCGCACAAAGCACTCCGGTGAATACTCTGAAAGTTCTTACCGGACCGTGAACCGTAAGCTGATATCCATCGCGCGAACAGTATGTGTCAACGCACCAATCGAGATGATATCGACTCCGGTTGCCGCGACAATCGCCAGATCCTTGTCTCCCATGTTGCCGGACGCCTCGACAAGAGCGCGCTCGCCGATCATCTCCACAGCCTTCGTCATGTCCTCGATACTCATATTATCGAGCATGATGATGTCGGCTCCGGCCTGTAATGCTTCCTCAATCTGCGGGAAAGATTCGACCTCGACCTCGATCTTCAGCATATGTGTCGCCATTTTGCGTGCACCGGTAACCGCCGCGGTAATTCCACCGGCCGCAGCGATATGATTGTCCTTGATCAGGATTCCGTCTGCCAGATTAAATCGGTGATTCGATCCGCCTCCGATACGAACGGCATACTTCTCAAGCACGCGCAGTCCGGGCGTCGTTTTCCTCGTGTCGGCAATGGAAGCCTTCGTTCCGGCGATCTGTACCACGGCCTCATGTGTGCGGGTGGCTATGCCGGACATGCGCTGAATCAGGTTCAGCGAGACGCGCTCCCCTGTCAGAATACTTCGGGCCGGGCCCTTGATTGTGGCAATCACATCACCTTTTTGAAGAAGAGCGCCCTCCTCTACGAGTACATTGATCTGTACAGCCGGATCCAAAATCTCGAAAACTCTCTTCAAAACAGGGATACCGCAGATGACACCCTCTTCCTTGGCAATAAAACGTCCCTCTGTCATACGTTCGGCTCCGACCGTTGACAGCGTAGTGATATCTCCGTTTCCGACATCTTCAACCAGGGCATTTCTCAGGATCTCGTCCAATCGAAACATATTCAGCATGATTTTCCTCCTCCATCCGGTAAATCATCGATCCGGCAGTGTGCTCCGACGCTAATCTTTCTGCCGATTGCTCCCTTCATGACCTCAAGGGATATCAGAGCGCGATTATAGGCTTCCACACTAATCACGGAATCCAGCTCCAATCCGTCCATCTGCCGGAACATCTTCTTCATCCAGGCACTAGCCTCGGCAAGGTCATTGCCGTTGCGGATAATCCCGCATATGTACGTCGTTGTCATTCGGATTTCACTGCTATAGGAATCAAAATCGACCCAGGCTCCGTTCTTCACTTCTGCCGACTCGTAATCCGGTTCTCCCGCCGTTCTCTTGCCGGAGGCCTGAATATGCTTTGCCGCACGTCCTCCGAAAACGATACACTCCAGAAGGGAATTGCTCGCCAGTCGGTTGGCACCGTGTACTCCCGTACACGCGGCTTCTCCGCAGGCATACAGCCCTTCGATATTGGTCCTGCCATCGACATCGGTCCGGATTCCGCCCATGAAATAATGCTGTACAGGCATGACCGGGATCCAATCGTGAGCTATGTCGACACCGCGTCGCATGCACTCCGTATAGATCGTCGGGAAGCGGTTCTTCAAGAAGCTTCTGGACTTCGAGGTGATGTCCAGATAGACATTCGGAATATCGCTCCGCTTCATCTCGGAAATAATCGCACGGGAAACGATATCTCTCGGAGCCAAGTCTGCCAGAGGATGAACCCCCTGCATGAAGGCCTCTCCCTTTCTGTTACGAAGGATAGCTCCTTCTCCTCGCAAAGCCTCAGAAATCAGGAAATATCTGCCTTCGTCATCCGGATGAATAAACGCCGTCGGGTGAAATTGCACAAATTCCATATCCTTCAGCTTCGCGCCGGCCCTTCTGGCGGCGGCAATCCCGTCTCCGGTCGCGGTCACGGCGTTCGTGCTATTCCTGTATACACGGCCGATACCGCCGGAAGCGATAATGATATAAGGGGAGACGATGTGATGAGCCACACTCTCGTTGTCCACAACAATCACTCCGGTCACGCCGGCATCGTTTGTCAGGATGTCGGTAAGAAACACTCCGCTCCATATTCGAATATTCTCACGTTTCTTGGCCGCCTCGGCAAGACTCTCCGTCAGGTGCAAGCCTGTTGCATCGCCGCCGCTGTGAAGAATACGGTTCTTCCCGTGTCCCCCCTCCCGGGTCAGCAGAAGATCCCCGTCCTTCCGGTCGAATGGAACACCTAACTCGATCAACTTCTCGATATTCTCCCATGCTTCCTCAACGAGAACCTTCACCGCCTTCTTGTCGCATAGTCCTGCGCCCGCCGTCAAGGTATCCTCGTAATGCTGCTTCGGGTCATCAAGGAGAGGGTTCGGTTCAATGACCGCCGCGATTCCGCCCTGTGCATACATCGAATTACTGTGCTTTAAGTCTGATTTATTGAGTAACAGGACTTGCCTCGAGGGATCTACGCTGAGAGCGGCGTAAAGACCGGCCGCTCCGCTGCCGACAACAAGGACGTCTGCCGATGTACGGTCAATTCTAGAAAGATCCTTATTAAAAATATATCTTCTCATTTTTATCCTTTCACTTCAGACCAAAAGCATGCGCTCGATTGCGATACCCGCACGGAGTCGAAGATCTTCGTCCAATTCGATTTGATACTTCTTTTCCAGTAAAGCATCCCGCACATTCTCAAGATGCGTCTTCTTCATATTCGGGCAGACCAGGGCAGCATGCAACGAGTAGAAGGTCTTATCGGGGCAGAGCTTCTTTAAGCGATGAAGGACCCCGATCTCTGTTCCGATGATCATCTCCTTCGCGTCGGACTTCACCGCGTAGTCGATAATCTGAGCCGTACTGCCGACATAGTCAGACAGTGCAAGGACCTCTGGCCTGCATTCCGGATGTGAGAGGATCGGTACGCCAAATCTTGCCTGCTTGACGCGAAGGACCTCTTCAGCCTTGATCTTGTTATGTGTAGGGCAAAATCCATGGATACAATAGAACTTCTTCTCCGGGGAAAAAGTCGAGACGTAATGACCAAGATTCATATCCGGCACGAAAATAATCTCGTCCTGCGACAAGGAACCGATGACACGCACGGCATTACTCGACGTGCAGCAGATATCGCATTCCGCCTTCACCTCGGCACTTGAATTCACATAGCATACGACGGCAGCCTCCGGATGCTCGGCCCGAAGCCTCCGAACGTCCTCAGCCGTGACCATATCCGCCATGGGACAACCGGCCTCCATGACCGGTAGCAGAACCATGCGGGAAGGATTCAGAATCTTGGCCGTCTCTGCCATAAAAGATACTCCACAGAACACGATCACGTCTGCGTCCGTCTCTTTTGCCTTGCGGCTGAGCTCCAGAGAATCTCCGACGAAGTCCGCTATATCCTGTACCTCAGGCCACTCGTAAAGATGAGCCAGAATCACAGCATTCTGTTCCTCTTTTAATCTCATGATTTCCTTGATCATTTCTGTCTGATCCAAAATTAATCCCTCCGATTCAACGCGCGGTTATTCTCGTCCTTCTCGAAAGCAACGCGAATATGGCAAAAATACAGGCAGCCGCTCCGGGAAGCGGCTTGCTGTTTTCTTCCATTATAAAGTCGCGTGGGGCGAACCGCAACGAGTTTATCAAAGAGAAGCGCACGGCTTATCTTGTGAGGTCAAGATTAATTCTGCCGTCGGCAATCTCAATGATCCGGTCCGCTTTTTCGGCGATTCTCCTGTCATGCGTAATAATGACAAACGTAGTCTTGAATTTGTCGTTGATATCCCGCAACAGATCATAGATCAGCTCGGTCGTGACAGAGTCCAGATTGCCGGTAGGCTCGTCCGCAAGAATCAGTTTCGGCTGGTTTAATAGAGCCCGCGCAATCGCAGTCCTCTGCTGCTGTCCACCCGACATCTTCGTCGCGTTGTTGTTGATGACCTTATCGAGGCCGACGATATTCATCAACTCCCGAGCTCGTTCCATCACTTCCTTTGGCACTTTCCCGTGTCCGATTCGATACGGCATCAGTACATTTTCAATCGCCGTAAATTCGGGCAGCAGATAATGGAACTGGAAAACGAATCCGATGGTCTGATTGCGGTATCTGGCAAGCTGCGACGCCGACATTTTCGAGGTGTTAACACCGTTGACGATGACTTCTCCGGACGTCGGAGTATCCAGTGTTCCCATGATGTTCATAATGGTGCTCTTGCCGCTGCCGGACTGACCGATAATGGAGTTGAACGAACCGTCGTCAAACGACGTACTGATGTCTGTCAGCACCTGTGTTTTAATGGTCGTCCCGTATATCTTATTGATGTTTTTGAGTTCAAGGATCTTATCCATCTTCATTCCCTCCTCAGCCGTTCCGGATAATGTCAATCGGATTCAGCGCGGAGGACTTCCGGGCCGGAATCAGCGAAGCCAGAATACAGGCACCCACTGCGATTGCTGCCGATATCATGATGAATTCAGGATCAATCAGGAGGGCAATGACGGGAGATCCGTCCGGCTTTACCGCAAACTTTGTGAAGGCAAAGGTTAGTCCTAATCCGAGTCCAACACCTGCTATTGCGCCAAATATACCCAGTATCAGTCCCTCAAACAGGAAAATCAGACTCGATGAGAGGTTCTGAATTCCCATGGCCTTCATAATGCCAACCTGTCTCGACTTCTGCATGACGGTAATCGCCAGAACACTGGCTATTCCGAGCGATACAGATATCATAACGAAGACCTGGATCATGAGGCTCGAGATACTCTGCCCCTGCAGACCGCTCAGAAGCTGACCGTTCTCTGCCTTCCAATTGGTATATACAAGGGATGAGTCAGAATCGACGGCATCACTCATGATATCCGCGACTGCGTCGGCTTCGAAAACGTTGTCCCGGTCAACTTGAAATTCGATCGAAGATACAACATCTTCCGCCTCGAAAATATTCTGCGCCGTCTCTATGGTCGTCATACACCAGCTCTTGTTGATCTGACTGACCTTATAGTCGAAAAATCCGGAAATCTCACACTCCACGGTTCTACGATCCGGAGTGATGAGCGTAATTGTATCCCCGAGCGACAGATCGAAGTCCTCTTGCGCCTTGAGTCCGAGCAGAACCTCCCCTTCCTTTTCAGGGATCTGTCCCTCCGTCAGATAATCCTCGACCTTGTAGATCCCCTTCGCCTGATCAAAATGAAAACCTCGTATCAGAAGCGACTGTGATTCCCCGTCCTTTTCGAGAAGGGCGGCAGCGTCAAATGCAGGAGATGCCTCTGTGATACGTTTGTCAGCGGCCTTGGCCGCCTTGATGATATCTTCATAGTCGGTAATCGTCTGTTCGTCATTGTCGGAGGTGATCGTAATATGCGAGGAGTTGCCGATCGTTGTCTGGATCAGGCTGTTTTGCAAACCAAAGATCAGGGATCCGATGAAGATTTGTACGGAGACGCCAACTCCGATACCCAGAATAATGATAAGCGTCTGTGCAAGAGAGGACTTCAGGAATCGAACGGCGATCTGAAAGCTTAATCTCATACTTTCGATCCTCCTTCCGACAAATTCTTGATATCTGCAAAGGTATGAATGATTCTGTCGGCACCAACGACCTCAGCAGAATTCGCTCCGCCGAGGAAAGCATTCCCGCCGACGATGATTCTGCTCTTGTCGGAGGTCCGGTGACGAAGCTCGGTAATAATCTTCTTAGTCGCGATGATATTGTAATAATTACTTACGCTGATGGCGATGATGTCCGGACGGATCAGATCCGCGGCATTGTAAAAGTCCTGATACGGTGTGTTACTTCCCACAAATACCGTCTCATAACCATTCAACAGGAAAAAATCAGCCGCCATTCTGGCACCGAGATCATGGTACTCTTCCGGCGGGCAGATCACGACGGCCGTGCCCTTCGAGGATGGGGCGAGGCGCTCTTTCTCGCGCATAACATAGGGGTAACAGCATTCGACGATGGTTCGGACGATAGCCGTGCGTACATGCTCCTTCCAGATGCACAATTGTTTCTCTGCAAGGCTGCAGCTCATGTTATTTAGAGACGGAGTCAGTATATCCTGGTAAAGAGTGATCACATCTGTCTTTCCGGAGGAAATCAAGTCTAAGGCGTAATTAACGGCCTCATTCTTCTTCTCGCTCTGTAACAATTTGTCGAAATCGTCATAATAAGGATTCATTCGGCACCTCCTTGATCGGGGTCTGGATTTCATAGATATGATTATATCATGATAACTGCATATTTGAGCACGCTATTTATTGTATTTTACAACGATTCCCGGATAGATAACAAGATGTTGAGCCTCTCTTGCAGGCAACACACCCCGACATGCTCGACTTCTTACATGCTATAATGAAACTGATTCATCGGGTGACGCTCAGAAAGGAGTCTTTCTATGCGGTACGTAAAAATGATCATGATTGGTTTTCTGCTTATCGTTCTGATTTATCTGGCTGAGTTTCTCGTCTCTCTTCCCTTCTCTCTCGGGCCGAATGAGTCGGATGCAGAGCAAGCCTCCTGGCTTGTCCGGGAATTCGCGCTGACGGCGCTCCCTACCTTCCTTCTCTCCTTTTTTTTCGCATTCCTTCTGAAGCTTCGCGAGAAGGCGGATGCCTGCCTCCACGGGGCAGTCTGGACGGTTATGTATGCGGCGGTCGTTTTCCTGCTTTCTATTCTGGATTCTCCTGACCTTCAAAGCTCCGCGAGAATTTTTGGAACGCCGACACTATATCTTGTATTTGCGCTCTATTTTCTCGGCCCGCTGATCTATTCGCTTTTCTCCAAAAAGCAGGTCATTCCAAGCTAAGCTTATTTGAAAGAAGGTGCATCGTATGTTTCTTGATTTTCTGCCCGCATTCATCGTCGACAATTTCATCATCCGCATCCTTCTTTCCGCGCTGCTCGGAGCGGCGATCGGCCTTGAGCGAGACATTCGGGGCCGTTCCGCCGGCCTTCGCACCAATATTCTGGTTTCGGTCGGCTCGGCTGTATTCATGCTTCTCTCTATCTCTCTGGCTGAGAAGTATTCCGGCAACATCGACGGGGTCGTCTACTCGGTCGATCCGACAAGGATCGCCGCTCAAGTCGTCACAGGTATCGGATTTCTCGGTGCAGGAGCCATTATCAAATTCGGTCTGTCCATCCGGGGCTTGACGACAGCCGCCTGCCTCTGGATCGCGTCCGCGATCGGTATGTGTTGCGGCTCCGGCTACTATGATGTCGCAGTATTAACAACCATAATATCCATTATTGTACTGACACTTCTCGTCAAGGTGGAGCGCCTATATTCCAAAGACACGTATCGCGTCCTCGAGGTCAGCGCCGCGATCGACACAGACGTACAGAAACTGCTGCGATCCGTCACGCTAGAGGGTAATGAAATCATTTTTTTCGATGAAGAGAAGGATTACCGTCAGGAGTGTCTGAAGCTCACGATCAATCTCTGTATTCGAAACCGGGACTTAACAGACAACAGCTGTCACGGGGTAATCAAAGATCTCGAGAAGTCCGGTCTTACCCTATACTCCGTAGCGTGGAAGCATCAATAGAAGAAAGAATCAAGAGACAAAGAAAACACCTCCAATTGTCGGTTGTTGTCCAACATGGGGAGGTGCGTTTCTGACGCTTCCAACTCTTTCTTATCTGTTTTCCATTGGAGGAGGAGGCTGCTGCTCCGTTGATCGTCGTTTTCCATTGGAGGCTGCTGCTCCGTTGGTCGTCAGCGCTGCACGCGCCCCGATCCGTCTCCATTCATCAGTGCGAGCACCTCATCCTTTGAGACACGGTTGAAATCACCTGGGATTGCATGTTTCAGACAGCTCGCCGCCACAGCAAAATCCAGGGCCTTTTGGTCTGTATCAAATGCCCGTAACCCGTAGATTAAGCCTCCGGCGAAAGAGTCTCCTCCGCCGACGCGATCGACGATGTTTCTAATCTCATAGTGCGGGCTTAAGAGGAAATGCTTTCCGTTATAGAGGCAGGCAGACCAGCCGTTGTGGTCACAGCTCTTACTCTCGCGCAATGTAATCGCAATTTTACTGACATTCGGATACAGGGACATGACCTGTCGGGCAAGCGCCTCATACTTCTTCGTGTCCAGCTCACCGGTCTCGACAGATACGTCCGCTTCGATACCGAGGGACTTCTGACAGTCTTCCTCGTTTGCTATGATCACGTCCGTGCAGGCAGCGATCTTCTTCATAACATCCTTTGCTGCCACACCGTATTTCCACAGATTTTTCCGGTAGTTCAGATCGCAGGAGACCATGACTCCCTTCTCCTTGGCAATTCGAACCGCTTCCAGTGACAACTCCATAGCACTTGCTGAGACAGCCGGTGTGATTCCTGTGATATGGAACCAATCGACCCCGTTAAAAGCCAGGTCCCAGTCGATGTCTCCCTGTTTGGCAAGCGCCATTGAAGAGTAATCGCGGTCATAGATGACTTTACTCGGACGTTGGTTTGATCCCGTCTCAAGAAAGTATATGCCCATCCGGCCGCTGCCACGAAGGATTTTCTGTGTAAGAACTCCAAATCGACGAAGCTCTCCAATGCAGGCATCCCCGATAGGCCCATGTGGTAACACTGTCAG
The DNA here is from genome assembly GCA_964579245.1 of uncultured Mageeibacillus sp. Lineage (GTDB taxonomy): Bacteria > Bacillota > Clostridia > Saccharofermentanales > Saccharofermentanaceae > Firm-13. The sequence goes on from CAZOFY010000057.1 coordinate 9,521, forward strand.
ATATTCCGTTTCCATTGCATAATTAGAAAGAGATACCGCAACATTCGCTTCGCCTCCTCCAAAGGTGGCTTCCAGCGACGAGCTTTGAAAGAATCGCTCATTTCCGGGGGATTTGAGCCGAAGCATAATTTCTCCGAAGGTCAGTACTCGCATCTTCTGGTCCTCTCTTATCTTCTGGCGGCGGCTGTTCGACTTGCCGCCTGCGCCAGATCTGTAATCTTGTCGAATCGTCCGCATGTAATGTCTTTCTTGGTGCACACCCAGCTACCGCCGGCCGCTAACACGATGGGTTCGGACAGATACTCCTCCAGATTCTCCTGATCGACACCTCCGGTCGGGACAAATGTAAGACCTCCGAAGGGTGCGGCAAGAGCCTTCATTGCTGCCAATCCGCCATAAATATTCGCCGGGAAAAACTTCACAGTGGTGAGTCCCATCGCCAGCGCTCTCATGATTTCAGTCGGTGTGACACATCCGGGAATGACCGGAATGCTCTTCTCTATGCACCAGGCAACGACCGTCTCGTCAAAGCCCGGTGATACGATAAACCGTGCACCTGCAGCCACGGCACGCCCGGCCTGAGCAACGCTCAGGATCGTACCTGCTCCGACGGTCATTCCCGGCACCTGTTGCGCGACGTCTCGTATGGACTCCTCGGCAGCCTCGGTTCGGAAAGTGATTTCCATGAGGTCTATGCCGCCCGCCAACAAGGCCTGTGCGGTCTTGACTGCATCTTCCTTCTTCTCTAGAACGACAACAGGTACGAGACCTGTTTTTCTCATTTGATTTATTATCTCCATATGCTGATCCCCTCGATAGATAGAGTACGCTTAACTATTGTCATCTAGCATTCTAGCATATGTACTTCTTGTCTTCCATAACTTCTTGCGTTACTATTTAGTCATATGATGTCTTTCATTTTGCGCGACGCAGTGTGTCGGGAACAGAGGTTGTTATGGAAAGCTTTTTGAACGAGCACTTTCTTTTAAAGACAGTAACCGCACAGTCTTTATATCGCGATTTTGCGCAAGATTGCCCGATCATTGATTATCATTGCCATATTGACCCGAGGGACATAGCCGAGGACATTACTTTTGAGAATATTACACAGCTTTGGCTGGGGCACGACCACTACAAATGGCGCCTGATGCGTGCCGCGGGTGTGCCCGAGGATCTCATTACTGGAGATGCGGGCGACCGCGAGAAGTTCGACGCTTGGGCCTTTGTTATCGGTCGGGCCTTCGGGAATCCTTTGTTTCACTGGAGTCATCTCGAGCTAAGGCGCTACTTCGGATATAACGGTGTCCTCTCTGAGAAAACAGCCGATGAGGTCTGGAGATTGACCTGCGAAAAGCTCGCCTCTCCCGGCTTCAGCGCACGAGGGTTGATACAAAGATCTCAGGTCAAGATTCTTTGCACCACAGATGATCCGGTCGACAGTCTGATTTATCACAGGCAGATTGCAAGTGACCCCTCTTTTCCTACGCGCGTTCTCCCAACCTTTCGCCCGGACCGCGCGATCGATATCGAGAAACCCGATTTTATCGAATATATCGCGGCTCTCGAGAAAGTGTGCGAGGCCCGGATCTCTTCTCTCTCCGCATTGCAGGACGCAATGTATGACAGGATGAAGTTTTTCGCGGATAACGGTTGCTGCCTAGCAGATCACGGATCGACCGGTTTTGTCTTCGCAGATTCTGAACCTGGCGAGGTCGAGGGGATCTTCTTGAAGAGCTTATCGGGATCCGGCCGTCTTTCCTCCCTCGAGGCTGCGAAGTATCGTACGACAATGCTTTTGTTTTGTGCAAGAGCGTATGATGAGCTTGGATGGACGATGCAACTGCACGTCGGCTGCCGCCGCGACAATAACCGCACGATGTATGACGCGCTCGGCGCGAATACAGGCTTCGACGCCATAGCGGGGAATGAATTTGTTGCCCCTATGGCAACATTTCTGGATCGTCTGGAGAGTAATGGCGCCTTGCCACGAATGATCGTTTACAGTCTGAATCCGAACGATAATATACTGATCGATTCCCTTCTTGCTTGTTTTCAGAAGGGACCTTCTGCCGGAAAGTTACAGCACGGGTCTGCCTGGTGGTTCAACGATAATGAGAGAGGGATGCGCGATCAGCTCCTTACCCTCGCAAGCCAGTCCTATTTGCCCGGTTTCATCGGTATGCTGACGGATTCGCGGAGCTTTGTATCTTACACGAGGCATGAGTACTTCCGGCGCCTCCTGTGCGATGTGCTCGGGCAAGCCGTTGAAGAAGGGTCCTTCCCTTACGATCGCCAGATTCTTGGAAATATAATCCGGGATATCTGTTACCAAAACGCGGAGCGGCTGTTTTCATAAGGAGCGCTTAGGATTATCGTCCGTCGATTTTCTAGCCTACAGCGCGAGGTATTTTGAAGGCAAGCAGGAGGCACTATGAGGCAAGAGATTCTTTTTAACGACAATTGGTTTTTTGTTGAGGTGCCTCCGGACAGTGCCGATTCGGACAGTATACAGGGAGCCTCCTTTCGTCCTTGTGAGATTCCACACGATTTTCTGATTGATGATTCACGTACGTTCTATCGGGATGCTGATGGTTGGTATCGACGAATGCTGACTTACCATTATCAACAGGCAGCGAATGTCTACATCTGCTTCGACGGTGTCTATATGGATTCGTCGTTGTATTGTAACGGCGAGCATGTTGGCGATTGGAAATACGGATACACAGCCTTCCACTTCGATCTGACACCGTTTCTTCGAGAGGGAGAGAATGAGCTACTTCTCTGTTGTCGACACCGAGTGCCGAATTCGCGTTGGTATTCTGGTGCGGGGGTGTATCGCAACGTTCGTTTGCTATCCGTCGATTCCTCACATTTCTTGCCGGGCGGAATCTATATCCATTCGGAGAAAGCTGACAGCGAGTTTCTTGTCACAGTCCATGCCGAGACATCTGTATGTGGCGGTACGATTTCCCATACGATTACAGATGTGGATGGACTTGTTGTTGCAGAAGGACACGGAGGCAACCAACAAGAGATCACTATTAGCGAGCCACGTCTTTGGTCAAACGATTCTCCACATCTGTATACAGTTACATCTCGCCTGTTTGTTGAAGGCAAAGAGACAGATTGTGTTTCGGTTCGGTTCGGTTTGCGGACGCTTCTTTTCGATCCGCAGAATGGTTTTTTTCTGAACGACAATCACATGAAGCTTAACGGTGTCTGTCTGCATCACGATCTCGGAGCTTTGGGTGCGGCAACGAATACCGTTGCCATCCGGAAGCGTCTTCAGTGCATGATGGATATGGGGGTGAATGCTGTGCGTCTCTCCCATAATCCTGTGTCGCAAGATTTCATGGACCTTTGTGACGAGATGGGAATTCTTGTCCTTTCGGAGCTTCTTGACATGTGGAAGAAGCCGAAGACTGAATATGACTACGCAAGGTTTTTCGAGGATTGGGTCGAAAAGGACGTAGAGAGCTGGATCCGCCGCGACAGAAATCACCCGTGCGTCATCCTCTGGTCAGTCGGCAACGAGATCTACGACACCCATGTTAGTCCGGCAGGGCTTCAGACTTTGATACGTCTCGTTGAACTCGTATCCAGTCATGACCCTCTAGGGAACGCACGCGTGACGCTTTGCTCGAATTACATGCCCTGGGAGAATACGCAACTGTGCGCAGATTTTATTAAACTGATCGGCTACAATTACGGGGAAAAGTGTTACGAAGAACATCATAAAGAGCATCCGGATTGGATTCTCTACGGCAGCGAGACTGCTTCTATGGTACAAAGTCGCGGAATTTATCATTTCCCTCTGTCTGTCTCGATTCTGTCGGACGATGATTTTCAGTGTTCTTCTCTTGGCAATAGCCGCACAAGTTGGGGCGCCAGTTCTGCTGAACAATGCATCTTAACAGAGAAAGAAACTCCTTTCTCTTTGGGGCAATTTCTTTGGTCTGGCTACGATTACATCGGTGAACCAACACCCTATCACAGCAAGAACTCCTTCTTCGGGATGGTCGATACCGCCGGCTTCCCAAAAGACGTCTACTATATTTTCAAGGCAGCTTGGACAGATCTTCGTGACGAGCCCGTACTGCATCTTTTCCCTTATTGGGATTTTAGTGAGGGGCAGCTGATCGACGTTCGTGCTGCGACAAATGCGCCGCAGGTCGAGCTTTTCCTTAACAAAGAGAGCCAAGGCACCCGGCATCTCCCGGATGATAATGGCAAAAAACTTCTCGGCGAGTGGCGCGTCCCGTTCACAGCCGGGTTCATTGAAGCGGTAGCATATGATGATTTGGGTCGTGTCGTCGCAAGGTCACGCCGCGATTCCTTTGGCGATTCTGCCCGAATCCGCCTGATACCGGACCAACCGACGCTCAAGGCAGACGGGCAAGATCTCCTATATCTGACGATATCCACAGAAGACAGCCTCGGACGACCGGTTGAGAACGCGACGAATCGTGTATCTGTCACCGTCGAAGGAGCCGCTCGATTGGTCGGACTCGATAATGGAAACAGCACGAATTATGACAGCTACAAGGGTAGCTCAATGCGACTTTTCAGCGGAAAGTTGTCTGCGATTCTTGCCTCGAAAACGACCGCCGGCCCGATCGATGTCACGGTATCCTCTGCCGGATTGCCGGATGCAAAGCTTAAACTGCTCGCAACACCCTCTGTCTCCGAGCCTGGAATTTGCGCCTCTTCTCAAAGCACTTTATCCATTGCGGATGACCCTGCGGACATTCCTGTTCGAAAAATCCAGCTCGCTGCTGACCGACTTGTTCTCGACGCTGAGAACCGATCCACAGAGGTGACTTATGCAATTCTGCCGCAGAACGCATCGGATCGCGACGTCATTTTCCGTGTGACTGACTTGCATGGCATCGATACACGTCTTGCTTATTTCGATAAGCTTGCGGACGGACGCGTTCGCGTCACAGCCCGAGGCGACGGCGAGTTTGCACTTCGATGTGCGTCGAAGTCCGGTGGTCCCTTAATCAGTCTCTATTCCGTACTTTTCTTCTGCGCTAGTGGTCTCGGACAAGCGTTTCTGGATCCTTACGGCTATATTAACGGAGGTCAATATGCATTTTCCGGCGGTGAGATCGGCAACGGCAACGAACGTGGCTTTGCATCGGCACGAACCGGCCGCAGCTACGCCGGTTTTAGGGATATTGACTTCGGTTCGTTCGGTTCCGACAAGCTTACAATCGATGTTTTCTGTCTGGACAGTGATCCGCTTCCAATCGAACTTTGGGAGGGCACACCGGACGGGGCGGACGGAACACTTCTGGAGACCTTACTGTATCAGAAACAGTCCGTATGGAATACCTATCAGCCGGAAACCTACACACTCTCGAAGCGTCTCTCTGCCGTGAAAACACTCTCCCTCCTGCTGCCGCGAAAGGTGCACATCCGCGGCTTCTCCTTCGCGCATCAGGAAAAGGCCTTTAGTCTTCTCTACGCCGGTGAGTGTGATGCTATCACCGGTGACAGCTTCCGAAGAACGGAGCGAGAGGTGACGGATATCGGAAATAATGTGACGCTGCTATTCGAGAATATGGATTTCGGGACTACAGGCGCCGTAATCATCCGAGTTTCTGGCCGCACGAATCTTCCACAGAACACAATTCAACTGCGCTTTCGAGACGTTATGGATCCGTCAGCCGAAGATATCTGCGCTATAGAGTTCCACGGGCAAAACTCGGAAGAATTTGTTGAGCAAGAGTTCCTGATACCATCTGTTTTCGGGAGAAAGGATGTCGCCTTCGTCTTTCTTCCCGGCTCTCAATTCGATTTCTCTTCGTTCTACTTCGTGCCCGCAGGAGATGGTTTTTAGCTCAAAGATTTCGAAAAACATAACCCCGCGTCAAACGGGTGGAATGCTCTAGGGCTATAAGCCCTTGTTACTTGCCAGCGTCTCAAGGCGCCGACTAATAATAGGTGCGCTCTTTCTTTTCAAGCCATCTCTCTTGTTACTTGTCTGCGACCATAGGCGCTTGCTTTTCTCATTCGTTCAATTCTTTACATCAATGTCAGCTTTGGCATGTCCCTTTCCGTTGTGGTGGTATCTCCCTCTTGCATAATAAAACACTGTAGCAATTGCCGCTTTGGTGTATCCCTTACAGGGACTCTTGTATTCCTTGTTACCCTT
>CAZOFY010000058.1:0-14661 GCA_964579245.1 uncultured Mageeibacillus sp.
GCCCGTCACCTGAATAGTAGGTGAGATTTTCTTTCGCGCTCGTTGGCGCGAAACGGGCTTAAGCCACCAAATAAAATACCGCACCGGACAGAAGCCCGATGCGGCATTTTCGATGATTTCCTATATGGATTAGAAGGGCTTTGAATCTTTCTTAACAACGAATTTCGATTTTTTCACAAAAATAACCTGTATCGCAGAGCAAACAATTAGTATGCCGAGAGCAATTAGGGCCAGCTGCCAGAATTCAATGGACTTGTAGGAAATGCTGGCTGTGAAGGCAACAATTGAAAACAGAAGTAAAATGATATTCAGGATTCGCTTGCGATCTTCATCAAAGGTTATCACCTGTTCACACTTCGAGCAGATGAAATCATTATTTCCGGGTAAAAACGTACGCCAAGTTGTGGCAGGCACATGCTCACAGGTATCCTTAACAGCCTTCGACGAGTTCCGCGATGAAGCCTGTGATGTCTTGACAGGAGGCGTATTGTTGACTGTAAACTTCGGTTCTTCAGCGGTTTGACCGGCCTGCTCTTCGTTCTTCTTGACATACGAATCATACAGAGCCATCAATTCAAGTTGTTCCTTCGTATAGCCGGAGGTATCGGCCGGAGTGCTGATCGTAGGCTTGTGTGGATCAGCCGTGTTTGAATCTGTCTGTAGTTCTCTTCGGATCAAGTCAATAAACTTTCCCTTCGTGATCATAACGGCATTGATGATCAGGTACAGGGACAGAATTCCGGCCATCAGTATCAGATAGTAGACAAATCCGACCATGCCGGGTCCGAGTATTGACGAGCTGATTGCGGCTGCGATCATTATAATGATAAAAACGACATTGATTGCCTGGATTGCATTCTTCAGACGTTTGCCCATCATTACGGTGGCTCCGCAATGCTTGCACTTGTATTCAGGCATACGAGCTACCAGCTGTTTGACATGAAACTTCACTTGATGATCACAGGTTGTCATAAATGGTCTCCTTCGGATTTACGGTATGGAACTGATTATACACCAATTTCTTCAAAAGGAGAGGGGCTGCTTTGCAAACGCTTCTCGCGTCATGCTCTGCGAGCCCCTCGATTTTCATCTGAGAGAGTATACTTCTGACAAAATCACTTCTTTGCTTCTGTAACGGTCGAGTACATGAAGTACTTGAAACCGAGAGGAGAAGACCAAGTGTTCTGGAGTTTTTCAGACATCAGGAAAATATCGACGTAATAGTAGACCGGAGCGAGCATGGACTCGGCGAAGATAATATCCTCGGCCTCGTGCATGAGCTTCATTCTCTCTGCCGGATCAGAACTGGACTTGATCTTTGCAATCAGGGCATCATATTCAGCGTTGCTCCACTGAGCGTCATTGTTTCCGCCGCCGGTGACCCACATATCCAGGAAAGAGATCGGGTCGTTGTAATCGCCGAGCCATCCGTTACGTGCGATCATGTAGTCGCCGTTCTTTCTGGAATTCAGGAAGGTGGACCATTCCTGAGATACAAGATCAACCTTGACTCCGAGTTCGGCCCACATAGACTGGAGAGCTTCACCGATCTGCTGGTGACCAGTACCTTCGTTGTAGAGATATTCGATCGTCGGAAGTCCTTCGCCATTCGGATATCCTGCCTCAACAAGAAGCTCCTTGGCCTTTTCAAGATTTGCGGCATATCCGTCAGCTGTAGGATTATAATAATCTCCGCCGACTTCGCGGAATTCCTTGGACGGATCAGAGTCGGAAAGGCCGATCGGAACGAATGCACCGGCAGGAACCTGTCCGGCTTTGCCGATGTTCACGCAGATAAAGTTACGATCGATAGCAAGGGAGAGCGCCTCACGAACGAGCTTGTTGTCGAGAGGAGCCTTAGTTGTGTTGAAGCTGATGTAATATGTACCAAGCTGACCCTGCTTGTAGAATTCAGGAGATTTCTCCCAGGCAGTGATCTCGTCGTTAGGAATCGTATCGGCAAAGATGATGTCGCCGTTCTTATAGGCGTTCAGGATTGCGACGTCGTCTTCCATCAGAACGAACTTGATGGATGTCGGACCAAGAGCCTTGGAATTCCAGTAGTTCTCATTCCGCACCATGGTGATGTGGGATCCTGGGACCCACTCAGAGATCTTAAAAGCGCCGTTACCTATATAGGTCTCCACCTTTGTTGCCCATCCTTCCGGATTGGCTGACACGATGTCCTCGCGAACAGGAGAGAAGGCCGGGAAAGCGGTAAGCTCGAGGAAATACGGGGTCACGGCATTGAGCGTCACAACCAGTGTCTTGTCGTCCGTAGCGGTTACATCAAGCTTGCCGTCGGCATAGCCTTTGATTGCTTCGAACATATACGCATAGTCGGCTGCCGTTTCCGGTGAAATCGCGCGGTTCCAAGAGTAGACGAAGTCCTTTGCTGTCAGAGCCGTACCGTCGCTCCACTTCAAACCGTCACGAAGGGTGAAGGTGTAAGTGAGACCGTCGGCACTGACGGCTACGGAAGCGGCTTGACCCGGTACGGGCACGCCGTCCTTGCCAAGAGAATAGAGTCCTTCAAAAGCATGAATGATCATTGTTCCTCCGTCAACGGCGGAGTTCAGAGCGGGATCGATCGTATCCGGATCGGGCCCGATATTAACCGCAATGTCCAGAGGAGCAACTGCCGGTGTGCATGCAACGGCAAAAACCGAAACTAACATGATAGCAGATAAAAGCAGTGCTAATTTTCTTTTCATAATGTTTCCTCCTTATAAAAATGTTCTTCTTTTCGTGGTCCTGCGTGCATTGCGAGTTAACGGATGTACGCAGGAATCACTATATAAATAGCAGCGCTGCCGGCTGTTCTGCCGGCTTGTCCTGCCTTTATATCGTCTTTTGCTTCGGCACACTGTCCAGATTGTGACAGGCGCAATAATGACCGGGTCCGATCTCCCTGAAATCCGGCTCTTTCTCGGCGCAAATAGCTGTCGCATAGGGGCAACGGGTCCGAAAGTTGCAGCCGGAGGGTGGGTTCAGGGGACTGGGCACGTCGCCTTGTAGAATGATCCTCTGGCGTTCGCGATTCGTGACCGGATCCGGTACGGGGATTGCCGAGATCAGAGAGCGCGTATACGGATGCACATTATGGAAGGTCAGCTCATAGCTTTCAGCCAGCTCGACAAGCTTTCCGAGATACATAACGCCGATGCGTTTACTGATATGCTTTACGACAGAAAGGTCGTGCGCGATGAATAGATAGGTCAGGCCCATTTCTTCCTGTAGCTGCTCAAACATATTGATAACCTGGGCCTGGATCGATACGTCCAGAGCGGATATCGGTTCGTCACAGACGATGAACTCCGGATCGACGGACAGGGCACGGGCGATGCCGATGCGCTGTCGCTGTCCGCCTGAGAACTCATGCGGATAGCGATTTGCATGTTCACTGTTCAAGCCCACGTGCTCGAGCATCTTGATGATCTTATCGCGGCGCTCTGCCTTCGTGGCGGCAAGCTTATGAATATCCAGCGGTTCGCCGACGATATCACCGACAGTCATTCTCGGATTGAGAGAAGCGTATGGATCCTGGAACACGATCTGCATCTTCCTGCGGTATGGCTTCATCTTTGCCTTTGTGATGTCCTTGCCGTCGTAGATAATTCTGCCCTCCGTCGGTTCATAGAGACGAAGAATGGAACGCCCCGTCGTCGTCTTGCCGCAGCCGGACTCACCGACAAGACCTAAGGTCTCTCCCTTATCGATTGAAAAGGAGACGTCGTCAACAGCCTTTACGAGAGACGGGTGCAACAGACTTCCTCCTACGTGAAAATATTGCTTCAGATTCTGGACTTCCAGGAGCTTCGTCATAGCTGTTCACCTCCCTCTTCGATGCTTTCCCCGGGCTTCTGCAAGAGCCAGCAGGCGCTATAATGCGTATCACTCAGATGTGTCAGCTCAGGCATCTGTTTGAGGCAGATCTTCATGCATTTCTCACAACGCGAGCAAAAGGGACAGCCTTCCGGAGGATTGAGCATATCCACAGGAGAGCCCTCAATGGGTATCAGTTTCTCGTGTTCCGTTTCTGTCAGCTTCGGTATACTCTTGAGCAGGCCTTTCGTGTATTCGTGGCCCGTTTCATAAAAGATCTCGTCAATTGTGCCGTATTCCACGATCTTTCCCGCATACATGACGGCAATTTTCGAGCAAATGGAGGAGACAATGCCGAGGTCGTGCGTGATCATGATGATCGACATGCCGATTTTTTCTTTGAGCTCGACCATCAGTTCGAGAATCTGTGCCTGAATCGTCACGTCCAGTGCCGTAGTCGGCTCATCGGCGATTAGAAGCTTCGGCTCGCAGGCCAAAGCGATCGCAATCATAATGCGCTGACGCATACCGCCCGAGAACTCATGCGGATATTGCCTGATGCGGCGCTCCGGTTCATTGATCCCGACCAGCTTCAAGAGGTCGAGCGATTTTGCCTTTGCTTCGTTTCTGGTCATTTTCTTGTGAAGACGTAGAACCTCGCAGATCTGGTTTCCGATTGTATAGACGGGGTTCAGGCAGGTCATTGGGTCTTGGAAAATCATACTGACTTCATTCCCGCGTATTTTGCAGAGATCTTTCTCGGTCATCTGGTCGATACGGTGACCGTTAAATAGGATCTCCCCCTCGATGAGACGTCCCGGGTGCTGTGTCAACCCCATGATTGCGGATGCCGTTACGGACTTGCCGCTGCCGGATTCACCAACGATACCGAGGACCTCGCCCTCGTCCATGGAAAACGAGATGTCATTCAGTGCCTTGACCTCACCGGCTGGCGTGAAGAATGAGAGCCGTATGTTTTTGATATCTAATAAATGATCACTCATAGTTCGTCTCCTTATTTCTTCAGCTTTGGATCAAACGCGTCACGCAATCCGTCCCCGAACAGATTGAAGGACAGGATGATCAAGCTGACCATCAGAGCAGGAATAAGAAGTCTTTCCGGGAAGGAGTAGGCTCCGCTCAAGGCGGATGAGGCTAATGAGCCTAGACTGGGCATCGGAGCATTCACCCCAAGGCCTACGAAGCTCAGGAAAGTCTCCGTAAAGATCGCGGAAGGGATCTGCAGGGTCGTGGTAACAATGATCAGACCGATACAGTTCTTCAGTAGGTGCTTCGTGATGATGCGCCAATGACTGGCTCCGAGCGCCCTGGCGGCTGTGACATATTCCTGCTCCTTCAACGATAGGACTTGAGAGCGAATGATACGCGCCATACCGACCCAATACAAAAGGGCAAAAATAATAAAAATACTGATTAAAGACTCTCCGAGGATACCGACCCAGGCAAATGCGGGGTTACCGTCAGAGAGATTCCTTAGTGGATTGGCAAGAACCGCAGCCAGAAGAATAATGATCAGAAGGTCGGGAACCGTGTAGATCATGTCGACAAATCGCATCATGAACTGATCGAGCCGTCCGCCGAAGTATCCTGATACTGCTCCGTACAAAGAACCAATGACCATGACGATCAGACTGGCTACTATACCTACCAACAGCGATATGCGGCTTCCCATCATTACGCGCACTGTCAAATCACGACCCAGATTATCCGTTCCGAAAAAGTGCGGCATGACAAACACACCGGAATCCCTCAGCGCTTGCTCGCTTGCGGAATATTCCATCGGGGCAAGCTCTTCATTGCCTCTGACCTGTGTCTTGTAGTCATATGGATAAACGCCTGGCAAGATAAAAGCGAATATGAGAATCAGAATTATAACGAAAAGTGACACCATCGCAACATTATTCTTGCGCAGACGGCGAAAGCCATCGCGCCAGAAACCTACACTTTCGCGCATCACGACCAGGCTCTCTTTTTCGTCTTTTGTAGCCGGATCAAATAAAGACAGATCCGGTTGCAGACTCAACGGGTTTTTGCTATTGTAATCCATTCTTCACACCTCTTACGTCACTCTAGACGGATTCGCGGATCGACGAGCTTATAGACGATATCAACAACGACGTTCATCAAGATGACAAGTGCCGCCAGGAAAATCGTAGTACCCATGATCAGCGGATAATCTCGACCCGTAATCGAGTCAATAAATTGACTTCCAAGGCCGGGAATGACGAAGATTCTCTCGATAATAAAGCTGCCGGTCAGCGTATAGGCGATCAACGGTCCCAAGTATGTGACGACAGGAAGGATTGCGTTGCGAAGCGCGTGCTTGAAAAGAATCTTGAAGCTGGACAGGCCCTTAGCCCGCGCGGTACGCATATAATCCTGGCCCAACACGTCGAGCATACTCGAGCGCATAAGTCGCGAAATATACGCCGTCGGATAGAAAGCGATAGAAACAACAGGAAGTATGTAATCTGTCGGCTTATTTAAACCGAAGGTCGACAACCATTGAAGCGTGACGGAAAATACGATAACCAATATATTAGCCATGATGAATGAAGGGATTGATATGCCGAACGTTGAGATAACACTGATGAGCTTGTCGGTAAACTTTCCTCGGTGAAGAGCGGCATAAGATCCTAAAGGAACACCGATCAGGAAGGCCATGAAAATAGCAATTCCTCCGAGCTTTGCCGATACCGGAAACTTACTGAAAATAATATCGTTGACAGTTCGGCCGCGCTGCTTCATAGAAGGGCCGAAATCACCCTGCATGAGCTTGCCGACATAACGGAAAAACTGCTCGTGAACCGGCTTATCGAGACCGTATTTCTCGTTGAGTGCGGCCAGAGTTGCCGGAGATGGGGCTTTCTCCGCGAGAAAAGGCCCTCCGGGAACCATATACATCAGGAAAAATGTCAGTGTAATGACGACAGCCAGCGTTATAACCGCTAATAGAAGTCGTTTGACAATAAACTTGCCCATTCAGTTACTCCTTTTCATAGAACACCAGAAAACAATCATGAATCGTGTCACCGAAACATCCGGTCCATTCCGGAAAAGCTGCCAGTCATTCGAATGGTCGTATCGAAGGATAAGTCGGCATGCCTTGCTTTCTGTGATTTGTTCAAGATTTACATCCGGCGGAAGAGCACTGTTTTAGCCATATTTATACATTTGAGAATATAAAAATTCATGGGTAAAAAAATTCTGTGCCGCGGAATACGTTATGTAAAATTATATGCTCATTTGCACCTAAAATTCAAGGGAATTGCGAAACATTGGCGAAGCTTTCCGAAAAAACGTTTCGCATGATAGCTCTTTATATCGAAAATGACAGAAAAATGCATATGATTTTCAGACAATTTCACATAATATTGTTAAATTGTGTCACGTATTCTTGTGAAAATCGCTTGCTCCGCGATAAACCGGCAATAAAGTCGGCAGATATATGTAAATCTACGAAAAAAACATGCGCAAAAATGCAATCGAGGCGTTATAGTATGATTATTCAGCAACAACATTCTTTGACGAGGTGGAATCTGCCATGACAAATCGCTTTCGTTCATCAGGTACTATATTGCTTCTGCTGTTATTTTCCGCCATCGTGTATTTTGTCCAGTTTCTTATCTTTCATCGGCCGGAGGAATCAGCCTTCTATTTTTTCGAAGACCTGGGTTTTGTGCCCATCAGCGTACTTCTAGTCACCCTTGGGCTCAATGCTGTGATGGTCCGCCGGGAAAAGCTCGCACTGCTGGAGAAGATCGGAATCGTAATCAATGAGTTCTTCGCTGAAGCCGGCACAGATATCCTGTCGACGCTTCTTCCGTTTTTATCGGACCGGGAAGAGATCGCAGCTCACCTGCAGCCGAGGGCCGGCTGGACGGACAAGGATTTTATGGCTGCTAAGGCATATATTCAAAAATCCGAAGTCAAAATCCGGCTGGAAGGTAACAGTCTGCCCGAGCTGGCCCGAGTTCTGTCTACATATACACAGCATATCCTGCGACTTTTCGAGAACTCCGGACTGATGGAGCACGATTCCTTCACGGACATGCTGTGGGCAATCTACCATGTACACGATGAACTGAGAAGCCGGGACTCGCTGGACACACTTCCGGCGTCGGATCTGCGTCATTTGCAGAGCGACATACAGAGATGCAGTAAACTGCTGTTGTTGGAATGGATCGATGCGATGAAGAACATGCGTACACGATACCCGTACCTTTATTCTCTCGCCGTGAGGAAGTCGCCAATCGGGGAAGGAAAGATTGAGGTCTGATTTAAGTCAACTGATTCCGCCCGTTGTTCTTCGAAAAATACAGGTTATGATCTGCTTCTCGCACCATCGACTTTGCGTCCTTGCCGTGCTCAAACGCTGCCACACCGAGGCTGATGGTAAGCGGAATGGTAATGTCACCGGTTCGATAGGGGGATAATTCAAGGGTCGTACGCAGCCGCTCACCTAGTTCACGGGCGCCCTTCAGGTCGCTGTCGAGAAGGATCAAGGCATATTCATCCCCGCCGTAGCGGAAGGTGTAGTCAGAGGAGCGGATGCTGTCGCATAGGAAATGAGCGACATAGCGAATCACAGAATCGCCGATCAAATGACCGTAAGTATCGTTGACTTCCTTAAAATGATCGACATCAATCAGTACGAGACAAAAGCTAGAATACACACCAAGGTTCTTTCTGCGGGCATAGGTGTGAACCATCTTCTGAAGGATGTCATAGAAATTTCTTCGGTTATAGAGGCCGGACAGTTCATCGATGATCGCCAATTCCTTGAGCTTCATATTGGCCATCTCCAGTTGTGCATTTACACGCTCGAGCTGCTGTTCGGCCTGCTTCAGAGCTGTAATGTCGCGAGATGTTCCCCAGGTGCCTACGATATTGCCGCAATCGTCATATAAAGGATACTTCGAGGCGGAAAACCAGACGGAAGTGCCATCTGGTTTGTCCCATTTCTCGATACGGCCGATGATGGGTTTTCCGGATTTCATAATCTTCTGCTCGTCGGCATAAGCCTGCCTGAAAAAATAGTCGGGATAAAAGTCCGCGTCCGATTTCCCAACCAGATCGGCCGGATTTTCAAGGCCGAGCTTCATAGCATGGGCTTTGCTGCTCAGACGAAAGACAGAATTCTGATCTTTGAAATAAATCAGATCCTGCGAATTATCCATGATCGTACGAATCAATTGCGTATCAGACAGACGTTCGACCATACGATGATCGAACTCCGGAACAAGGGATGTAAATGCTTCGCAGCTTGTTCCTTGTGATGAATCTGAAACCATAATGCCTCCGGTCGCGAAAGTAAGCCGAATAGCGAAAAAATATAGATACTCTGATTAAATTATACGGCAACCAGAGGAAAATATCCAAATAAATATATCGCTAGAGCGATGTTATATACAGCCACGAACTTTTGTTGGTATCTGACGCCATTCATGGTTGAAAATTTTTGTGATATAATGAAAAAGTTACTTCGAATGATACATCATGTGCCGCCGACGGGGCGAAGCCCAAGTTAAGAAAAATCCTTGGCAGCGGATAATTCGGGTTCAGTCCGGTATTGCATTTTGCAATTTCAAACGATTCTTCGAAGTGCCGAACGGTCGATTTCGTCGCATTGTGCGACAAATCGGCCGTCTCTTTTCAAGAGGATGAGAGCTCAGATGCAACACAGGAGGTCGAATGGACTTCGCAGCGTTTTTTCGTGAGCCGTGCGTCGCGGAATATCTGGAGAGAGAGATTACAGACGCCGGATGTGAC
Organism: uncultured Mageeibacillus sp.; assembly: GCA_964579245.1. GTDB lineage: Bacteria > Bacillota > Clostridia > Saccharofermentanales > Saccharofermentanaceae > Firm-13. The sequence goes on from CAZOFY010000058.1 coordinate 9,619, forward strand.
GGCCTGGCGCCGGATCGCGTGATTTCAATGACCACGAGCTTTCTTGCGGGAGATTATAAGCTTTCTGCGCCCCGGAAGACCCAAATCAGTAAGCTAGGTTCCCGGAAGAGGCGGGTCGTGTATGTTTTTCCCGATGAGGATCGTTTTATCCTCAAGCTCCTTCACTATGCGTTATCGCGCTGCGATTTGGGACTCGGACCGAACTGTCTGGCATTCCGTCCCGGGTTTTCGGCACAGGCCGCGTTTCGGCGGATGATCGCACAGGCGGATAGCGAATGCTGTTGCATTCGCGTCGATATTCGGGATTACTTCAACAGCATTCCGGTCGAATCTCTAGAGGAAACCATTCATCAGGCCTTGTCATTCTGCCCGGATGCCGAAAGGGCCGTGATTTCCGTGGTCAATAATCCTTGGGTGTTTGATGGCGATACACTGGTTCGGGATGACACCAAGGGAGCGATGGCGGGGATGCCGCTGTCACCTCTGCTTGCAAATCTTTACCTCGTCGATTTTGACGAGAAGGCATGCCGATTAGGCACCGCTTATGCCCGTTATTCGGATGATGTGATCGTCTTCTGCGGGCCTGACAGGGCAGAAGCGGTTCTGTCTGCCATGAGCGATATGCTATCCGCCAAGGGACTGATCCTGAACACGGAAAAAACGCGCATTTCCGCTCCCGGCGAACCCTGGGACTTTGTCGGCTTCTCCTATTCCGATGGAGTGATAGACCTGTCCGACGCAGCCGTTCAGAAGATGAAGGGCAAGATTTCACGTGCAGCCAGACGACTCTATCGTTGGAAGGTCGCAAAGGGCGCCACGACCGAGCGTGCGGTTCGCGCTATGATCCGGAAATTCGACTATAAATTCTTCGGCACGGGAGCGGACGACGAGGATTTGACATGGAGCAGATGGTACTTTCCTACGATCACACGGGTCGACGGCCTGTCAGAGATCGACCGGTATTTTCAGGAGTGGGCGAGATACTTGTCCTCAGGGCGCCACACGAAGAAGAACTATTCCGAGGTCTCATACCAGAAAATGAAGGAATGGGGCTACGTTCCGTTGGTTTCCGTTTTCTATAAAAGAGCGCGAGACCCTGCGGCCTCGCGGGCGGCCAGGATCAGGACGGCAAAAGAAAAGGCTCTTTCCATAGAGCCCGGACCGGATCAAGTTACTTGATTACGGCCTCTTCTCTTCGATTCATATAAATTATGATCCGCTTCATGGACCAACAACCGGACATTCTTATCAGGATCGTATGCCGCGACCCCGATACTCAACGTCAGCGGGATTCTCAGGTCCTTCCCGGTATAGGGAGAATTCTCAACAATCTGACACAGCTTCGCGCAAAAGACTCGTGATTCTTCTAAGGTGCTATCGAAGAAAAGGATAGAAAACTCGTCACCGCCGTATCGAAAAGCGAAGTCTGACGCCCGGATATTCGTCGTTAACAGGTCTGCAACATGTCGGATCACGGCGTCGCCGGTGACATGTCCGTATGTGTCATTGACGGCCTTGAAAGAATCGACATCAATAATCGCAAGACAAAATCCAATTTCAATGCCCGCACTATTGCGTCGCATATACGCTCGGGACATCTTGTTCAGAACATCATAAAAATTCCGTCGATTATACAGGCCGGACAGATCGTCAATGATCGACAACTCCTTAAGCTTTGCGTTTGCTTCGGCCAGCTTTGCGTTAACGCGCTCTAATTCCTGTTCTGTCTCCTTCAGCCCGGTGATGTTCCTTGAGGTTCCCCAGGTTCCGACCACATCGCCCTTGTCTCCATAAAGAGGGTACTTCGAAGCCGAAAACCATACGACCGTGCCGTCTTCCTTCTCAAGCTTCTCGACGCGCCCGATGATCGGTTCGCCTGTCGACATGATGCGTTGCTCATCTTCGAGCGCAGCCAGAAAGAACTTTCCCGGATAAAAGTCCCGATCACTCTTGCCCATCAGCTCCTTCGGGTCCGAGACGCCGAACTGGTTTGCGTGAGCTTTGCTGTTCAGGATGAAACGGGACTGACAGTCCTTAAAATATATCGTATCCTGCGAATTATCCAGAATGGTGCGCAAGATCTGTGTATCAGAGAGCTTGCCAAGCCATTTACCTCCGCCAGTAGCTTCGCAAGCTGCGCCGACGGTCTGCGCTATGTATTCACTATTTGTGGGATCTGCGCTCATATGGCCTCCGTTTGATTCCGCGACAAGAAAACGTTTCGTCGCTCATACTATTATATCTTCTTTTCCACAGAAAAACAAAACAGATTCAGGATAAAATATCCCTTTGATTGCATCACGAAAGTTGTTATGATATGATTCAGATTCTCATAAAATTATGCGATTTATCCGCTGTCGCGGATCATTGGATACGGTACAAACGAACCGGCGTCCATCACTATCTGAGGAGGATTTGAATATGGGAAAGGCCTTGATTATCGGATGCGGCGGAGTCTCGGGCGTAGCCATCCACAAATGCTGCCAGAACAGCAATGTCTTCGAGGAGATTCTGATAGCCAGCCGTACAAAATCAAAGTGCGACGCTCTGAAGGAGAAGCTCTCCGGCGGGAAGACGAAGATATCGACCGCACAGGTCGATGCCGATAGCGTAGAGGAACTGATTTCTTTGATCGAATCCTTCCGGCCGGATGTCGTCCTGAATCTGGCTCTGCCTTATCAGGATTTGACGATTATGGATGCCTGTCTTGCCACGAAGACAAACTATGTCGACACGGCCAATTACGAGCCGACCGACACGGCGAAATTCGAATATTCCTGGCAATGGGCGTATCGTGAACGCTTCGAGAAAGCCGGAATCACGGCCCTTCTCGGCAGCGGCTTCGATCCCGGCGTCACCGGCGTTTTCTCAGCCTACGCTCTGAAGCACTATTTCGACGAGATCCACGAGATTGATATTCTTGATGCGAATGCCGGCGATCACGGTTATCCTTTCGCGACGAACTTCAACCCCGAGATCAATATCCGTGAAGTCACAGCTAAGGGAAGCTACTGGGAGAACGGTGCCTGGGTCGAGACAGAGCCGATGGAGATCAAGCGTGTCTATGATTTTGCCGAGATCGGACAGAAGGATATGTATCTTCTGCACCACGAAGAGCTTGAATCTCTGGCCCTGAATATCCCCGGCATCAAGCGAATCCGCTTTTTCATGACCTTTGGGCAGAGCTATCTGACGCACCTGAAATGTCTCGAAAACGTCGGCATGACTTCGATCGAGCCGATCGATTTTCAAGGGCAAAAGATCGTGCCGCTTCAATTTCTGAAGGCGGTCCTACCCGATCCGGCTTCGCTCGGACCTCGTACCGTCGGCAAAACGAATATCGGATGTATTTTCAAGGGAGTCAAGGACGGCGTAGAGAAGACCTACTACGTCTATAATGTATGCGACCATCAGGAATGCTACCGCGAGGTCGGCTCCCAGGCCATCTCATATACGACCGGCGTACCGGCGATGATCGGTGCGATGCTCGTCATGAACGGCACATGGAAGAAGCCCGGCGTCTATAACGTCGAGGAGTTCGATCCGGATCCGTATATGGATGCGTTAAATCAATGGGGTCTTCCTTGGAAAGAAGATTTCGCCCCTGACCTGGTAGATTGATCATGGAGCCGGACTTCGATATTTTCGGACTACCGACACCGTTCTATGCGGTCGACGAGAGGCTCTTGACAGCGAACCTTGCGTGTTTACGGCGTGTGGCCGACGAGGCCGGATGCCATGTGCTCCTGGCGCAGAAGGCATTCTCGATGTTTTCGATGTACCCGCTGATCGGACAATACCTTGACGGCACAACGGCAAGCGGACTTTTCGAGGCGCGACTCGGGAAGGAAGAGATGGGCAAAGAGACGCACATTTTCTCGCCTGCCTATCGTGACGGTGAATTCGAAGATATCCTCGAAATCTGCGATCATATCAGCTTCAATTCCTTCTCCCAGTGGGAGAAGTTCCGCTCGCGTGCACTTGCTTCCGGGAAATCTTGCGGTATGCGAGTGAATCCCGAGCATTCGACGCAGGATCACGGTATTTATGATCCTTGTGCGGCAGGTTCGCGCCTCGGCGTAACCGCTGCGGAGTTCCGGGAAGATCAGATCGAAGGGCTCGAAGGCCTCCATTTCCACACCCTTTGCGAACAGAATTCCGATGCCTTTGAAGAGACGGCCGAAGCATTCGAGCAGAGATTCGGTCGATACCTGCACGGTATGAAATGGCTGAATGTTGGCGGCGGTCATCACATCACCAGAAAAGACTATGATGCCGAGCGATTCGTTCGCGTCGTCCGGCGTCTTCGCGAAAAATACGACGTCGAGATCTATGTCGAGCCGGGCGAGGCCGTGGCGCTGAACGCAGGCTATCTCGTCTCGGAGGTTGTGGATGTGATCCGTAACGGGACTGATATTGCGATTTTAGATACATCTGCGGCATGCCACATGCCGGATGTCCTCGAGATGCCCTATCGGCCGCGCATCATTGATGCCGGAGAACCGGGCGAGCGAGCCCATACCTACCGACTCGGCGGGCCGACGTGCCTGGCGGGGGATGTTATCGGCGACTATTCCTTCGATCGCCCGCTTGTGCCCGGAGATCGGCTGATCTTTTGCGACATGGCGATCTATTCGATGGTCAAGAACAACACCTTCAACGGAATGCCACTGCCGGCGATCGCGAAGATTGGCCTTGACGGGGCGTTGACACTTGTGAAGAACTTCGGGTACGAGGAATTCAAAGGACGGCTGTCGTAAGCTCGCTTAGCGTCGACAGGCTTTAGCAGGATGAGTGTGTTTTCACGGTTAGCTGATTTATAGGGCCTGTCTCAAAATGACTTGTAACTCAAGCCGGATGAGGCAGCTTTTTTCTGCTGAATAGATCGGGAACGAAAAAATACGGCCTAGAACGGCCAAAACCCGGATCTAGGCCGTATTTATGTGCCAGCGATAGGGTTGAGAACGAGATTTTACGGCCTAGAACAGCTAAACCGCGCATCTAGGCCGTATTTTCGCGCCGGCGGACGGCTCGGGAACGAGA
>CAZOFY010000059.1:0-7850 GCA_964579245.1 uncultured Mageeibacillus sp.
CTTAGATATGCCGACATCTATTCCCACGATGGATTGAGAGGAATGTACCGGTTCTTCTACATCCCTTTGAGTTTGGATGGAGATATACCATTTTCCACCGCGGAGACTGACCGTAGCGTTGCGGATCAATCCTTCTATGTTTCGGCTCTTGCGGTAGCGGATCCATCCCAGTTTCGGAAGAAACATTCGCTGATTCTTCTCTTCCAGCTTCATTTGCTTCGCATCCGGGAAACGGAAGCTGTCATGCTGACTCTTTTTCTTGAACTTCGGATAGCCGGATTGCTTCTTGAAAAAGTTCTGAAATGCCTTGTCCAAATCCTTCAAAGATTGCTGGAGGGCTTGCGAAGGAGACTCTTTCAGCCACGCCGCATCTGTCTCTCGCTTCCAGATCGGAAGAGATTTTGCCATATCGGTATAGCGGATATAGGTCTTACCTGTCTGATGGTTCTCCTGTTGCATCGCAAGGGATTTGTTATAGACATACCGACACGTGCCGGCAAAGCGGCTCATTTGTCTGCGCTGCGCTCCATTCGGTACCAATTCAAATTTGTAGGCTTGTAGGATTTCCATAGAGCAATTATACCTCAACGTTTTCTAAGAAATATTGAAAATTGCGCTATTCATCCTCGCCCTAAACGACGAGGTTTTTCGCGCATTCAGAATAAACCTTTACGTAACGGAAAGGTCAATAGAAAAAAACGCCACTGTTTGAAGCGACGTTTCTATGGAACCAAAGAGAGTATCCAGACGATTCCGCCAAGTATCATCAGAAACAGAAGCGCTGTGCCAAGGCACCCGTGAAAGCAGGCATTCTTCTTCCGCGGCGGCGTTTCCTTCTCCAGATCATCAATCATCATTGCAGACAATCCGATGTCCTCGAGTTCTGTCTCTCCATCTTCATCCCAGTCGATCATGGGAGCCTCTTCCTGCAAGCGTTTCTTCCGGACTCTGAAGCATCAGTCCGAATCTTGCAAATCTGACCGTCTCTGTCTCTTCCATGATATCACATATAGATATACCAATTATGGCTCGCGCATACCTTTGTACTCGCAACGGACGGTCACTCGGTTGTCTCCGCCCGGAGTACAGGTGAATAGGGTGAGGTCGTAATCGCCGGAAACCATATCCTCGACATCCGTCGGAGCCAGGGTCTGAATCTCGGTGACCTCAAAGGAATACACGGTTCCCCTTATATCCGTGAAATATACGACCGCCCCGGCTTCTAGCGCGCTTAGTCCTCCGAAATGCTTGGAATAGCTGTGTCCGGCAATGATCAAACCGTGCGAAGTATTCGGATCGGAGTACCGCGCCGGAGCAATCTTCAAAGCCTCATATGACCACTCGGAAATAACCGGAAGTGTCAGGTCAAGATCAGGAATATCCAGATATCCGATATACCTGACGCCCTCTATCTCTGTGTATTCAAGATCCGAGGCCGTAAGAATCTCGCGGATTGTTACTTCGTCCACCGGATATGCCACATTTGTTTCAGTTGCTGTTTCCTTAGCCTGTGAGACTTCGGCCTGGATCTGAGAGTAAAGGCGTCCGTATACTTGTCTGGCGGCTGTATTCGCGCGATTTTCTTCCAATAGGTTATTGAGAATGAAAGCAAGTGCAACCAAGACCATTACGGTACCGATGGCCATCAAAATAAAACCGCGTCGCTTTTTCACTTTTCTTTCCTTCTTAAATTCGCATCCGCCCATCCGATACTAATGAGGATCATACCGCCGACAGCAAGTAAAACGATCGGCCATAGCAGCATGCCCGTTTGCGGCAACCTGGTTGCCGGCAAGACGCCCGTGCCCTTGTCGACAGGAGGGGGACCACTTTTTGATCCGCCGTCCGATCCGTCAGTTGGTTGAGGTGTTTGTGTCGGAACAGGAGTCAGCGTTACTGATGGATTCGGCGTCGGCGTTAACGACGGGTTCGGTGTCGGCGTGACCTCCGGATTTGGCGTCGGCGTTACCGACGGGTTCGGCGTGGGAGTGACCTCCGGATTTGGTGTCGGCGTGGGCGTGACTCCCGGAGTTGGGGTCGGCGTGGGCGTGACTCCCGGCTTCGGTGTAGGTGTTACTGACGGGTTCGGAGTAGGTGTAGGTGTCGGTGTCGGATCACCTCCGCCCGACGATTCTAGGACCTTCGGTACAACAACCAAGTCATAATTGATCGTTTGTCCGTCTTCTTCCGTTATCGGCAGTGCTACAAGAAAGGATACTATATCTCTGAATCCGGCGACTGAGCCTGTTTGTCTTATCAAATAAAGTCCCTTCGCCAAACCGGTAAAATTAACGCTTCCGGCCTTGTCAACAAGAGCGGAATCCGCTGTTATTTTCTCTTTGATAATATATTGAATAAGAGCAGTTGAAGTCTGAATATTCTCGTCAGCCGTCATATCAACCGGTAACGGGATATTGGAGGCCACAAATCCCTGTGTCGGGACATAAATGGCTTGTCCGTTATTCTCATCGAGATCTGCTACCTGATATAGCGTGATCTCGGCGCCCTGAAGCGCTTTCCCCTGCTTGTCTTTCATTACGATCCGGATTGAGCCGACTTCCTGATTATCTGCATATGCAAATACGCCTGCCTGCAAAGGCAGAACGAAAAACAGTATGAGTGTCAGAAACAAGCTGATGATCGTTCTTTTCATATCAATGTGGCTCCTCTTCCCGTGTCTGCCATTATGCCCGATGCGTTTTCTTATATCTTACTAACATAAAGATCAGCAAGATCGCAAGGAGCGGTACGGCCAACACCGGGGCTACGTACAGCGGTTCAATTTGTATGGCGTCCGCCGTAATGTGCTTGGTTGGCGCTTTGTCTGTCATTTCATTATCCACACGAGATCCTGTTACGAGAAGTCGATGTGAATTCACTCCATATGGTGTACAGGTAACGAGTGTACAGAGATCCTTCTGGCGATCGATCGCCAGAGATTCTACTTCCGACGGTTCGACTGTCTTAATCTCAACAACCTCGTAGGTCAGTGTCTCATCGAGAACCTTCAACACAAAGGTATCGCCGGTCTCAATTTTGTCCAGGTCCGTGAAAAGCCGCGCGGACGGCAATCCTCTATGTCCTGATAGAATACTATGGGTCGCTGTCCCGCCGATCGGCAGAGACGAACCTTCTATATGTCCCACTCCTATTTCGAGAACCGCGTTGCTGACACTATGGTAAATCGGAAGGTGGACATTGATCTTATCGATTTCAATATAGCCCAGAACACCGGTCTGTCCGATCTTCAGAAGCTGCATATATGCTTGCGTCTCCTCAGGAGTCGGAAGAAAGCGGGAATCGTTCCCAATAAGGGACTGGTTATATGCCTTGGCTGCCTCGAGTAAGACGCTGTAGTCTTTCTCATTCATTAAAGAAACATCATTCTGATATCCGGTAATTGACTTTGACTGAGACAGAGAGTTGATAATGTCGCTGATCGTCGGATAAAGCATCACAGATAATCCAATGAGAAAAACAAGTACGAATATGATTGTCGATATTGATTTGCTTTTCTTCATAGTTTCTCCGTGATGCCCGGGCTTCTATGCTTCCATACAAGCCCGGGCCCATCCTCTGGAAAACAAAGTATTGATTACTTGTTATGTCTCTGCATTCTCTTTCTTGCTACAAGAACGGTCACGGCTGCACCCATCAGGACAAGGCCGACAACAGTGAAGATTGTTGTTCCCATACCGCCTGTTTCAGGAAGCTGAACACCGGCATTGTTCTGCACGTTGATCACACCGTTCTCTGTTCCGTTTGTGTATGTTGCGACGACAGAGCTGGCAGTAGCGTATGCCTTTCCTGTATCATAGTCGCGAGTAATTTCGAACGGGATAGCGCCCTCAAGAATGTTATAACCGGCAGGAGCCTGTGTCTCAAACAGATAATACATTCCCTCGTCAATACCGGCAACTGGAATCATTCCGCCTGTGGGAGATACGAGATCCGTCGTTGTTGTTCCTGCGGCAATCTCGTCAGCCGTGGCAACACGGTAGGTTCCGTCAGCTTCTTTCACGAAAGCGATTGCTGCAGCAGCGGTATCATTTGTAAGTTTCAGAGCGAAGTGAGCATCAGCAAGGTAGGTAGGGCTAATGAGCTCGCCTGTATACTTGATGATTGTTACTTCATATGTATCTACAACGACTTCATCCTCAGGTGTATTTGCTGTGGAGGTCTCGTCATAAGGATTGTTGCTGTACTCAAGATAAGCCGTATTGGGGTTCTCTCCGTTGAAGATAACAAAGTCTTCATCAAGAACAGCTGTGAAGTTAACAATGACCTCTGCTCCCGGAGTTTGATCCTTAATGGTGATAATGTCGATTGAGATAGACTGTCCGTCAGGGCTTACAACAACGGTGTAATCCGTTCCTTCGACCAGCGGAGTTCCGCCGATTGTTACAACGATATCATCATTGAATGTGAAGCCGTCAGAAAGCGTATCGTGGATGATATAAGTATAATCGTCATAACCGTTCATGTTCTCAGGAACTGTGGAAACGATCTGGAAGGGAACGTCCTCACCGACAGTATAGTCAGCAACCTCTCCATATTGTCCCTCAGAATCTTCATATACTGTAAGATCAAGAGTCGGAACAGAGAGCTTCGGATTGACGGTGGCGTCCGGAGTAGTCGTGTTCAACATGCAAAGAGAAGTAACTGACTGTCCGTTTGCTGTTGCTGTTCCGTTGACCAGATAATAACCAAGATCGATATTGTCAATTAGTACAGTCTCGCTTGTGGCTGTGGCGGAACCGTCAAAAGCAACGGTGTTTGCCATGATGTACTCATAAGCGGTTTTAGCAAATGCGGTCGGATCAGAAGCTAATACATACTCAAAAGCCTCATCGTCTGTATTGCAGCCAAGTCCTGCAAAGAAAGCTGCAAAGGTATCGTCAATCTCGTATACATACGAGGAGCCGTCAGCGGTATACGTAACGTCAAAGAGCTTATAAGCAGAGTATGTGTTGCCAACGATGGATACTTCTGAGTTGGTGTTTGTAACGGTGATCGATCCCTCGCCTGCGGCGAATACGCTTGATGTCATCATTAAGACCAGGACGAGGATAGTTGCCAGTGTTGTTAAAAGTTTCTTGTTTCTCATGTTTCACTCTCCATAAAATAATTCTTCTTGCTGCTTTCGCTGTTCTTGATCCCTTTTTTGCCTGTTGTCATCTCTATCCGGAAAGCTCCCCCCTTTTCTTCCTATGACGTCGGTTCTGTATGATCAAAAGAAGTAAGGATACCAGTGTAAGTGAGGCTCCGATCAGGTAAAACCCTGTTGTTCCTATGGAGCCCGTAGCCGGGAGAACATCCTCGTGGCCGCGTGAGTTCTTTATCAGGATGATTCCGTTATCGATTCCGTCATTGTTTTCATACTTAACAGAAAACCCTCCATAGTTTGACTCAACGACTGTGTATAGCTGACCTTTATCAATTGGCAATTCTGTCCATGTATGAGTCCAATTATTTTCTGTGCTGAGTTCTATCGTATACTGAGGCTCCGTCATCGCTTCTCCGTTGCGGTAAAGCTGGACGGTTACCGAGAAGCTGCTGATTTGGTCACCGAACATCGGATATCCATTTTTGTCATACCAGGTCTTGTCCACTGATATTGATCCGGTCTTTACCTTATTGATAACTCCGATATTTCCGTTCGTGATTCCCGCATTGTTATTGTATGTCACGTCATACAACGTGGGAGAACCGCCTGTCTGTATGACCTCTGTTACCCCTTGCGTTGTCCTGCTGATTGACACTTCCTGAACGGTATAGGTCTGATTCGCTCCGATCGGGAGTCCTGTCCAATCGTGAGTCCAGTTATTAAGCGAGCTCAAGGTGACCAGATACTGCGGACCTGTCATCGGTGTTCCGTTCTGGCAGAGCCGGATGAGAACAGACAAATCTGCAATCTCTATAGCCGTCAGCGGCTCACCTTGCAGAGAAATCCATTGTTTATTAACGGACACGGTACCTGTAATGACTCGATTCGAAATGGCAATGACAACGTCCTTCGAGGTTCCGCTGCTTGTATAAGTCACCTCATAGGACTGCGCGGCGTCTCCTGTCTGAACCACAACACCATTCTTACTGATTGAAGCTTCCTTAATGGTATAAACCTGGCCATCCACGATGGGAAGCTCCTGCCACTTATACGTCCAGCTGTTCGCGCTGTTAAGAGTAACAAGATATTTCGCGTCAGTCATTGCAACTCCATTACAGTAAAGTTGTACCTGGACCGACATGTCAGCAATCTCTTCACCCGTCAACGCTGTACCGTCAAAAGCCTTCCAGGACTTCGTAACGCTGGCGGATCCTGTGATCGGAGCCGGAAGGATTCCTGTAAAATCCGTACGATGGCTTTCCGCTTTGATTGTTACATTGTTTCCGATAATCGTTCCATTCACATTCTGATGCGCAACAATGTTCGCATCAGGAGCGATAATCGTCGCATACGTTAAATTGAACGAAATATTTGCATTCGCTGAATTGATCATATTCAGGATAATTTTTCCCGATGAAAAGCTTGTTAATTCTTGGAAATTCAGCATCTCATTGCCGACTTGCATCAGAATCTTGGGAACCGTTACATTCGCGTCACCCGCGCAGTCGATGTTCAGAATAACCGTTCCGACAGTATTCTGCGCAAATCCACGAATGCTAAAACCATTTGCATAACTTTCCAGTTGACTGGATGTCATATTGTATACAGCAGCTGCATTCACGTCTGTTATCTTCAGATAGCTTTGGTAAGGATCACCAGATGTACTCAGATGATTCTCAAGGTTCATATTCGGCTGCATGGCAAGTCCCGCTACAACGGACTTAATCCCAGCCTCTGCGGTAGCCAGATCAACGAACGGCATCGAACCGGTATCGTTATCCTGCCAAATCGTGTATGGTTTATCTATCTTCGTCTCGTTGACTGCAAAAGCGTTACCATTGTCAACCAGAGAAACCGAATTTGAAGAGCCCACGACCAGAATGTCCTGCGTATCCGCTGCATTAGTACTTGTTACCTTCAGATAGTTCTGGACATAGCTCAGCTCTGCCCCATAGTTGTTCGTTCCGAAGTTTGTTTCGGCATACAGATTCTTTGCGCAAAAATTTCCGTTTGTATGGGCGTCAAGTCTTAACGTGTCAAAGGCTACGATGTGGAAGCTTCCTGCCAAAGCCAGGGCACTGGCCTGATTATAGTAACTTGTGTTTGTAAACGTTTCTGATTGCTGATCAATCAGTTCGTAATGAAGCGAATCGCTCATCTTATATCCGTTCGTGATTAGATATGGTGAGAAGCTCTGCGCTTCAAATGAAACCTCTTCGACAACTCCATCCTCGGAAACAATCGGCTCTTGTGTCACGACCGGCTCAAGCGCCATATCCGTTCCGGATTCTTCGACGTGGAAGATGCTCACATCTTCAGGTTTCTCCACTTCAATTACCGCGTTCTTATAGGCGATTGTTACAGAAACACTCCCGCCCTCCGGCTCGATCTCATCCTCTCCAACGAAGAATCCGATATCATAAGCAAGAATGCCCATTCCTGTAGGTACGGACGGTTCCACTTGTTCCGAAGTAGCTGAGAGTAACGCAACAAATTCCGCAAACCTTTCCGAATCTGTTGCCTGCGAAATCTCTGTCACGCGGAAGTCGGCATCCTCCGGAAGAATGACCTGAGGATCAAGCGTTGCCGTAACGCAGACATTATCGTTCTCGAAAACAAACACGCGCGGTTCTGCTTGTGTTTCTGTCGGAACGGTGGTTTCTGTTGTGGTTTCTGAAGGCTCAGTTACGGCAGTGGTTTCCTTTGTTTGTGATTCTTTGGCGGAATCTGAACCGGAAGGCTC
>CAZOFY010000059.1:7950-14374 GCA_964579245.1 uncultured Mageeibacillus sp.
TTGGCGGAATCTGAACCGGAAGGCTCTGTCGCGGCAGCGGTTTCTGTCGGTTCTGAAGTCTGAGCCGACTCGGATGTGGATGTCGTCTCCTGCTCGATGGTTGATTCAGAAGGAACTGCCGTCTCAGTTGTTTCATCCGTAGAAGACGTTTCCGCCGAAGTTTCTTGCGTTGTCTCTTGGACAGCCGTCTCTGCGGTCGTCTCGGAGGCCGTTTCCTGCGAAGCTTCGCCGTCCTGCGCCGGGACCTGTGTCTCTTGCTCAGAGGTGGCTGTCTCATCTGAACTCATTGTTGTTTCGGTAAGAGTTGTCTCCGAAGGCAATGAAGTATCAACCACCGTCGTCTCCTCAGAGAAATCGGCAGTATTCGTATTCATGGTCAGTCCGGGAACAATCAGGGCATAGGCCGTGGCAAGCGCCACAGATACCGACAGAATAACCGGGAGCATTCGAAGGAAAACGCGATTCATGCTACGCGTCTTCCTTACACAGTGCCTTTCTGTTCCATCAAGCATCGCCTATTCCCCCTTTCCCCTACAATTTCTTTACTTAACCGAGCCCAACTCTGCCAGAGGCCAGACTCGAAAAACAACTTTTCCGATTACCTGGTCAATCGATATCGATCCGATTTCCGTATATCGGCTGTCATATGAGGTCTGCCTGTGGTCACCCAGAACGAAGGCATATCCCTCCGGAACCTCATATGGATATGTGATATTCCCAAGCTCGGAGGATGCCGCCGTCAGATACGGTTCATCAATTGCGACATCGTTTACAAATACTGTTCCGTTCTTGTCAATAACTACCTTGTCCCCACCCTCAGCGATTACTCGTTTTACCAATATCTTGTTGTTATAGTAAAAAGCGATGATGTCTCCCTGGGTAAACTCACCTGTTTTTACAGCGACCGCAATCTCTTGATCTTGTAATGTCGGAGCCATACTGTCTCCATACATTCGTAAAATTGGCAACCACAGTAAAGCCAGCAGAATCGTGATTGCCGCAACAACAATGAGTACTCGTATCGTTGCCAGGACAGATCCTCGAATATCGTTTCTTTCCTTAATTCGGGAGATCTCTGCATCAATCTGTTCGACCGACGGTCTTTTCCCAGACAGATTAGTCAAAAGTCATCCTCCCTATTAAGATCATCCCCTACTCGCTCAACAGAGAGTGCCTCCAAATCTTCGTCAGAGAGCTTCGCCCTGACTTCCGGGTGTAAAGCGTAATATGTGTCCAGCTTTTCCCTGAGGGAGTTCCAAAGTGAATCAACATACGCCTTTTCGCGTTTCTCTCGATCAATGCATTTCTTTTCTGTCGTTGTCATCAGAATCGCCGCCTGCTGCTCAGCGGTTGACTTGATCTTTATATATGTCTTAGCTTCTGAGTCTATTCTGTCCTTCACATTCATCAAGTACTGTTCTGCCGCCTGCTGCGCAGCCTCAAAAACGTTGTTCACTGCCAATGAAGCTTCTGCAATCGAACCTGCCTTTTGAATCTCGAGCTTTCTCGACTTGAGTTTCTCCTCCAGGCCGGAAATCTCTTCTCTCAGCGAAACAATTTCAAGTTCCTGTGATCGAAGCATCTCAAGTAATTCAAGCTTTGACAGTCGCTTCAAGTTCTTTTCATTCATTCTTTCCCTTTAAGAACCGCAAGAAGTGTCGGGTTCCTCGACGTAGTGAACACTAAGAATATCAAGGGCGTATCGTTTTGCGATCTACTCATAAGATGCACGGTTTGGAAGAAAGGTTTGAAAATTCTTCTTCTTTTTTGAAAGTCCCCTAGATGCGTCTGAATCATTACTATTACGTCAGAATCTTTTCAGCCTCTTTTGACAATATCAAAAAGGATCCCCTTGTACACATTCTACTACGCTAATGGGTACAAAGCAATATTATCAATGAGTATTTTTGAACCATTACAAGAATAAAATCCATTTTTCCCTGTAATGTTAGTAATCCTTGATATTGTTGTGGAGAACTGCAATGTTCCGTCCGTCCAGACGGACACTTGAGAGCCCTCGTATTCCATCGTCACGTGAACAGGTCCGTCATTCAAAAGGCCTGAGCCGGTCGATTCGATAGTCCCGGTTTCTCCCGAACCGTTCTCCCAGAACCACTTCCCGTCATCGTGATAAATCATGGCGTAAGACGATTCATTCTCATAACGAAAAACAAGTCCAAATTGACATCTGGCTGAAGAGAAGGTGATGTCAATTTCAACACGAGCATCCTGTATATCGGGCGCGTCAGACTGATATGCGATGACATCCGGCGTCCCCTGAAGAGAAAGCATACCGGTTTCATTTACAATCTTTCCTTTTCCCACACCCTCAGCCCAACCGGCGGTCGTCCCGTCATCCAAGTCATCAAAAAAGACAGGCTTTGTTGTCGGCGTAGGCGTAGCTGTAGGTGTAGGCGTCGGTGTCGGCGTTGGCGTAGGCGTCGCCGTTGGTGTTGGTGTCGGTGTGGGTACCGTTGTAGGTGTAGGCATCGGCGTTGGCGTCGGCGTCGGTGTCGGCGTGGGTACCGTTGTAGGTGTTGGTTTCGGCGTCGGCGTCGGCGTAGCTGTCGGTGTGGGTACCGTCGTAGGCGTAGGCGTTGGCGTAGGTGTTGGTTTCGGCGTGGGTACCGTTGTTGGTGTTGGTTTCGGCGTCGGCGTTGGCGTTGGCGTAGATGTCGACGTAGGTGTCGGCGTGGGTGTAGCTGTAGGTGTAGGCGTCGGTGTAGGCGTCGGAGAAGACTCCGGGGCAGGCGTTGCTGTCGGCATCTTTGTGGGCATTGCGGTAGGAGT
Organism: uncultured Mageeibacillus sp.; assembly: GCA_964579245.1. Lineage (GTDB taxonomy): Bacteria > Bacillota > Clostridia > Saccharofermentanales > Saccharofermentanaceae > Firm-13. The sequence continues at coordinate 10,741 of CAZOFY010000059.1, forward strand.
GGGTCTCGATGTAGGCGACGGCAGAACGGCCGGGGTCGTCGATTGTGTTACCGACTGTGTGGAGGCCGGTGTTGTAGTGTTGACAGGAGTCTGTGAAAAAGAAGACTCTGTGGAAAGAGTCGATTCCTCTTCCACTTCTCGCAATGTATTATCTTGGTAGCCCCCGTTTTCCGGTGATACTCTAGGGCTGTCGGCGTAAAAAGCCGGTAGTTGTATGATTCCGGGACGGGCCGGAGAGATAAATCCCATCGATCCGCCGATAATGACTCCTAAGAGCATCGCTCCAGATACTCCGGCCGCTATTGGTGTCGAACACTGTCTGACCTGTCCCATCAGCTTCCGAAAAGCAATACGAATCATGAGAAAGAGCTGTCCGATGCCGGTCCCGGCAAACCCGATTTTCGTGAGAACGGTTGCAAGGACGTCCCGGCCTGCGGCCGTGGGGAATGGGTGCTCCAGTGCCTTGCCCCCCAGGAATTGAGAGAGAGGGACCATCGACAGCGCCAGCTTAAAACCTAACCTGGTTTGGAGATGAATGATGTTTTTCTTCAGAATATTCCGCGCGCTGAAAAGACGGCCTTTCACTGTATTTTCGTTACAGGAAAGGATCGTTGCAATTTCCTTGACAGAAAGATTGAGATAATAAAAATATACAATCACCGTCCGGTAGTGAAGCGGAAGTTTCTCCACTTCCTTCTTTACCAGGTCTCTTTCTTCCTCTGTCTCAAAGGAAAAACTGGGAATCTCGGCATCCACATCAACGATATTGGAATAGTCCTCGCTCTGTGTGTCGATGGGAATGACCTTCTCATCCTTCTTGCGCCAAAGCATACGGCACTCATTGTATGTGATTTGGTAAAGCCACGACGGAAATGCTTCAGGAGAGCTCAATTCAGGGAGTTTTAGAAAAACCTTGATAAAGGTCTCCTGTAAAACATCTTCGGCCTTCGTTTCACTTTTCAGGATATAACGGGCAGTCGAATAAACCTCTCTATAGAATGTTCTATAAAGCTGTTCAAAAGCATCCCGATCGCCTTGCTGCGCCTTTAAAATGACCTGTTTGATACGCTCGTCGATTTTCAAGAATCGTCATCCTTGCTTTCCTGATTTGCCGAAATTTTAACATGAAGCGAGACGATTTTCAACAAATTCAGGCTCTCTCGTGATTCTTGATGAGAACATGTTGTATAATCACGCACCAATCCGGCGGTCGTTACCGCTCTCTCCTCTTTTCTGAAGAATAGCCGTCTCGGCTGTTCGCTGTCAGTATCTGCAGCCAACCCAAATCGTTTTGAATCCTGCCGCTTTTTGTCGTAGAATAGAAGAACGACCTTATAAAAATATTTTAACAAAATTGCATTCGTTGCATTTGTTGATGCATAAGTGTCGCAATATCAGGAGGAAGCGTTATGTTCACAAGCAGGAAGCAGTTTATCTATCCGGTAAAAGAGCTTGCCAAGTCAATCGATTGGTACAGTGACGTTCTTGCGTCCTCTCCCGTTATGGACTCGCCGAATACAGCCATGTTCGAGTTCGGCGAGAACCGAATTCGGCTTGAAGGACCGGGAGCAAATGTCGTTCCTTGCGAAAATACGCCTGTTCTAGCAGCAGATCCTGAAATCACATATTCGGACGTATATTGGGAAGTAGAAAACGTCGACGGGATGCTGAAGCTTCTCTTGAATAAAGGTGCTCTTCTTCATACGCCCGTCTATGAGAATCACAGAATCCGTATAGCAAAAGCGGTGGATCCATTTGGAAACGTGATCGGCCTTTTCGAAAAGTGCAAGTCCTTCGGAGAAATCCCGAAGCATACGACACTCTCCGCTTTTTGTCGTGCTCTGGCTGTTCGCGATCATCGGCAGTTTCTGCGCGGTCCTGATCATTTTGCCTATATCTTTCTGGATGTCGATGCCAGAGAGCTTGTCGAAAACCAGGACAAGCGTCGTTGGGCCATTGCAAATCTCGTAACCTCTCCTGTTTATGGATATTTCCATTCCAGAACAGAATGGTTCGATAATGAGTTCAAGGAATCCTGCCGGCGCAATGTGGCCCAGATCGTCATGCTTGGTGCGGGTTATGACACACGTACGATCCGCTTTCGTGACCACCTGAAGACAACGAGAATCTTTGAAATAGATTTGCCGCCCGTACTGAATCACAAGGCGGACCGACTTGCATCATCCGGCGTGTCCTCTATTGCAAATTTATCCTATGTACCAGTCGATCTGGAAAAAGATTCGCTGTATGAGAAGCTTCTTCAAGCCGGCTTTGATCCCCACCAGAAGACGCTATTCTTCTGGGAGGGCGGTTCATTCTATCAGAGCAAAGAATGTATTCAGTCCTTGCTAAGCTTTTTCAAGGATATAGCTGCACCGGGAAGTTCCATCATTTTCGATGCCCTGGCGGAAGAGCTGCCTCCTGTGATTTCCGGGGAGCCATTCCGTTTCTGGGTCTCCACAGAGGAGATCTCCTCTTGCCTCGCTCAATTTGACCTTCAGATCAAGCATATGATGATCGATGAGGAGATGATCAGGAAGTACTTGTCTGATCGAAGCGGCAAAGTAGCGGAGATGTGCCTTCGCTCGTTCTATTTCGTACATGCGGAAAAGGAACTGTCGTAGCTGAAGACTCCGTCACGATAAGACTGATAGTTCGATTCAAACGGACTACCTCTTCCCATCCACACTCATAATAGGAATAAACTAAGCCTCGTGACCATTCGTATTTGATTTGAACTTCTTACTCAGGGCTGCCACAAGCACGCCTCTCGGATCCTTGATCAGCAGCGTCACGAGCCATATGACAAGTCCTAATACAATCACAGAAATCCCCAAGTAGGAATCGTCCATGATTTGCCCGGCTGACTTCTCGAAAAACGCCGCGCCATCCGCGGCAAAAGAGAATATCCCGTCGACAAGCCACATGATGGATGCCCCCCAATACATGAGGCAGAGGCGTCCTAACATCAGTTCATTTTTCGGTGCCAGCAAATACCAAATAACGGTACAAATAACCGCTGCAAGCACTGTTAACAGAAGCGTCACGGATCAGCCTCCCTGTGAAACAGCGGCATTCTCCGAGAGAGACTGCGCTGCCTTCTTCTCAATCGCGCCGGATACAAAGACCATACAGCCCCAGACAGCCGTTACCAGAACCGTCATTCCGACGCCCACGGTCAGCACCTCCGACAGCATCTGTGACAGCGCCTCCGGATTACCGGCAGCCGTAAAAAACGGGAACCAAGGTGTAAACTCTCCATGCCATACATGTTCAAATACCAGAAGCGCTGACCCGCCCCAAAGCATGTTCGATAACCACTTCATCTTTCTCGAGAAAGGAATTCTGATCTGCTTCGGAAACATATCCGGCAACTCATTTCCCGCCGACATTTCCCGCCCTTCTCTGCCCTCAATCACCTTGCCAAGAATAGTAGTTATAATAGCTTCCGTCACAGGTGCAATAAAACAACACATAAGAAACCTCCCCGAATTGGCCAATAGCCAATGACATTATAAGACTCGTTCTTGTTCATGTCACGTATTTCCAAATATAAATATCTTCTTTACAGAGATACCGGGAAAGAAAAGAGCTGCTGCTAAATGAACTGTAAAGTTCAGGATGCAGCAGCCTC
>CAZOFY010000060.1:0-13906 GCA_964579245.1 uncultured Mageeibacillus sp.
GACCGCAGCACCTTTGAAGTTGCTTTTCGAGGAATCCTCGTTCTATGTGAGCCGGTTTCCGGCCTGGGGGGCAACGGGGATCCTGTTGACCTTGATTTTTTATGCAATCGTCTGCTGCATCGTTCTCGTAGGGACGCTTCTCTTCGGCCGGCGCTGGCAGTGCTCGACGATATGCCTGTTCAACGGCTTCGCGTCGGAAGTATTCGCGCCGGTTTTCCCTCTGATTGGGAGAAAGAGGAAGGCAGGACCCAAAGCACTGCGGATCCTTAGAATCCTCAAGTGGGTCATGCTCGCTTTCGCCGTGTTTTTCACTGTTTATTGGGTCCTTCTGCTCACGGGGGCCCCGGTCACCGGGATTCATGATCTCATAAGCGTGATCGAGAACTACAAGTATCTGACTGCCGAGTTGCTGATGATGATGTCTTTCTGGATCGTATTTACGGGCAGAGGCTACTGCTATTATTGTCCCCTCGGGACAATGCTGGGAGGCATTGCAAGAGTATCCGGCCAGAGGATCACGACGGATCACGCAAAATGTATCGGATGCAATCAGTGTAATGTCGCTTGTCCGATGACGATTGATATTAAGAGCAAGGCCGTGACAGGTGATCCGGTCTCCTCAACCCGTTGTGTCGGCTGCGGACACTGTGTGGATACATGCCCGACACAAACGCTGCAGTATTCGACGGCTTTCACACGATTAATCCGGACAAGAAAGCCCGGATCCGGCAATACCAAGGATCCTGATAATCAATAATGACAGAATTCTGACCTGATCTCGTAGTACAATAAAGATGATTGATAAGTCCTCTTGCAACAGCCGTCCTTCACTTTTGGCCGTTTTCGAAAGGAGGCCCGCTTATGTATTGTGAAAAATGCAAGATTCTATTTGATGACAGTGAAGCGGTATGTCCGGCTTGCGGAGGCAAGAAGATCAGAAAGCCTGAAGCGGAAGATGACTGTTTTCTGGTGGAAAAGGAAGTCCTCTGGGGTGAGATGCTCGCGGATGTACTCGCACAGAAAGAGATCCCGTTCTATTATAAGAAAGCTCTTGGCGCGGGCGTCGCAGCCTATGTCGGTCCTCTTCTCGAGAGATATAGCTTCTATATTCCCTTTTCACAGCTTTCAGCCGCGCAAAGCATCGTCGACGAACTCTTCTCCGTCTCTTTCGAGGATACGACCTTCCAGACTCCCTGATCGCTCCTGCTAATGTATACGCCATTTCTGCAGATTGTGTGTCACACTGTTATCTCATCCAGTTCAGGTTGAGCCTGTCTTGATATAGAGGTGGTACGTGCATCATTACGCGTATTTCCCCATGCTTTCGTATGCATCCAGTGATAAAGAGCTGTCTAGAATCCGGGCAAGCACCTCCTCCTGGTTTCGATGCCGACCAGGATCACGATGATCTTTTTCTCTGATTGAGGGTCTTTTCTTGCAAAAGGTACAAGTGATGCTTTCTTACATATGTGATGCTTTTATGTTTTGATGCTTCATAGAAATTCGTCTGCGTCTTCCAGCGTGCATCGTAGATACAGATACAATCCACATCGGTTTACAGTGATGCTTTTTCCAGTAATTTACTCGTTTTCTGGTATAGATACGGCCATTTACTATTCTGAAGGGATCCTATTGAGATCATATATAATTCGGCACAAACGACGGCAGTATATACTTTCCTCTCAAAAATTCTACCCGCCAGAAAGCAGACAAGGCTCAAGACCCAGACAAAGCTTACGGAATAGATAGGAAGAATACCTGTCCACTTTATCGGCTGCGATTTTGGACACAAGAACAAAGAAGAGAACAGAGGGAATGATCAGCAACAAGCACTTTACCACCGGTTGAGAGATCATAGGACGGTGGATTTCTATATTCATTTGTTCAAATCAGCCGCCCTGTGATTCTTTTTCTTTGTTTGCGTAAAGAAAGGTACATACGCAGGAAGCCAAGGCCGATTTCGAGCAGAATGCAACCCAAACCGTTTCCGAAAAGCTGAAGAGACAGCAGAGAAGATTCCAGCTGACATAATAAAGAAATAGCCAGCAACGTTTTTACCATCTTATTATCTGTCAGAAGACAAGTCATTTTTAAATAAGGAACAGCGTAAGCAATGCAAAAATAACACTGACTGCCCCTGCGCACGAAATAGAAAAGCTGCCAAAAAAACGAACAGATCGTGTGAACAGCCGCGTAATAACGGGGTGGGTGTGCATCATGTGACTGGTTATGCCATACATTTTCGTAATCAAACCGGCGGAAATCGTCAACCGAAATATATTCTCGGTACACTTGTTCCGCCGGTTCATATGTGACGCCCTCTTTAAAATACTGATGTGACACAAAACATTGGATAACCGATAGGTAAAGACTTCATCAACACGAAGGTTCATTTCGAAAAAGGCAAGAATCATCAAGAGTCCAAAACACGTACAAAACAATTTGCATGAGTTCAAATGTATACTTTTCTTTTTGTATCTTATACATATTAGCTTCTTTTCGTATTCTTTTTTCTTATTGTATTTTTGTATTAGCTTTTTCTTATTATGCAATTTATTTTATTATTTTGTAGTGCTTTACTGTGGGATTTGAGAACCGCAAAGCCATTACAGTCTGCGCTCCGAAGCAGCATCGACAGCGAAGAGGAAAAGTTAGGGGCTGTCTGAAAACGATGTGAAATAATTGCGGTCTTATTCAGAGATATTTCGAATACAAGGCTGCATTTTTATACTCTAGGGGCTGAGAGAAATAATTGCATCCCTAAGTGAGGAGAAACTGCAGTTAGGGATGCAAATCCGGCTGTGGGTCGGGTGATTATCGAGGCAAATTGCATCCCTAAGTAACGAGAAACCACGGTTAGGGATGCAAACGAGAGCGCATATCGGGCGCTTTTCGAGACAAATTGCATCCCTAAGTAACGAGAAACTGCAATTAGGGATGCAAACGAGAGCGCAGGTCGGGCGTTTTTCGAGACAAATTGCATCCCTAAGTAACGAGAAACCGCGGTTAGGGATGCAAATGAGGAAGCTTCATCCCCATTTGAGACAGCGTTTTCCTGTCGGAGAATCTTTTTCCTCTTTTAAAGTGTCCGCATCTACTCCGTTATTCCCTCTGTATCAGGCAGATCCTTGTCTTCGAATAGATAAAACGTACTTCCATATGCATAGCTTCCTACGCGCCGATATTGATCAAGCGAGGATGAATAATCCAGAATCTGTTTGAGAATCACCTCTTTGTTTTCGATGCCGACCAGGAGCACGATGATCTCTTTCTGCGATTGAAGGTCGCTTGACGTAAGTTGTTCCAAATGATCCTTTTTGACAAAGGTGATACTTCTGTAGTTTGAGAATTCGTATTGAGCCGGTTGCGTCTTCCATTCCGTGTCATAGATGCAAATGCAGTCTACATCTTTGTAATGAGAAGCCTTCTCTAGCAAGGCATCCGTTTTCTGGTATAAGTAAGGCCACTGGCTGTTCTGAAGAGAGCCGATCGTAACAAGGGACAGGATGCCGCATAGGGCTGCGGCAAGTACTTTTCTATCCAAGATTTTCCTGGCAAGACGGAATGCCAGGCTCAGGACCCAGGCGAAGCATACGGCATATATCGGAAAGACATATCTGTCTGTTTGATAGGCGGCTGTTTTCGATACCAGGAGAAAATATAATAAGGAAGGAATGATCAGCATCGCAAATCGGACAGCATGGAAAGATTCGGAAGATTCCGGCTCCTTGCAGATTTGTTCCACGAGATCATGATTCGTCTGGTTTCTTTTTTCTTCTCGTCGGCAGAGTCGTGTATATAAGAAGCCAAAAGCGGCTGCAAGTAAAATATAACCCAGAAAATTCCCGAAAAGCTGCTGATTGATAAAGCCGTAAAACTTCACCAGACGCTCGAGCGGATCGGTGCCTGACGTCAGATTCCAAATCGTCTCTCTTCCTCTGTTGGAAAAGAAAACATTGCTCAACATAGGAGGAAAAATCAGGCTTGCGCATGTTAATGCCGCAATAACCGTTCCGCAATAGCCTCCGACGGCCTTCCATTTTCTGTTCGCTACAAGATATATGACAAAGACGATTGACAGGAATCCGAAATAAGCGATGCAGTAATAATGCGTCAACGAAGCAAGAAGAAGAGAAAAAAAGATCGACACATAAAACTTCCATCTGCTCGCTTTTCCGATTTCACGAGTAATCAAATAGGAGATCCATGTTACAAAAAACATGGCCATGATGTACATTCTGAGAAAAGAGATCGCGGACAGAACTCCCGCCGATAAGATAAAGGCAACCGAAAGCAGATCCTGCGCCAGCTTGTTCTCTGTCAAAAGCAGAAATAGTTTTCGAGCACAGAATAATGTTAATAGCGCAAAAACGATGTTAATGATTCCCGCGTACCAGATCGAAAAGCTGCCGGGAAAGAAAGAGCAAACCGTATGGACCAACGCATAGTAAAGCGGCGGGTGTGCATCTTTTTCTTGATATCGCCAAACATTTTCATAATCGAATCGCCTGGAATCGTTGGCTGTTAAGCTGTCATGGAACACTTGTTCCGCCGGCTCATATCTTACGCCATCTTCAAAAAGATTCGAATAACAAACAGAATTTGCCAAGCGGTAGGTATAAACCTCATCAACGTGCAAGTTTGTCTTCGAAAAGAGTACAAATATCATCAAGATCGCGAAAGCCACATACAGGAGAATGTGCAAATAATCTGTCTTACTGTTTTTCTTCATCCTGTACACGTCAAGGTTTCTCCTGTTTGTCATAACCCATTGTTCGCATCTATTATTAGTACACAATTGACTGAAATGCAATACAAAACCGTGATAGACAGCCGGCAGTTGGCTTTCTACTTCTCCGACGCAGCGATCCCTTTGTATCGTCGAATATTGTCTTCGTTCAAGAATTCGTACGCTTCGCTGATTTCCTGGAACTTCGCCGTCGCGTCCGCGGCCTGATTGACGTCCGGATGATATTGTTTGGCTTTCTTGCGATAAGCGAGCTTAATACGGCTCTCTTCCGTCGTCACAGGAATGCCCAGAGTCTCACAGCTCTTCTCGTACTTCGACTTAAAATCGACATAGGGGTTACCGGCCGGCGAACCGGAGGAATAGCCGTAAGGTCCGGTCCTCTGACCGTAACCGGCTCCGAAGCCCCCGCCGTAGGATCGAAAGCGCTCTTCCCACATCCGCTGCTCACGTTCTCTTCTCTCCCACTCGCGCCGCGCCTGTTCGGCTTTCTGCGTCTGGTATGTCTCCTTGTGGTACCTATAGGATCGACGTGTATGGTGCTCCGGATCCTTCAGATACTCTGACAGACCAAACAGGTGACGCTCACTGACGATCTGGAAATCCCGAAGCTTATTGAGAAGGATTGCACCGAGGATAGGGAAGGTAACGATCAGAATCAAAATCAGAAGAACGATCGGATTCTGAAAGAGCCATGCACCGACGGGGCCGATCAAGAGAAAAACGATAATGCATCCGCCCATACTGAATAAAAGTAGGCATCCTTTCAGAAAGCTCTTGGCTAAAAGAATACCAGTCTCCAGAAGGTAGACCAGTCCGCGCAACGCGAATCGATGCGCCCTGGCAAATGCGTGGATTATATGACTCAGAATTCTCTTAATAAACTTCATGTGTATCCTTTTCGGTGACTCGAAATTCCTTATATTGTACCGCATCCGAGGAAGAAGATTGCAGGAAAACATCGGCAAATTGCTGCTTCGGCTATTTAAGGAAACGGAACTATCTCCTTTCTTGCACGGCGCCTTCTCCGCCTTTGCGCCGTGAAACAAGCGGCTGATTTCCCATGTTGCGTTTGTAACTCTGGTGGGTAATGCGTTGCGCGACGTGTTCGTCATCCCGTCCCAATCCAAATTGCGGTTAGTATTATGTATATTTATTTGTTCTTTGTGTAAAGTGTAGTTGACATCGTGTTCTTTTTATATTACTATGAAGTCACAACAGACACACGAAAGGAAGTGCATCCTATGTCATATCATGAAAAGAGATCTATTGTATCCATCCTCTTAGGAATCCTTGTTTTAGTAGCTTACTGCGTATATAGCTTCGACAAGTATAAATCGGGAGCCATCGCTTTGGATGACTTAGGGGCCTGGGCGGGGGTGGTATTGGTTTTTGTCGTCATCGGTGTTGTCGCCAATATTGTGACACAGATTGTTTTTCATATTCTCCTATCCATCGCTATGGCCGCGAAGGAGCAGATCACCACGGGCAAGGCAGATGACAAGAAAATTGAGAAGGCTATCGCATCCGAGATGGTCGAGGACGAGATGGACAAGCTGATCGAATTGAAAGCAATGCGTGTTGGATATATCGTTGCCGGCATCGGATTCATGACAGCCTTGTTAACGCAAGTGCTCGGTCTTCCCTCTGCATTTCTCCTGCATATAATGTTCGTCTCGTTCAGCTTTGGCTCTCTTCTTGAAGGCATGACGCAGCTTTATTTTTACAGAAAGGGTGTCACGAATGGCTAAGAAAATGCAGATCACGAATAACATACGGCGGTTTCGTTTCTTTGCCGGCGAGATGACTCAACAGCAACTTGCCGAACGGGTCGGAGCCTCAAGACAAACCATCATAGCCATTGAAGCGGGCAAGTACTCGCCCTCTCTCGAGTTGGCTTTTCGGATCGCGGAAGCATTCGGCGTTGCGATCGGTGAAGTGTTTGGGTACGAAGCAAACGAGGAGAAGTAAGTATGAAAGCCGTCGTGTATGATAAGTCGGTCAAGCCCTCTTTCCTCGAGTTACGCGACGTAGAGAAGCCGTCTCCCGGCGATGGCGAGGTCCTGGTGAAGTTAATTACCACGGCCGTCAATGCCGCCGATTATCGATCCCTGAAGATGGGGATGATTCCCAAGAAGAGAATATTCGGGGGTGACATTGCCGGACAGGTTGAATCCGTCGGAACGAACGTTCAGAAGTTTCAGGTAGGCGACAGGGTTTTTGGTGACATCGCGGATTGCGGCTTCGGCGGTTTCGCCGAGTACGTCGCTGTTTCAGAAAATTTGCTGGCACGCATCCCCGCAGATGTTTCCTATGATACCGCGGCGGCGCTACCTATCTCGTCGGTAACAGCCCTCCAGTCTCTCCGCGACAAGGGTCAGATCAAACCGGGGCAAAAGGTATTGATTTGTGGTGCCGGTGGTGGTGTCGGATCGTACGCCGTACAGCTTGCCAAACATCTCGGAGCAGAAGTAACCGCCGTTTGTGGCGGAGGAAATACGGATGTCATGAGATCTCTCGGCGCGGACCACATCATTGACTATGCAGAAGGAAATTTCTTGAAAACACAAAACCGTTATGACTTGATCCTAGGTATCAACGGGAACTATGCGCCCTCTGCTTTCAAGAAAATTCTGACTCCAAACGGGATCTGTGTCATGGTTGGCGGAGCATTACCGCAGGTCATGAAGGCGATGCTTTTCGGGGCATTTCTTTCGATTGGCGGGAAAAAAGTGAATATGCTTGCTGCAAAACCGAGTTCTAAGGATCTGGAATTCATCATCAATCTGGTTGCGAACAAAAAGATCGTTCCCGTGATCAACCGAATCTACAATCTTTCCGAGGTTCCGGATGCAATAAGGTATGCATCACAAGGACACGCCCGCGGGAAGGTATTGGTCCACATCTAGAAATACATCATATGAAAAACTGTTTCTCCGAGAAGACACGGTGCATAATTCATAAATCATTTATGCGTTTCGATGCCAGAACACGGCTCATAATCCATCGATTATCTATATTTATGCAAGGTGTGTTTGTCGCAGTCTCATTTTTTCAAAAACAAACACGCAAACATGATTGACCACAGCTTCTATTGCATGATAGAATCAAGAACAAGATGTGAGGGTGATGCAATGACTAAGGGACAAGCGGAAGCGAAAATCAGCGAAGCCGTCAGTCGGTTCGAGATTGAGTATATGGGGAGAGGCCCCAAGCAGATCCGGACGCTGATTGTACAAGATTTGATCGTCATCCGACTCAAGGGCTTCCTAAGCCAGTCAGAACAGAAGCTGGCAGAGAACAGTCAAGGAGTCGAAGTCCTGAAGAAGGCTCGGATGATGCTTTTCGAGAGTTCACGTGATTACATGGTCGACCTGATCAAGGAGATTGTAAACGTGGATGTCGTCAGTACGCACTCGGATGTCAGCACCAAGACGGGTGAGAAGATCATTGTGATAACCGTCAGTGAAAATCTTGAGGATACGTTCTTAAGATAACAAGTAAGTAACGTTGGAAGACCAAGCTGTATAGTCGTTGTACTAGACACAGAGTAAGCCAATATTCAATTCCCGACAGGGAATCAGGATATTGGCTTTTTTATTTTTCCTCGCCAAGGCAGCGCAAACGCGAAAACCGACCTGAAGAAAATCAATCAACACGAGAGAAATATGGAGGAGAGTATGAGAGGACATTTGGAGAAGATAGTTTTACCGGTAGATCTTGTAAGCATTCTTCAGGGAAACTGCCGCGTCAGAGTCCCTGAAACGCGAAAGGAGCTCTTTGAACTTGCCTTTGGCGACACAGACTCGGAGCTTTTCGAAGTAGCGTATGACGTGCCGGGTAAGGGCCGAGTGGTCGAAGCTACGTTAGCACGGTGTAAAAACGGAGCCGTGGTCAACTACACGGATATCTACATGAGACGAAGGGACCCGGACTGCATGGTCATCGCTGATAACGGCAGGTCGGACAAAGAGAAATATGAGAATTGTTATGGTGAAAGCTTCAGCTTGCTTCGTGAGGAAACGTTTGCGTGGCTTTCCGGGCAGGACCTGATCGTCATGCCTTTCATGGCCGGAGGAGCAGAATTCGGCTATCAGGCACTGCTCGTCGCTCCCGATAATGCGGGATTCTTCGCCGGTGGTCTTGCTGATCTGCAGGGCTTCATCCCTGCCTCTGAGATCCCGGAAGGGTTCTGCCCTAAGTCCGTCATTTATCTGGCTCCTACTTTCCGCCACACGCATTTTGACGGCAAACAGATGGTCGTGCACAATCGCACCGAAGGCCTTTATGAGCTCTTCGCATACAACCTCTATCCCGGTCCCAGCGCTAAAAAGGGCGTCTACGGCGTCCTGATAAAAATCGGCGAGGATGAGGGATGGATCACGGCTCACGGCTCAACGGTGAAGATTATTACCCCCTATGATAATTCAATCACCATCATGCACGAAGGCGCCAGCGGCGGCGGTAAAAGCGAGATGATTGAGGAGATTCACAGAGAGCTTGACGGACGCATCTTAGTATCGACGAATCTGGAGACGCGCGAAAAGCTTCTCCTCGAGCTGACCGAGACATGCGAGCTTCGCGCCGTAACCGACGATATGGCGCTTTGCCACCCACAGCTTCAAAATGACAGCAAAAAACTCGTCGTGACCGACGCCGAAAACGGCTGGTTTCTGAGAACCAACCATATCAAGCGTTACGGTACCGATCCGTATCTTGAGAACATGTGTACCCATCCCCCGGAGCCCCTGATTTTCTTAAACTATGACGCTGTGCCCGGGTCGACCTGTCTTTTGTGGGAACACACCATGGATGCGCCGAACAAGCCCTGCCCAAACCCTCGTGTCATTATGCCGCGGCGCTTCGTCCCGAACAGCATTAACGAACCGACCGAGGTTGATATCCGGAGCTTCGGCGTCCGGATGCCTCCCTGCACAAAGGAAAACCCGACATATGGGATCATGGGACTCATGCATATCCTCCCTCCCGCTCTCGCCTGGCTCTGGAGACTTGTCGCTCCGAGAGGCCACGACAACCCCAGCATTACTGATTCGGAGGGTATGAGCAGCGAGGGAGTCGGCTCCTACTGGCCCTTTGCGACAGGAAGACAAGTCGATCAGGCAAACCTGCTCCTCAAGCAAATCGTCAGCACGCCTAACACCCGTTACATCTTATTACCAAACCAGCATATCGGCGCACACAAGGTTGGATTCATGCCACAGTGGCTCGCGCGTGAATACTTGGCCAGAAGAGGCGGCGCTCGGTTCAGCCGGGAGCAGATCAACGCGTCTAAATCCCCCCTGCTCGGCTACTCCCTCACCGGTATTAAGGTTGAAGGGACAATCCTCCCGAAGGAGCTTCTCGAAGTCCACAGACAGCCAGAGGTCGGAAAAGAGGGCTTTATCGCGGGGGCAAGAATTCTGTCGGAGTTTTTTAAGCAAGAGTTATCAAAATTCGATGCGCCGGATCTGGATCCGCTTGGCAAGCAAATCATTAATGTCTGTATGGCAGACGGATCCGTCGAGGACTACGAGGCATTGATTCCGATTCACCTGTAAAAGAACCGGGAGGAACGTAATTGCACGACACCAGAAACCACCAAGCGGAGATTGAGCACGAGCTGCTAACTTATAGTCCGGAACAATGGCGGCCGAACATTCCCGGCCGTCATTACCGGATCCGGCCGATTGATCTCGTTCCTGCTTTGGCGGGAACGATCGGAAAAATATCTCTTGTCGCAGCTTTTGCCATGGCATGGGCCAGTGCCTTCGGGATCTCTGACCCGAGCTTCGTCACGGAAAATGTCCGGCTGGAACTATGGATCGCATGCTTCTTCACCCTCCTGTTCTCTGTTTTCCTAAATCCGACAGCCGGTCCTCCGGGTACCCTCGCTCCACTCATTCCACTAATCCCCGTCATGGCTCAGTCAGGTGTCCACCCACTGCCCTTCGCAATCCTGATTAGTGTCGTCGGCTTTCTCTTTGCGCAAAAAGGATTTTTTCGCGAGATCATTCGGATCAACGGGCCGGCGACAAAGTCCGGCATCCTGCTTCTTTTTGGCATTCTCGGTGTATCCGGAGCCTTTAAGGCGCTTCATCTCTGGATAAATGAACATAGTGGCATCTACATGCTTGTCACTCTTCTTTTCTCCGGTACGATCCTGTATCTTCTGCTTTTGAAACTGCACCTCAAGTGGCTCATCATTCCCGCTGTCGCCGTTCTTTCTCTCGTGATTGCCCTTGTTTTCGGCGTGACACCTGTGCTTGCGACACCGGTTGGGCTTCCTATCGTCGACCCATTTGTCTGGTGGCAAGACAAGTGGGGGATCGGCTTCGGTCTTTCTCTCGAAAACTTCCTTGTTTGCCTGCCATTCGTTCTTCTCGTCATGACGATGTGGCCAACCGACGCACTTGCTGTCCAGGCCCTACAGGAGGCTAATTATCCCCCGGGCTCTCAGAAGGCTGTCCTAAATATGGATGCAAGCTTTGTCGGAATCACGATACGAAATCTTACCGGCGCGTTACTTGGAGGAGCCCAGACTGCAGCGGTTTGGCGCAGCTTCATGATCCCCTTATCGGTCGTCAGACGGCCGATCGGCGGCGCCGCCCTTTTTCTGGCCATTCTTTGCGCTGGCTTCGCCTTTCTGGGCTTCCCGATTGATCTGGCTGTCTTCCCACCCTTGGTCTGGCTCGTGTTGTTATTCGGTGTGTTTATGCCGATGCTCGAGATCGGATCGACCGGTCTAAAACAGCCAGGAGCCATACCCGTGATTCTTCTATGTCTCGTGATCGGAATCTCCCTCGGACCTCTCCCGGGCTGGAGCGCCGCTCTCGTGACCGAGAATCTGTTTCTGCACAAGAAATCCTCCTCCGGCCTTTCTCGAAAAGACAAGATTTATAGTCTGATCGTCCTTTTGGTGTCGATGGGATCCCTGCTGCTGACCCGTTGATTACCGTACCCATTGTGCCTTGCATTTCTTATGATACTCTCTGTTTGATGTTATATTTCTATGAACTCCGCCTCTCTTGCCTTGCGTCCTTCTGATGTATACACGTATAATCGAAAGTAATAGATTTTCTTGATTTATCATGCCTTTGGCTGGGTCATGCTTTTGGAGAGGCCCCTTTTCGCTGGGTCACAGTAGTATCCCTCTGCATTCGCTTTTAGAGAATCTTCCCCTTTCGCTCGAGCAAATCTCCCCGCTGTCATTCTCATTATCTGAAAAAAGATGCTCGATTCGTAAAGATACCGATGAAGGAGGACTTTTTCCATGGATGAAATGAGATGCCCCGTTACAGGTATGACAAGAAGCACAGCAGCCGGAGGCGGTACATCGAACCGCGACTGGTGGCCGAACCAGTTGAATTTGAGTATTTTGCGTCAAAATTCATCTCTTTCTGATCCGATGGATCCAGATTTCTGCTATGCAGAAGCGTTTCAGTCGCTCGACCTTAGCGCCGTCAAGCAGGACCTCTATAAGCTGATGAAAGACTCGCAGGATTGGTGGCCGGCTGATTACGGACACTATGGTCCACTCTTTATTCGCATGGCCTGGCATAGCGCCGGCACCTATCGTGTAAGTGACGGCCGGGGGGGAGCTTCCGACGGCACGCAGCGTTTTCCGCCCTTGAACAGTTGGCCTGACAATGTCAACCTGGATAAAGCCCGCCGTCTGCTGTGGCCGATTAAGCAAAAATATGGTAAAAATCTTTCCTGGGCTGATCTTCTGATTCTGGCCGGTAACTGTGCTTTGGAGTCCATGGGACTTCCTATGTTCGGCTTTGCAGGGGGGCGCGAGGATGTGTGGCAGGCACAGGAGGATGTATATTGGGGATCGGAGAGCGAGTGGCTCGGCGATAAGCGTTATACCGGAGACCGCAATCTGGAGAATCCCCTGGCAGCGGTACAAATGGGCCTGATTTATGTCAATCCCGAAGGTCCGAACGGCGTGCCGGATCCGGTTGCCTCCGGCCGTGATGTACGCGACACTTTTGCCAGAATGGCAATGGGCGACGAAGAGACTGTTGCTCTGATCGCCGGCGGGCATACCTTCGGCAAATGCCACGGAGCCGGGCCGGCTACACATGTTGGGCCCGAGCCCGAGGCTGCGCCTTTGGAGCAGCAGGGCCTTGGCTGGATAAGCAGCTTTGGATCCGGAAAAGCCGGAGATGCGATCGGAAGCGGAATCGAGGGGGCTTGGAAGCCCAATCCGATCAAATGGGATATGGGGTATTTTCGCATTCTGTTCAAATACGAGTGGGAGCTGGTGAAGAGTCCGGCCGGAGCGAATCAATGGCTGGCTAAGGACGTAGAACCTGATGATATGGTCATCGACGCGCACGATCCGACAAAGTTCCATCGCCCAATGATGACGACAGCCGATCTTTCCCTTCGATTCGATCCGGTCTACGAAAAGATTTCGCGGCGATTTCTTGCTGATCCGGAACTGTTCCGGGATCATTTTGCCCGCGCATGGTTCAAGTTGACGCATCGCGACATGGGGCCACGTTCCCGTTATCTTGGACCGGAGGTTCCTGCTGAAGAATTGATATGGCAGGATCCGATCCCCACGGTCGATCATCCCTTGATTTGCCAAACCGATATCGAGCTTCTGAAGGAGAGAATCCTAATCTCCGGACTGTCGGTATCACAGCTTGTCTCGACTGCTTGGGCATCCTCATCCACATTCCGCGGCTCGGACAAACGAGGCGGCGCAAACGGGGCACGGATTCGGCTCGAACCACAACGGAACTGGCAGATCAACGAATCGGAAAAACTCACCCTCGTGTTGGACGTGCTCGAGAAAATTCAAACTGATTTCAATGCCGAGCAGAAAGACGGTAAGAAGGTATCCATTGCCGACTTGATTGTCCTAGGCGGCTGTGCCGCAATCGAGCAAGCCGCGAGAAACGCCGGTCAATCCGTATCCGTCCCCTTTCAGCCGGGACGCATGGACGCGACACAGGAGCAGACAGATATCGATTCGTTCCTGGTACTCGAGCCAAAGGCCGACGCCTTCCGTAATTATCGCAAGGGCAACTCTTCAGAGAAGCCGGAGGAACTACTGATTGACAAGGCGCAGCTTCTGACCCTGACGCCGCCGGAATTGACTGTTCTTCTCGGTGGTCTACGTGTTTTGAATATCAACTATGGCAAGGC
>CAZOFY010000060.1:13916-14351 GCA_964579245.1 uncultured Mageeibacillus sp.
CAAAATCCGGGCGCTCTGACAAACGACTTCTTCATAAATCTGCTAGATATGCGCACAACGTGGAAACCCGTGTCACCCGAGGCCACAGTTTTTGAGGGCTATGACCGAACGACCGGAGAGGTAAAATGGACAGCAACAAGAGTCGATCTGGTTTTCGGATCGAACGCAGAGCTTCGTGCACTCGCAGAGGTCTATGCAAGTAACGATGCCGTGCAGAAATTTCTGTTGGATTTCGTCGCAGCATGGAACAAAGTCATGGATGCCGATCGATTCGACCTTCTGAAGTAAGAACAGTATATCTTGGGAGAAATAAGGGGCTGTCTCAAAAGATTTGTAACTCAAGTTGGATGAGGCAGTCATTATTTTACGAAGCATATCAAAAATGGACATACGTGCTAGAGCATACGGCCTGGATCCGAGATTTTTCCGTTTTAG
>CAZOFY010000061.1:0-14054 GCA_964579245.1 uncultured Mageeibacillus sp.
GGGGCACAAATCTCCGCAGGTTTTTTGACAGCCTACTCAACCCCACATCGCCGGCGCGAAAATACGGCCTGGATCCGCGTTTTGGCCGTTCTAGGCCGTAAAATCTCGTTCCCGACCCGTCCGCCGGCGCGAAAATACGGCCTGGATCCGCGTTTTGGCCGTTCTAGGCCGTAAAATCTCGTATACGACCCATCCGCTTATCTTCACCTCAATTGTAAGAATCTCTTCCAACGTTTTGGCGCACCTTGTTCTGAGACAGCCTGTATTTCGGTGAAATTCGTGTATTTAGACATCCGTCCCAGAGCACTGACCGAACGCCAAAAAAATAACTCGGAGCATTAATACCCTGCCTCCCACTCCAACAGTATCACCGCGATTCTTCCCTTCGTTCCCGAGCGGCGAATCAGGGAATAGTCGTTACAGATCCGATCGGCTCCTTTGCAATCGCCGCAAGAACCGGTCACCGCACAGGGTGTTTTTCGAGATAGGCGAACACAATTGGCGGGCGCTGAGATTTCACGATTTCTGGAGACCGCATCGTCGAGATCCTTTACCCATTTGTTGCGACCGACAACGAGAATGACCTTGTCTGGACCATAAATCGTAGCGGCGACACGATTGCCACGGCCGTCGACATTATAGATCTCCCCTTCTGACGTGATTGCGTTCGCCGAAGAGAAATAATAATCGGCCGAAAAAGCCTGGCGGTTCAGCGCGTGCATTTTTTCGGGAGTGTTATTGGAGGGATCCGTGCGATCGTAAAAAGTGAAGGGCCCTTTACGAAGATAATCGATGATTCCCGTTTCCTGAAGTGTCATCGAACCGCCGGCGTTCACCGTAGAGCCTGGTTTGATGAGACTGTTGAGAAGTGTCGGTAGTTGATCTTTTGTTGCAACCGAAAATACTTCAAAGCCGTTCTCTCGGAGCTTGATCGCCAGATTTTCGAGTTTGTTTTTCCAGGTAGTCTCGTAATGAGTATCCATAATTCCTCCGGCTTTTGTAATGTTTTTGCCCATACGACCGTCTAATAAATAGAAAGGTGGTGAGTTATGCTCCTTTTGGGGGTCGGCGGCCTCTTTTCAGTGTACCTTTCGCCTCTCAAAATCGCAATGTACCAAGGGGCCGCCGCTTCTTCCACAAGGAATTGGGATTTCTTCTTTCTTGAGCGCCCGAATATGACAGATAAATATTTCTGTCAGAGTTTGCTTTTCTATTGTTATAATCAAATGTGATTATTTCATAACTCTTGACAGAGATAAAATGAGAAATAATCCTTTTTTTACGACAAGTAGCTTTGGCACCGAAATTTCCTCATTTCTTGAAAATCTGAAAAAGGATGGTCTGATATATGTCGAAAATCAGCCTGAAAATAAAAAGAGTCCTGTGTTCAAATTTGTGTTGATGCTGCTCCTTGTCTGTTTTTTCTTATCCGGTTGCAATCAGCAAAAAGGCGTCCAGGATACATCCGATGCACCTTCAGATCCTTCATCTGGCGAAGCGGGTTTGCTCCCTGCGTCTTTTAAAGCCGAGGAACATGATCTCCTCTCTTTAATCCCGGAAGCCACAGATTCCGTACTGGTTGATATCATTGCCGGAGACAATATTTTTGTGATAGCCGATATTTCCATGAAGGATCCCAAGCTTTCTTCCGAGGAAAATATAGTATATATCACGGATTACTATGTCTTTTCTCTAGACTCTGATGGAGAGGCAGTGTCTGCAAGAAAGCTACGGGATCTATTGCCCGGGGATTTTTCAACGTTCTGTTATGCCGGAGATCAAGAGGGAAATCTTGCTGTGCTTACGGAGAGTTATACAGATTCAGGACTTGCTCATATCGTCTACATTTTGGACAAGACTTCGTTGGATGTTAAGTCATCTGTGAACCTTACGAATGAAAATATGATGATTTGCTATTCAATGACTTTTGACGGAGAGGGGAATATTTATCTGCTCGGAATCGATCCGGAGGCAAAAAGCAGACTCCTGGTATTTGATTCCAAGGGTACTCTTCTTAGTAATATCAATGACCCGCGGGTGAACGATGTTACTAAACTCGTGGTCTGGCAAGATACCGTCCTGTGCCTCGTTTATGACGAATCCGGGATGTCCGTACGTTATCATTCCATTCCGTTGGACCGGGACGAATTTGGAGATTTCGTTGATCTGGGCAAGATGTCCGGTGAATGGTTTGATACGACTGATTCAGGAGTCGCCTATACCGCAACCGAGCAGGGATTATCCGCAACCAGAATCAAAGAAGGGAACAATCTAACATACAAGTGGGCCGGGCTTGAAATTTCCTATCACCAATTAAGCGCGGTGAAGCTTTGTGCCCTGCCCGGCGGATCGCTTATTCTTGCAGGAACAGCTTTTCAGGGCGATACAGCAGCAGTCCGGAGATGAAACTGGACGCAAATCAGATCTGGATCGATCCGGCCGAACTATTCAAAAATGGCGAGCTTGCCCTTCAGTACATAGGAGTATCTGATCCTCATAGCTTCGCGCTCATCTTCAATAATTTCGCAGGAGATGTCACATTCAAAGGATACCCCTCTATTTCGGGTTCTTCCCCGTGTCTGTCAAGCGGTGCAACAGTCAGCATACTCCGTGACACGGATTCTCCTGATGGAGCATGGAGCTTCGTACAATCTTTGTACTCTAAGGAAACTCAGAGTCGTTGCATCCAGTATTTCGGTGGATTCTCTCTCAACCGAGAAGTCCTGGATTCGCAGATTGAGGCGGCAAAGTCGGAACCAAAGAATAAAGAAGCCGGAGATGTTCCTTATGTTTTGCTGAGCGATGAAGGTGAGGCTCGGTTACGTACCCTTTTGGAGTCTATGGAAGGAACACCGGAAGACTATCAGCCGGAAATCCTTGCAATCGTCCAGGAGGAAGCGGCACCCTTCTTTGAAGGGCAGAAGTCGGCCGGGGATGTTGCAAAATCGATACAAAGCCGGGTCGAGATGCTTGTTAAGGAAAGGGGCTAGCACCGCCTTTGTATTCCGATTTGAAGGCTACACTTCTTAACAGCCCCGACGCTCTGGCATGAGCCGGGGCTGTCATTGCGGACGCCAAACGCATACCGCTACGATTTTGTCATCAATCAGAAATCGTACTGTATATCGTTTCGCGCACGGTTGATGATACAATATGTGTAATTGTCGAATATTTTTGTTATTTCATATTTTCGGAACACCGGAGGGCACGTATGAAGTTTTCGAACGGGATTTGGCTGAGCAAGAAGGGTTTTACGATTTCCTCTCCCAAAGAAGTTTATTCAGTCGAGATAGGGGACAACAGCTTAACGGTCCATGCTCCTTATTCGCATATCACGCACCGTGGTCGGGTTACGGATACGGGCGCGATGACGATTCGGTTCAGTTCGCCGGCAACGGATGTCATCGCTGTCTGCGTTAAGAACCATATTGGACGCAGGGAGAAGGTCGCACAGTTCTCCCTGAACACCGCTCGCGTGCAGACGACATTCATGGAGACGGACACACATTATGTGTTCGGTTCAGGCAGTACCGAAGTCTATATTTCGAAGCTGTCCCCCTGGGATATTTCCTTCTATCGCAACGGTGTTTTTCTGACGTCTTCCGGTACGGATTCTCTCGCTCACATCGAAGATGCGAACGGCAAGACCTATCTGCGCGAGCAACTGACGTTGAGCCCGGGCGAATGTGTTTACGGATTAGGGGAGCGATTTACTTCGTTTGTTAAAAACGGACAGTCTGTCGAGACCTGGAATGCGGACGGCGGTGCCGAGACCGAGCAGGCATATAAGTGTGTTCCTTTCTATGTCACGTCTAAGAATTACGGTGTTTTCGTGAACAATACAGACAATGTTTCTTATGAGATCGGCAGCGAGCGTGTCGACAAAGCGCAGTTTTCCGTGCCCGGCGAAGCTCTGGAGTATTTTGTAATCAGCGGAGAAGATGTCAAGAGTGTGATTGGCACATACACTGATCTGACCGGGAGGCCGGCTCTGCCGCCGGTCTGGTCCTTCGGACTGTGGCTCTCGACCTCCTTTGTAACAGAGTATGACGAGGAGACGATCATGGCCTTTGTGGATGGTATGCAGGATCGGGGGCTCCCCGTCTCCGTTCTTCATATCGACTGTTTCTGGATGAAGGAATTTGAGTGGACCAGTTTTGCCTGGGACAAGGAGAGATTTCCGGATCCGGTGGGTATGATCAGAAGACTACATGAGAAAGGCTTAAAGGTCTGTCTCTGGATCAACCCGTATATCGGGCAAAAATCACCTCTGTTCCGCGAGGGCCTGGATGCGAATTATTTTGTCAATACGGGCTCAGGGGCTGTCTGGCAGTGCGACGGTTGGCAGGCCGGAATGGCCCTGGTCGATTTCACCAACACTTCAGCCCGTACCTGGTACCAGAAATATGTCGAAGAACTTCTGAAGATGGGTGTCGACAGTGTGAAGACAGATTTCGGGGAGAGGATTCCGACAGCGGACCCGTTTTTCGGTACGCTCGCCGAGAAGCAAGGCATTGTTTTCCATAACGGGATGACACCGGAAAGCATGCATAATTATTATTCGTATCTATACAACCAGGCGGTTTTCGAGATTTTGGAGAGACGCCTGGGCAAGTCGCAGGCCTTGCTTTTCGCGAGGTCAGGAACCGCAGGGAGCCAGAAAATGCCGGTCCACTGGGGAGGGGATTCCAAGTCCTCCTACACTTCGATGGCGGCAACCCTGCGTGGTGGTTTGTCGCTTGCACTATGCGGATTCGGCTTCTGGAGTCATGATATCGGCGGATTCGAATCCGGTGCAACACCGGATCTCTATAAACGCTGGACGCAATTCGGACTTTTGTCCTCGCACAGCCGTCTGCACGGAAACGAGGACTATAAGGTGCCGTGGCTGTACGGAGAGGAAGCCGTCGAGGTGACAAAGCTTTTCACTCGACTGAAGCTTCGATTTATGCCTTATCTCTATGCGGCAGCTGTGGAATCATCGGCTACAGGAATTCCGGTCATGCGGCCAATGATCCTGGAGTTTCCGAAGGACGAGACTTGCCGATACCTCGATCGTCAATATATGCTGGGGCCTTCTCTTCTCTGTGCACCGGTATTCAGTCCCGACGGCATCGTAAGCTATTATGTGCCTGCAGGACAATGGACAAATATTCTGACCAGAGAACGCATCATCGGACCGTGCTGGTGTACGGAACAGTACGATTACTTCTCCCTTCCCTTACTGGCGAGAGACAATTCAATCCTGGTCACAGGAAAGACAGACACGACGCCCGATTATGACTATCTGGACTCTGTTACCGTTACTCTGTATGATCTGCATCCGGACGAGGAAGCCTTTGCCGAGATTTTCTCGGCCGGAGGGCAGCGCTCGGGTATGGTTCGTGCACGCATAAATGACGGCCGGCTCGTGGTTCGTTCCGAGGGATTGACCGGGATCTGTCGGTTAATGATCGCGAATGAATACAATGTCGGCTCGTCCTCAGAAGGGATCCCTGAGCAGACAGATTGGGGCACGGTTATCGACTTTACCCGCACGACTCTTGAGATTGAGCTGCTGTAAGCGTTACTGCTAAAAGTTCCGGACGATTGAACACACGAAAGGGGAAGATGCTGTTTCCTAAGCCGCGGCTCAGGATCATCGTAGCTTCTCCTTTTTCATACAAGCCGCCCGTATACGCGGGGAAAAATCCCTGCCCCGGAGCGAAAATCCCGCAAACATAAGGAATCCGGACCTGTCCGCCGTGAGCATGCCCGGAAAAAACCAGATCGGCGCCGTTTTCCTCATATGTTTCAAAAAGCTCGGGCCGGTGTGCCAGAAGGATTTCGTAATACCCCATGTTTTCTGCCGTTTGGATCGTTTTCCCGGAGATCTGACTCAAGGAAGTATTTGGTGAAATTCCGCTCAGTACGAGAGATTCGCCTTTGTTTTCAAGCACGATTGACTGATCCTGCAGTACGGTCACGCCTGATGTCGTCATCTTCCGGATCAGCTCCGGCGTCATATTCGAACCGAGCTCGTGATTTCCTTCAACAAAGAATACCGGTGCAATCTTCACCGCCTCGAGTACATATTGCATGGCAGCCTCGACATCCGGGTGATGATAATCAATCAGATCACCCGTAATGAAGATCAAATCCGGTTCGGCCTCCTTGCTCAGCTCGATCAATCGGGATTGCTCTTCACCAAAGGAAGCATTGTGGAGATCCGAGACCTGCAGGATAACAATTCCGTCAAATCCGACCGGAATCTTGTCAGAAATGACCTCATAATGTGTCAATGTCACGTCCTGGTTTTGCCAGAATAGGAAACAGGAGATCATCAGGATCGACAAAGAAAAAGCAAGCAGTCTGACGCGGCCTTTCTTGCTGCGCAGACTGCTTGCTGTAAGATCCTTGATTATAAGTCGCATAGAGCCTACCTTGAAAGAAGACAAAATTTCCGGATTGCGGAGGCTGCTCCGTTATCTTCATTCGAAACCGTCGTAAAGGAGGCGATGCTTTTCGCAAGAGGAACAGCGTTTGCAACCGCTACGGAGAAGCCCGCATAAGCAAGCATGCTTAGGTCGTTCGCACCGTCACCGATAGCCATGACACGGTCTCTGGGGATTTCCAGTAACTGCGCCAGCGCCTGAAGTGCGGCCCCCTTCGAGATATCCCTCGCATTGATCTCGAGATTCATCGGACTGGAATCGGTTACATCAAGATCCGGTTGCTTCTGCAGAAATTCCACAATCTCGTCGTGGAGGTCCTGAGGCACCCAGTGCAGGAATATCTTCTCAACGCTCCGGGCGGCCTTCTCAAAGTATTCGGGGATTGAAGCAACAAAACGCATATTCTCTATAATTTGGGAAAAATGACGACCCTTAGCCGTATAGAAGGACACGAGGTCACTCATATATTTCTCGTCACAGAAGGCTACGCCCTCGCTATATGCGACAAAAGAGATCTCCGTTGTCAGAAGGCGGCGAAAAATCCTGACGGCCGTTTCCGTCGGAATCAGGCCTTTCATGATCTCCAATTCCTCTTCGACTTCCATTACGCTGGCACCGTTCGCAAGAATCAGATACTTTGAAACAGCACTGTCCAGAAGAACAGGCGGAATCTCGGAAAGTGTCCGGCCGGTCGTAGGTACGAGGATACAGCCTGCCTCTGCCGCTTCCCGCAACACGGCTATGGTCTCTTCGGGAAGATTGCCGTCATTGTGAAGCACCGTACCGTCCAAATCATAGGCTATCAGGTCAAATCTCATGTATTCCCCTTCTTGTCATCGTTTCCACGGATCTCGACACGGCGAATCTTGCCGCTGATGGTCTTCGGAAGTTCGGTGACGAATTCGATGATACGAGGATATTTGTAAGGTGCTGTCACCTTCTTGACGTGGTTCTGAAGCTCGTGCTTGAGCTCCTCCGTCGGCTCATAGCCGGCAGAAAGAACGATCGTCGCCTTGACCACCTGCCCGCGGATCGGATCCGGCGCTGCCGTAATCGCGCACTCCAGAACCGCACGGTGCGTCTGCAAGGCGCTCTCGACTTCGAAGGGTCCTATACGGTAGCCGGAGCATTTAATCACGTCATCCGAGCGCCCAACAAACCAATAGAAGCCGTCCTCGTCTCGCCACGCGACGTCACCAGTCTCATAATATGAATCATGCCAGACGCGGTCCGTTGCTGCCTGATCGCGAAAATATCCCAGGAACAGTCCGACCGGGACTCCCTTATCGAGCCCGGTAACGACTACGCGCCCCTCCGTGCCGGGAGGGCAGGAACGATCCTCATCGTCGATGATATCCAGTTTATAAAGAGGAGCCGGCCGCCCCATCGAACCCGGTCTCGGCTCATCCCACGGAAAGCTGGCGCAGAGAACGGAGGTCTCTGTCTGGCCAAAGCCCTCCATAATCTTCAATCCCGTAGCCTCATAGAAGCGGTTGAAAACCTCTGCCTGCAAAGGCTCGCCGGCCGTTAAAGCCATACGAAGTGAGGAAAGATCGTATTGGGACAGGTCATCCTGGATCATATAGCGATAGATGGTCGGCGGAGCACAGAAGGTCGTCACTTTATAATGAGAAAGCTTCTCGAGAAGGCCGCCCGCGTGAAATCGATCCATATCATAAACAAAGTTCGCCGCACCGCAGATCCACTGCCCGTAGATCTTGCCCCAGCCGCACTTCGCCCAGCCTGTGTCGGCAACGCTGATGTGAAGGTCATTCTCCGTCAGCTGCTGCCAATAATGAGCGGTAACGATGTGTCCGAGCGGATGCTCGAAGTCGTGCAGAACCATTTTGGGCATGCCGGTCGTGCCCGATGTGAAATACAGAAGCATCGGATCCTTACCGCCCGCAATACGTGCGGCATCACGGAACAAGATTGCCTCCTCATCGGATATCGAGGCAATGAATGAGTTGAGCTCGGTCCATCCCTGCGGTGCGGCAAAGGACTTTTCAAGAGCCTTCGCCTTCGCATCTGACTCAATATAGCAAACCGAACGGACCTCGGGACAAGCAGGAAGAACTTCTTCGACAGCCTTCGCGATGTCAGTCTCCGTAATGGTAATGATCATATCGACCGATGCCGCCTTGACTCGATATTCGATATCCTTCTTTGTCAGTTGTACGGTTGCCGGAATAAAAACGACACCCAGACGCATGAATGCCGGCGCATAGACCCAGAACTGCCAACGCCTCTTCATCAGAAAAAGGACCGTGTCGCCCTTCTTCATGCCCAGTTTCGAAAAAGCGGCTGCTGCGCGGGCACTCTCCAGTGAAATATCCGAAAAACTCATCTTTCGCTCGTCTCCGGCATCGTTACACCAGACCAGTGCCGGCTTCTGCGATTCCTGCGACGCCCAGGCATCGACAACATCATTGGCAAAATTGAAATTATCAGGAACGTTCACCTGATAATTTTCCATAAAATCCTCATACGAGGAAAACTTCTCTCTCGGCAGAAAATCCTTCAGCATAGCAACTCCTTATTTTCCGTGATGTTCGGATGGGCGATCGTGCATGATTACAGTCAAAAAGCTGGCCGGGCTTTCATCTAATGCCAGCTGGCCGTGCGGAATCGACGGATCGAAGAAGATACTATCGCCCGCAGCCAATTCAATCGTATTCCCGCCCAGAACGACGCGGATCCTGCCCGTCATCACCAGATTGAACTCTTGTCCGCCGTGCGTCACCGGTGTGATTGTCTCATTCATCGCCGGATCCAGCGTGACCAGAAGAGGCTCGAACAAGCGATTCTGAAAATCAAATGCCAAGCTCTGGAAACGATAACCCGGGAACCTCTCAATCTGGGGTCCCTTCCCGCTTCGTACGACACAATACCGTGTCAGGTTCGGTGATTTTCCGGTCATCAGATCCGTCAGATCGACTCCGAATATACCTGCGGCGGCATAGAGGATTCCGATCGGAATATCCGTCTGTCCCTCTTCATACATCCGTAACACTGACGGATCGATCCCCATCTTCGCGGCGGTCTCATCGATCGAAGCATCCGAGGATTCACGAAGCTCGCGGATGCGGCTCGCCGTCTCATTACATCTTCCATTAATCGCTGTCATACTATTCCTCCATTTCCGGACTCTGACACAGACCCGAACGGATATCCCTCACGAGCCTTACGTAATCCCGGATGTTTACGACATGAACAGACTGATTATAACTCTTTTATATTCACGAGAAAATTGGTTTTTCAAAGCGGACACGCAAGGAACAGATATCGTCACCGCCTATGACGGTTTCCAAAAGATGTACATCCGGCTGATTTTCGGGAAAAATCTCGTTCATAATATAAAGGAAATTCATTCTCGAGCATTCGCAGAGCTTCGGATTCTTCACCATACCAGAGGTATAGAGGTCACAGTAACAGCCTTTGAAACTGATCAAGAGCGATCCGTCAGACAGAGCTTCGACCGTAAGCCCCTGCATTTCCTCCGCGACATTTCCGGCAAAGCTTGCTAACGAATCACTTTTATCCATAGCCCGGCGAAAGGCTCCCAGCGGAAAAGAGTTTGCACACGCCTTCGCACACGGAGTAAACAGTTTCTCTCTCTCCTCCTCTGACAGTGCATCCAGCGATTCGTCGAATCCGGAAAACCAGATCTTCAAAAATTCATTCTCCATAACAGTCCTCCATTATACTGTGCGACAATACTGTTTCGTATAGTACGTCACGGCACACAATCCGCAAGTCGAGTCAAATTTCTCTTTCTTCTGTCTGGTTTCGTTATGTAAATTCAGTTTACCACAAGAGAGATGGTGTCGAAAATCATACCTGTTGAACGTTTTTTCGTCCGTACATCACGGTCTAAACAGTGACAACCAGAATATCTAGGAACGTCCCGATCGCACCGATAAGCGGATCGCGTGTTCGCATCTCCGATGCAAGACTTGACAGCAAATAGATTTCGCTTTGTTTTTGCAGTGAAAAACAGCTTTTCTCTTGCTGATTCAAGCAAAGCAGGGGCTTTTCGAAAAGCGCGATATGCTATAATAAAGCCAGTACAAGGGGGCGACGCTGTGGCTATTCTTACGATATCCAGACAGATGGGCAGTCTCGGTGACGAAATCGCCGAAGCGTTGTCAAGCCGGCTCGGTTGGGAGCTGATCAACCGAAGTCAATTGATCAAGCGTTTTTTCGCGAACACAACAGATATGCGCGAACAGCACCTTCTGAACGAGAGTCCACGCTTTTATCTCTCCTCCTGCCGCTCCGGTGGAACCTATATCGAGATACTGCAGACGGCACTATATGAGCTGGCAACGAAACAGTCTGCAATCTTGCTCGGATTCGGTTCACAGGTTATTTTCGCGGACGACCACGAGGCTTTACACATTCGCATCACCGCTCCGGAGAAGGTACGCATCGCTCGTATCCGCAAACAATTCCGTATTTCCGAGGAGGAAGCGGCCAGCGTCCTGGATACAGCCGAGAAGAAGCACAAGCGCTTCGTATCGACGATCTATGGCGTGGACCTGAACGATGCTTCAAATTATCACCTGTCTTTGAACACCGCACACCTTTCGGTCGACGAATGCGTCGCGGCGATCCTGTCTCTGCAATCGGAGCACGCACTGCGTGTCCGAATCGAGGAGGAAACAAAGGGATCGGAGTCAATCAATCATCAGAGCCAGCTTCCCGTCTTTAAGAATCCATCCGAGGCGGAGTTCGCCCGGATCCTCGATATGTACCAGCTTGATTGGAAATATGAGCCGAAGACCTTTCCGGTCGAGTGGGACGCCGAGGGGAATGTCACCTGTGCGTTCAGCCCGGATTTTTATTTAACGAAGTTCGATACGTATCTTGAACTGACGACCATGAACCAGAAATATGTGACCGAGAAGAATAAGAAAATGAAGAAGGTACGCGAACTGTATCCCGGCACGAATGTTCGGATCGTGTATAAGAGAGATTTCTTATCGCTGGTCGAGCGATTCCATAATGCCGGCGGCGCCGAATAGCTGAGAGGATTACTATGACAGAGCGAAAAATCAAGAAGATCCTGTATTCGGAAGAAGAACTTCGGGCGACGGCACAGAGGATCGGCAAACAGATCAGCGAGGACTATGCCGGAAAGGAACTGGTAGTCATCGGCGTCCTGAAGGGATCTCTTTATTTCTTTGCCGACCTGACACGAGCCGTTACCATTCCAATCGGCATCGATGTCATCGCCATTGGCACAACAACGTCAACCAGCCAGACCGGCGTCGTCCGGATCACGAAGGACCTTGATCTTGATATCGCAGGCAAGCATGTCCTTCTAATCGAGGACATCATCCGCACCGGACTGACGACAGCCTATCTGGTACAGACCCTTGACTTACGAAAGCCGGCAGATATCAAAGTTTGCTCCCTGTTGGTGAATCCGGAGCAACAGCTGATTAATGTACCGATCGCATATTTTGGCTATGAGATATCTGATACCTGGCTGATCGGATACGGGATGGACGTACGGGAGGATGGAAGAAATCTGCCCTATATTGCCGAGCTCGAGAAACGCTCCTGAAGTCGTCCGCAGAAACGCGAGTGGCACCCTCTGTATCTCCGGCGGCACATTGACAGGCAAAGAAGTCGCCGCGCAGAAACGCGAGCAACACCCGAACAAACGGCACAAAAAAGCCTCTCCGTTGAGGAGAGGCTATATAGAAAGAGCTCCGACGAACCTTATCAAGACTCATCTTCCTTTCCGTTGCCCAATTTCCCTGCGAACCTCTTTAATCCGTTTGCAATCTGCATCTTCCTGAATTTACTGTGTCAGCAAATACGCCTTCACCGTTCGTTCTTCTAAATCTGAATCGCTTATCGGACTTGCGACTTGTTCCCACTATCGTGATCCGTCAATCGCTGTTCGCCTTCCCCACTTTGATGAGGCGGCAACTCTACTTGGGATTGGTCTCTCGAAGCATTCCCCGGAGCTTGATTCGATTATAACATATTCATGACATGTGTCAATGCATTTTGCACAAATTATTTTTATTATTTTCTCTTGTTTTTGTGCATTGTCTCTCATTGCTAAAAGTTCAAATGTCGCACCACGCTGACGCGTCCGTTTATTCGGCGTTTTGCGAAATCAACCCGTAAAAAAAGGCCATTTTTATAACAATCAGATAACAGAGGATGTCACTATTCTGTAAGGACGTCTTCAAAAACTTTAATCACATACTTTTTTATATAGAAGCATAAATTTCCTGAAAAAAGTTCATATATTAACATATTAGACACACTTTTTCACAATTCAGCCCTATAATAAAACTAATAATTTTTTTCGACAGAACGGGCGGGCAACAAGAAGGTATCAGCTATGACCGACGCTATCTTTTATAAGAATACACAGCAGGATGCCCAGCTAACCTCCAAGAACGGGCAGGATACTTGGTCCCCTACGTTGGTGAACAGCAATCAAATCACTCCCGAGAGTTCGGCATATGACATGATTATGTCGGAGGCCCTTCTGATTCAGACGATCATGATCAACAATCAGGATACGATTTATTTCAAGGATCTTGAATCTCGCTACATTCTGAATAGCCGCGCCCACGCCATGCAATTTGGTTTGAAGGATGCAGCCCTGATGAAGGGCAAGACAGACTTCGATTTTTTCCCGAGAAGGTTTGCCAACAGAGCCAGGAGAGAAGAACTGGAGATTATGCGCTCCGGAGAACCAATCATCAATAACATCGAGAGATGGGAACAAGAGGATGGTGACTGTGTCTGGTTTTCTGCGTGCAAATATCCTCTGATTAACCCGGAAGGCAAGATCGTGGGGACCTGGGGCACATCGCGTGACATTACGGAGCTGAAGCGAGCTGAGGAACGACTAGCCAAGGCCAACGAAGAATTGAAGAAGCTGTCTGTCCTGGACGAATTGTCCGGTCTATACAACCGTCGGTATTTTTATGAGATGCTGGGACGCGCCGTCCACAAGTATGAAGCCGCACTAAGCAACGGACGAGACGAGACCTTTTCGATAATCGTTCTTGACATCGACCGTTTC
The DNA here is from genome assembly GCA_964579245.1 of uncultured Mageeibacillus sp. Taxonomy (GTDB): domain Bacteria; phylum Bacillota; class Clostridia; order Saccharofermentanales; family Saccharofermentanaceae; genus Firm-13. The sequence goes on from CAZOFY010000061.1 coordinate 13,495, forward strand.
AAGTCAATCAACGACTCCCTCGGGCACGCCATCGGCGACGAGGCGATCCGGCATTTGGCCGAGGTTCTGCGAAATACCTGTCGCCCGAACGATACCGCTTTTCGTGTCGGAGGGGACGAGTTTACAATCATTCTGCACGATACCGATTTACACACAGCCAAGAAGCAGGCCGAGCGTCTTCGCAAAGTTGCAGAGGCTTCCCCCCTTCACATGAACGGCCAACCCTATCCAATGACATTAAGCATCGGTGTTGCCTCCTTTGATGAGCATAACGACAGCAAGGAATTCATTCACGCTGCCGATAGCAGACTGTATCGATCCAAGAGCTTAGGCCGCAATCGCGTCACCTGAGTCTGTCTTGCGTGATGTAAACTGTAGCAATTCCCGGTTTGGTATGTCTGCGGTGGCATCTCCATGCAATACCGCAGTAATTATCTGTTTAGCATGTGTGGTAGCATCTCCTTCTTGCATGGTGCAAACCGCAGTAATTGCCTGTTTGGCATGTGTGGTGGCATCCCTTTCTTGCATGGTGCAAACCGCAGTAATTGCCTGTTTGGCAT
>CAZOFY010000062.1:0-13873 GCA_964579245.1 uncultured Mageeibacillus sp.
ATGTGCATCAATGAGTGATAAAGCTATTATTTATCAATGATTACCCACGCAATCGACGCAAACAGATGATCTCGAAAAAGACGAATTAGTAGGTATCAGAGCTCGTGAGACGATATATCTTATCAATGAACACCATCAAAATTCCTGAAAATCAGTCATTTGGCATGTATTAGAGTGTGAAACATTGTTAGAATTCGTCATTTCTTTTCGAAAATTAACATATGAGAATTCCTTTTTTTGCTTTTTAGTATGTATAACTATGTGATATCCCTATGAAAATTGCAAAGATTGATATCAACCTATGCAATTATAAATAGTCCGAAGACCTTTATAAGGTCGAATAAGTAGAACGTCTCTTAAAGGAACAAGTTAAACCGGCCGTAGCTGCACTATTGCATCACGCAAGAGGGAGTTACCGCTAGCAATCCCAAACCGGCCGTTGCTGCAGTACTTCATCACGCAATAATGAGATACGATTACAAATTCCGAACCGGCAATTGTTGTAAGTCATTGAACGAATGTGATAAGCCAGCGCCTATATACGCGGGCAAGAAACAGAGGCTGCTGCATCCTGAACTTTACAGTTCATTTTGCAACAGCCCCTTTTCGCTTTGTAATATCCAGCCGGAACGATCAGATTTGGTTCTGGCAGTACTCGCTATACCGGGTTAACAGTTCGCTCTGCAGCTTGTTCATCAATAACTGCAGTCGAGAGAGCTCCTTATAGTTCTTGCCGTCAATTGCCATTCTGATTTCCGTAAAGATCGAGACATCATCCTTCGTGTCCTTGGAAAGACGGTTGCGAAGTCTGGCGATCTCCGACCACATCTCTTCGTCATAGGCATGGATCGGATTATGCAAAGGAACGATCTCCTTGATCTGAGCAAGGTTATCCGGAATGATTCTCTCCGCAAGTTCCAATTGCCAGGTATTGAGCATTGCCCTCGCATAAGAGGCAAAAAGACTGTCGGAGAAAACATCTCCGTCACACAGGACCGGCATCAATCGATCGTCCTTTAGAAGGGTTCGCAAAGACTCGTACACGGTCGCCGGAGGCGTCCCGAAAAGTTCGTCACGCTCCTTCTCGGAGTAGGCCTGGAAGATGTCGTCCTCCGAACGGTACATTCGATCCTTCTCTAAATACTCCGCATCATCTCCGGCGTTCTTGCAGAACTCACTCTCCAGATCAGCAGTTGTTCGCCCTGAATGAACCGCATATCGAACACCGTCGAGCATAGATTGGATCGAAGCAGACAGACAAAGATATGTGTTCGTATGAGGGTTCGGAGATCGAACCTCAAAACGAGTCTGAGCCGCACTGTCAGAATTACGGATCAGACCAAGAAGCACGGTACGATTACGTGAAGGAGTCTGTAAATCCCGTCCGAGAGATGCTACCGCGTGAGTAGGCGCTTCGAAGCCCGGCTGCAAACGGCGAAAGCTGTCATTGGTTACGGAGATAAAGGGATTCACCAAAGAATAATGCTTCATAAATCCTAATAAAGCACCCCAGCCAAACAGACTGAGGAAATCCTTGTTCATATCCTCAGGACTGAAAAGATTCACTTTCTTCCCGTTCTTCAAGTAAGCGACTGTGTTTATATGAGTATGCTCTCCGCTGCCGGCCACACCGGACAACGGTTTAGCGGAAAAGCTGACGTCCAAACCATGCATGCGAAAAACTTCCTTGATCATGATCCGGGCATTGATTTCATAGTCCGCGGATTGAAGCGCCTCGGCATAACGCCAGTCAACTTCAAGCTGCTCCATGATGTTATGAAAATCGCCTTGTCCGGAAAGGTGCGCCTTGACGCCGCCCACCTCTTTATGAGCCATCTCGGGCTGGAAACCATACAGCTCCAGAAGAAGAATGACCTGTTCAAGGGCTGTGCGTACGACGCCCTTCGTGCGCTTCCAATATTGCTCCTTCAGACTCTCGGAGACGGAAAGTCTGGCAGCACTGATCTTTTCATCGGGGGAGCTGACCCAGAACTCGAGCTCAGTCGCTGACAGAAGTTCAATGCGGTCGATATCCGCATATTGTATGCCCCATGTCTCACAAAGCTCGGGCTTGCTGTTAAGAACCTTCATGGTTTCTTCCGCAAAATGCTGACACGCTCTCTTCAAGATGGAGCGGGAGCAAACCTTAAGGTTGTTATGAATCAGGAAAGAGGGGATTCGCAACGTACCGATCGGTCTACTCGTCTTAGCGTCAATGTGTTCGTAGTTGTAGTCAATAAACCAGACTACAGCCTTATCTGCTTCGAAGTCGACGCGTCCGTCATTCAGCGTTGCAATCCCGGGCAGAACGACAGAAGAACCATCGGTCTGAACCATGCAGCCGTTTAAATACTCATCAACGCTGTTTAAGAATAATGAAATCGGAATCTTCTCGTCCGTATCATTCCCGGCGAGGTCAATTCCGACAAAAGAAACAAATTGGATCTCGGGATGATTTCCTAAAATTCGTATCAATTCCTCGGATGTATGTGTCTCAACAGGAAGAACGTACAGCAGATCCGGATTCACTTTGAATTCAACCATAAAGCAGCCTGCCTTTCAAAAACAGTTTTATACTATTATAACTATTTGCCGTCTATCCGTCATGCCTGTATAATGAAATAAATGAACATATTTTTGCCGATTAATGGCTTTGTTTTGGGAGGATTCAATGAAACTAAACGAATGTGTCGAAATTCTTAGGGCTGATGTGATCGTACCGGCAGCAGATATGGATATGGATATATCTGTTGCATGCGGCTCAGACCTTATGAGTGATGTGATGGCTTTTTCTTGTGCGACAAACCAAATGATGCTGACCGGCCTTGTTAATCCCCAGACGATTCGTACAGCAGAGATGCTTGACGTTCACGCTATCGTGTTTGTAAGAGGTAAGGTGCCGGATGCCTTGATGTGTGAATTGGCAACCGAGAAGGGGATCGCTCTTCTATCGACACCTCATACTATGTTTACAAGCTGCGGTCTTCTTCATGAAGCCGGCGTGCGCGGGAAGGGGGAGGCGTCATAGAACCTCTTGTTCTGGAATATCCGATCCATGATAATGATTTCACACATGCCGGTGAGGCCTCGAGCAATATGAAGAAAACCTTGTCTCGGCTTGGAGTAAAGCCTGATTGTGTGAAGCGCGCTGCCATTGCGATGTATGAGGCGGAAATCAACGCCGTTATTCATGGGCAGGGAGGTAAGGCAGTCGTGCATATTTTCCCTGAACATGTCAAAATCGAGATCATAGATTACGGGCCGGGAATCCCGGATGTTGATAAAGCCATGATGGCCGGGTACTCAACAGCTCCTGATACCGCCAGAGAAATGGGATTTGGTGCCGGGATGGGTCTGCCGAATATCAAGAGGCATTCAGACGAGATGGAGATTGATACCAAGATAGGCGAAGGAACAAAGGTGACAATAATCGTTCATTTTTAATGTGAGGATAAATCGTGGGCAAGCTTCATAGTGTTGCATTGAATCAAGAGCTTTGTGTAGGCTGTACAAATTGTATTAAAGGATGTCCGACGGAGGCTATCCGTGTTCGCGACGGTAAAGCACATATAGATGAGTCACGCTGTATTGACTGCGGCGAATGCATCCGCATCTGTCCGCATCGTGCCAAGAGTGCTGTGACGGACGTTTTTCCGGACCTTAAGGATAAGGATCCCGGGCATCCGACCGCCGTTCTGATCCCACCTTCACTTTATGCACAATTTGGCCCGCCGGCGACGAGGGCGAAGATTATCTCAGCAATGTATAGAATCGGCTTCGATTACGTGTATGAGGTTGCCTTGGGCGCATCTGCTTCCTCGCTTCGTACACGCCAGCTTCTCCTTGAGAGAAGGAGGCTTGTCGAGGAAGGCAAAGCTGAGTACTCAAGTGTATTCCCGATGATATCGTCAGCTTGTCCCGTGGTGCTGCGATTGATTCAGATGAGATACAAATCATTGATATCACACCTGGTTCCGCTCTATTCCCCGATGGAGATCACGGCACATTATGCGAAGAATGAAGTGTCTCAGAAGACAGGTATTGATCAAAAAGACGTAGTGACATATTTTCTCTCTCCCTGTCCGTCCAAACGAACGGCAACGCAAAATCCCATCGGTCAGGGGTTGTCGGACGTGGACCATGTAGTCGCCATGCATGAAGTATATCCTTTTATACTTAATATGCTCGAAAAGACTGCCGACAACTCAGGAGAAGCCAATACTCTGTCAACGATAAAGCTTGCAGATGCTGAGGGTATTCAATGGGCATCAGCCGGAGGCGAGGCCGCTACTCTTGGGATCGATAAATATATGGCGGTAGACGGGATCCATAATGTTATTTCTATTTTGGATGAGATAGAGAATGAACGTCTGAAAGATATTGAGTTTGTGGAACCCTCGTGCTGCTTCGGCGGATGTATCGGCGGCCCGCTTGTCGCATCCAACCCGTTTTCCGCGAGAGCCAGAATTCGAGGCTTCGTTAAGGCCGCCCAAGAAGAAAGAGGAAGAGCGCCGGACGCGTTTATTCCGCCGGAAAGCGTGGAGACGCAGACATGGGAAGTGCCTGTCACCGAGAACAACGCAATGCAGCTTGATTCGGACATCAGCACGGCAATGGACAAGTACCAGCAAATGGAGAATATTCTGAAAACATTGCCGGGCCTCGACTGCGGAGCCTGCGGTTCGCCGACCTGTGCCGCGTTGGCTGAAGATATCGTTCAGGGCAGAGCACTCGAAACAGATTGCATAATAAAGCTGAAAGAACACATTCGAAAGGTTGCCAGAGATATTAATATTCTTGATCTCTAAGGCAAAAGGATAGGTATGAAAGACGGATATAAGATCACGAATCTGATCCATGATATCGAAGCTGAGGTGTTGACCGATGTTTTTTCGGACAAGACCATTGAGAACGGGTATTGCTGCGACATGCTGAGCTGGGCCATGGCCAAGGTTACGAACGTGGATTGCTGGTTCACGATTCTCTCAAGCATGAACGTAATTGCCGTTGCGTCCCTTTCTGACTGCCCTGTCGTTGTCTTGACGGAAGGCGTGATGATGGACGAGGATGTTCTGGAGAAGGCTAAGAGCGAGGAAATCTGCGTATTAAAAACATCCTTCACGACCTTTCAGGCGGCTGCAATCCTGGCAGCCTCTCTCTCTGAGACCGGTGAATCCAATGATACTGCAATGTGATCTTCACATTCATTCCGCTTTATCTCCCTGCGCCGAGGACGACATGACGCCGGGGAATATTGTAGGCATATCTTTTTTGAACGGGCTGGACATCATTGCTGTAACGGATCACCAGTCATGCCTGAATGTCCGAAGTGCAATGGCTGCCTCGAGGCAGATTGAACAGGAACACGGGAAACGCGTTCTGATTTTGCCGGGGATGGAAATCGAATGTCAGGAGGGCTTTCACCTCTTAGCATATTTCCCTGACATTGAGGCTGCCGAGAGATTCGGAGCATATCTCGAGAAAAATCGATTGATCATTCCCAACAAGCCCGATGTTTTTGGAAGACAGGTTCTTTTTGGCGACGATGATGAAGAGAAGGCTACTTATCCCCATCTTCTGCTGACTTCGAGTTATGCGAGCTCTATTGAATTGGCAAATCGGGTTTTCGCTGAGGGAGGAGTTATCATGCCCGCTCATATCGATCGCGATTCTTATAGTATCCTGACAAGTCTTGGATCAATACCACCGGAATTTCCCGGGCATTCTTTTGAACTGTCCATGCACTGTGATCTCGAGAAGTTTTTCGCACTACATCCTGAATGCAAGAAAAAACCGTTCTTTCTGAATTCGGATGCTCATCGCCTCGAAGATATATCACAAGGCTTTTCTATCGATTTTCCTGGTATAGACAAAGAAACCTTTGATGTCTGTCATGTTGTTGAAGCGTTGCGGGAAAAGACATTGAAGTGATATAATAACTTGGCTACACGAAACAGTGTGAAATTTAAGACAGCATGTGCGGGAAGAGGTTTTTGTTGCGGGATCTATCTCTTCATTTATTGGATATCATCATGAACTCTATCCGTGCAGATGCCGATCGGATTTCCGTTGCGATAACGAAGCAGGAGAATCAAGATCTTCTCCGTGTCAGAATCGAGGATAACGGAAAGGGTATGTCGCCTGCGTTCGTACAGAAAGTGACAGATCCGTTTGCCACGACACGTACGACAAGAAAGGTCGGGCTTGGAATACCACTGTTTAAGGAAGCATGTGAAATTACCGGGGGCAGTCTGACGATTGAGTCATGGGAGGGTGTCGGAACAACCTTAACAGCACAGATGAGGCTGTCTTCCATTGATCGTTTGCCACTCGGAAACATGGGAGAAACACTGGCGGGTCTGATTCGCTCGTATCCTGATTTGGACTTTATCATGACTTTTTCTTCTGACACAGCGGGAGAGAATACGCTCGATACAGCCGAGGTTCGGGAAAAGCTGGACGGTGTGCCGCTATCTTCATTGGATGTCTACGTTTTTTTACGTGACTATATTGGTGAACAGCAAGAACAATATCTGGGAGGTATTTAAGAAATGAAATCATTGGCGGAACTGGAACAAATCAAACAGAAGGCACAGGCTGACATGGCTGCAAGAAATCAAAGCGGGAAGAGAATCGTTGTCGGCATGGCTACCTGCGGCATCGCTGCCGGTGCGAGACCGGTAATGGCTTCACTCGTCGAGGAACTTCGCACACGCGGAATTAATGACGTATCCGTATCCATGACAGGCTGTCTGGGATTGTGCAGACTGGAGCCTCTTGTAGAAGTATATGAAGCAGACGGATCCAAGGTAACATACGTCCAGGTCGATGAGAACAAGGCGAAGCGTATCATTGCCGAGCATATCGTTAACGGCAAGGTATGTACGGATATCAGTATCACGTCTGTAGACGCTTGATAGATGACACCATTCAGACTTGCGATCGAGTCTTTTAAAATCGATAAGCTAGAGAAGAAATGGGTAGCGCGCTACCTGTTTCTCCTGGTTTATTTTTTGAACGCCATTGTACTTTTCTTCGAGCCGGGTGATCCGGATTTCAGTAAATATCAAGCCTGGTTCGAGAAATATAGTCAACAGGCATCATACAACCCTTTACAGGTCATCGAGTTTCCGCCTATTTCTGTCGGAAATCTGATTTACATCGGGTCTGTTCTTGCATTGATACTGCTGGATATTCTTGCTTCAAATCTATATATGCGTATCTACATTGGAAACAGTGCCGGTCAGTCAACGTCAATCAGCATTCTTTGGTTCCTGAGACGACTTCCTGTGCTGACTGTTTTCATTATTCTGGTTTCCGGTCTCCTTTTCCTGATCGTTTCAAACCGACTGTTTCAAGTTATTCTGGAGTTTACGAGCTTACTTCCGATTCTTTCGATTTTCTACGCATTTTTAGCGTTTATTCCGCCTATCCTTCTTTTCGATCGTAAATTGACTTTTCAATCCATCCTGCAGGGTCTGATCAGAACGAAAGGGAAAAGAATTTTTCTTTTCCTGAGTTCTACAATCCTTTTTGTCGGTTATTTGATTCTTATGTCAATCATTTCTTTCGTACTATCCAATTATCAAGAAGCTGCGGTCCTGTTGGCTTCTCTTGTATTGACGGTCCTGATACTGACTCTCGGGAGAATGACAGGAATTATCTATGAGCATTTATTCCTTAAAACGAATGCAAATGAAAGCAAAGATAAAACGATCGAAAACGAATGATTTTTGTGCAAAATCGATAAACTTTTGTTTTGTTCACGATAAAGGGGCCTTTTTTCTAGAATGTTCATGAATATTGAGTTGTAATTTTGAACAAACATCTCTATTATAAATCTGGTTTAATAAAGAAATGAATTTCGCGGAGGATTCTGACATGGAAAAAAGTAAGGCAATTCAGAAACACATTGATTGGCAGGGAAAGATCGAAGTCATTGCGCGTGCTCCTGTCGGTACAAAGGAAGAGCTGGCCACGGCGTATACTCCCGGAGTAGCGGAGCCGTGCTTAGAAATATCCAAGGATGTTGACCTCTCTTATCTGTATACCAGACGTCATAACCTTGTAGCTGTTGTTACTGACGGAACAGCCGTTCTTGGTCTTGGAGACATTGGCCCGGAAGCCGGAATGCCTGTTATGGAAGGAAAATGTGCACTCTTTAAAGCATTTGGAGATGTTGACGCGTTTCCTCTGTGCATTCGTTCGAAGGAAGTCGATGATATCGTTAATACTGTCGCACTTCTCGCTGGTTCCTTTGGCGGAATCAATCTCGAGGATATTTCCGCACCCCGTTGCTTTGAAATCGAAAAGAAACTCAAAGAGCGCTGCGATATCCCGATTTTTCACGACGATCAGCATGGTACAGCGGTTGTTACTCTTGCCGGTATGATCAACGCACTTCGTATCGTCGGCAAGAAACTGTCTGAGGTATCTGTCGTTGTAAATGGAGCAGGCGCTGCAGCTACAGCCATTACAAAGCTTCTCATCTCTTGCGGACTGTCTGATGTTGTTCTTTGCGACAGAACCGGAGCAATCTGGGAGGGCCGCGACAATCTCAATGAAGCGAAGGCAGAGATCGCGTCCATGACGAATCGCAAGATGAAGAAGGGCGGACTTGCTGATGTTATCGTCGGTGCTGATGTCTTTGTCGGCGTATCCGCTCCCGGCGTTCTGACAGAAGAAATGGTTCGTTCCATGTCTAAGGACCCGGTTGTCTTTGCATGTGCCAATCCAACTCCGGAAATTATGCCGGACGTCGCCGCGAAAGCCGGCGTCAAGGTTATGGCCACGGGTCGTTCGGATTTCCCCAATCAGATTAATAACGTTCTCGCATTCCCCGGTATTTTCCGTGGTACATTTGATGTTCGCGCAAGCGATATCAATGATGAGATGAAGCTGGCAGCGGCTTACGCCATTGCAGATTTGGTTAGCAAGTCTGAATTGAGACCGGAGTTTATCATCCCGGATGCCTTTGATCAACGTGTCGGAAAATCCGTTGCCGCTGCAGTCAGTGAAGCAGCAAGAAAAAGCGGTGTAGCTCGCATCTGATGATCTGAACGAAAGTTAGATTTCAGGGTCCGCGGTGCATAAACACTGCGGACCTTTTCGTTTCCCCTTTTGTTACTGAGAATTGTTTATTGGTCCTCGGCAGGTATACTAATTTGTAGATCCACGAAAGATAGAGGAAGTAGTTTTATGATCAAGGAAGAGAAATTGCCGGCAATATTTCATGACAGAGCCTACTGGAAAACTCTGATGCTGATTGCGCTGCCTGTATCGCTTCAAAACTTTTTCAGTGCCAGTCTTAATCTTGTTGACAACGTAATGGTTGGTCAATTGGGTGATACAGCGCTGGCTTCCGTTGGCATATCCAACACGGTATTTTTCTTGATGATCGTTCTTATTTTTGGTGTCGGATCTGGCTGCTCAATATTCATTGCACAGTATTATGGTCGAGGCGATCATAAGGGAATCAAGCATACTGTAGCCATTGGATATATACTATGTATTGTCTTGTCTTCTGTTTTTATGATTCTTACACTTCTTCTTTCGGAGAGAATCATGGGAATATTTACGAATGACCAAGAGGTCATTCGCTTGGGAGCAGAATATCTTCGCATTGTCTCTATAAGTTACCCGCTTACAGCTCTCGCGAATATTCTATATGGTGGTCTTCGAAGCACAAAAAAAGCTGTTATGCCTCTGCTTGTGTCTTTGATTTCAATTCTTACAAATACCGGACTGAATGCTCTGTTGATTTATGGTATGTTGGGATTCCCGGCTCTTGGAGTCAAAGGTGCTGCCATTGCAACACTGTTCGCTCGTATAGTCGAATTTCTAGTCCTCTTTATTGTGGTCTATGTGAGAAAATACGCGATCAGGGTAATGCCAAGTGATTTGCGAGGAATAAAGGCTAAATTTGTGAAGGAATTACTAAAGGTATCTTTGCCTGTTATCGCCAATGAATTCTTCTGGGCACTGGGGATGTCGACATTTACCGTTCTTTATGCCCGTCTGGGAACGGATTATGTTGCCGGTTACAATATTCTTCAAACCATCGATCGAATCTCATTTGCCCTTTCGATGGGAATCGCTTCCGCTTCTGCGGCAATGGTCGGACACAAAATCGGTGAGCGTCGAATTCATGCAGCTTATGTCTATGCATTAAGGACCAACGTGATCGGGATATTCCTCGGCACCGTGGTTGGAGTTCTTTTGATCATTACCAGCGGAAACATCGTGAATCTCTTCCGGATCTCGACGGAGGCAAGAGGATATGCACAAATATTGATCTTTATGTTTGGGCTAATTCTCCCGATCAAGACACTGAATCTGGAGAATCTCCTTGGTGCACTTCGTGCAGGTGGCGATACGCGATTCTCCCTACTTGCAGAATTATTGCCCCTCTGGATCATTACGATTCCATTGTCGTTTTATTTTGGGTGGAACGGTTTGGTAGGAGTCGGAATTTTATACTTAATAACTATATCCGATGAGGTAATCAAGGCAGTGCTGGGATTGATCCGGTTTTTTTCGAAGCGTTGGATCAATATTCTGCCGGGTGCCGAACTGGAAAGATAAACTTTCTTCAGGAGATCGTTGAATTCAGGTAAACACGTACACATTGCCCTTGAATTATCTTATGTGTTACAATTATCGGAAACGCGTCGGACTATATGGAGGTATTTATGCTGGATCGATATGAGCTACTGCAACTGATCGAACATAATGCAAGACTTACTCAGCCGGAACTGGCAGTTATGCTTGGCGTTTCGGAGGATGAGATTGAAGAAGAACTGTCTAAGCTACGGGATGAGGAAATCATTCTTGGATATACTACTGTTGTTAATTGGGACAAGACAAACCGTGAGTCGGTAACGGCACTAATAGAGGTTCGTCTCAATCCACAGCGAGACCAGGGTTTTGACCGTATTGCGCAGCATTTGTTTCGATACCCGCAGGTCACATCCTGTTATTTGATGTCGGGTGGATTCGACTTGATGCTGATTATCGAGGACTCTACGTTGCGGGAAGTTGCTTCCTTTATCTCGAATAAGGTAGCTCCGATGGACGGCGTAGTATCCACAGCCACACATTTTATATTAAAAAAGTACAAGAGTAACGGCGTCGTTTTCGAAGACAAGCCGGTCGACAGAAGAGAAGCTGTTATCCTGTAATGACAATACACAAATCTATGTGTAAAGAGAGTCGATGAGCATGAATAAACAATATAAGGATCTATTATCAGATCAAGTGAAGTCGATACCACCCTCGGCTATTCGCCGATTCTTTGATCTGGCGAACGAGATGAAGGGTGAAGTGATCTCTCTTTCAATCGGAGAGCCTGATTTTGTGACCCCTTGGAGAGTCAGAGAAGCCGGTATATATTCTCTGGAGATGGGATACACACATTATTCTCCCAATTCGGGATTCATTGAACTGCGAGAGGCGATCGCGGATTATTTACATCGCCGGTTCCGGTTGAAATATGATCCCAGAAGCCAGATCCTCATTACAGTGGGAGGCAGCGAGGGGATTGATATTGCCATCCGTTCGCTTATAAATCCCGGAGATGAGGTAATCATCGTTGAACCCTGCTTTGTGGCGTATAAGGCGGCCGTGAAGCTTGCTTTGGGAGTGCCGGTGGTCGTTTCAACAAGTGCTGAAGATCAGTTCAAGGTCCGTCCGGAGTCAATTGAGAAGGCTATAACAAATAAGACAAAGCTAATAATGATCGGATACCCCAATAATCCGACCGGAGCCACGATGTCCAAGGCAGAGCTTTCTGAGATCGTTAAGGTCCTTGATAAATATCCGGATATCCTGGTGTTATCCGATGAGCTCTACGGTGAGCTTTCTTATTCTGAGGAGCCTCATTACTCAATCGCTGCCTTTCCATCGATGATTGACCGTACGATATTAATTAATGGCTTTTCTAAGGCATATGCAATGACCGGCTGGCGTATCGGATATGCGACGGGACCGGCGGAGATTATTTCCGCGATGACGAAGATTCACCAGTACTGTATTATGAGTTCGCCAACGACGGCACAATATGCGGGCATTGAAGCGGTTCGGAATTCAGATAAGGAAGTTGCCGAGATGAGAGCCGAGTATAACCGACGAAGAAGAATTGTCGTTAAGGGATGCCGCGATGCCGGGCTGTCCTGCTTTGAACCGACCGGCGCTTTTTATGCTTTCCCGAGCATTGCTTCGTTGGGGATTGATTCGGATACATTCTGTGAGCGTTTTTTGCGAGAAAAGAAGGTGGCAATTGTACCCGGCAAGGCTTTTGGTGACTGCGGTGAAGGTTTTGTCCGTATCAGTTATGCGGCTTCTATAGACGATATTCAGCAGGCGATGCTTCGATTGGCAGAGTTTGTTCAGCTTTTGAAAGAGGAAGGAAAGATACGAGATGCTGGAATTTGACACCCTGAGATTAGAGCTGGAGGCAGCGGAAGAACAGCTTCATATCTTAAAGGATGCTCTGCACATTCAGAGATTACAGGACGAAATATCCGAATTGGAGGCCAGAGCTCAGGAACCTGATTTTTGGGGGAATGTTGAGCGGGCACAATCGGTTCAGACGAAAATGCGTCAGTTACAACTGCGTGTTGAACGGTATGATAACCTGGAAAAAGAAAGAGAAGAGATCCTTGTTCTTTGCGAACTCGGAAATGAAGAAGAGGATGCCGATGTCCTTGCGGAAGCAAAGGATGCCGCCGCAAGGTTCAGACATGATCTTGAGAAAATGCGGTTGCAAACTCTTCTTACCGGCGAGTACGACAAGAATAATGCGATTCTTACTTTGCATGCCGGTGCGGGTGGTACAGAGGCTCAGGATTGGGTCGAGATGCTGTATCGCATGTATAACCGGTGGGCAGAAGCTCACGATTTTGAGGTGAAGGAATTGGATTACCTCGACGGAGATGAAGCAGGGATCAAGAGCGCTTCGATACTCGTCTCCGGAGAGAACGCTTATGGATTCCTGCGCTCAGAAATCGGCGTTCACAGACTTGTGAGAATTTCACCGTTTGACTCATCCGGTCGCAGACACACGTCGTTTGCTTCCTGTGAAGTGATTCCTGAACTCGATGATTCCATCAATATTACGATCAATCCTGCGGACCTTCGGATCGACACATACCGTGCATCCGGCAAGGGAGGACAACACATCAATAAGACAGACTCTGCCGTTCGTTTGACACATATCCCTACCGGCTGTGTTACATCATGTCAGTCAGAGAGATCCCAGGTCCAGAATAAAGAAACAGCCATGAATATGCTCAAGGCTAAGCTTTTTGCTCTGGCGCAGGCAGCGCATATGGAAAAGATAGAAGATCTGAAGGGCAATCAGATGGAAATCGCATGGGGCAGTCAGATCCGTTCCTACGTATTCTGTCCATATACGATGGTCAAGGACCATCGAACCGGATTTGAAGCGGTGGATGTAGATAGTGTGATGGACGGAGAAATTGATGGGTTTATTAATGCATTTTTATCTGGCATGCAGATTGTGAAGTAAGTATATCAGAACAAATCATAACTGCCGGCTGAGCCGGCAGTTTGTCCAAGCCCTATAAGGGCTTACTACTGGCTGGACCTTCGTCCATCTGAAAGTACTACCACGCGCACTCTCTCTTCCTACTGCTGCTAAAGCAGCTTACTTCCTGTGTTCTTCTTCCCGGTCACTCGTGAACGGGTCTATGTACTCTTTTAGGCTTATCTGATCCTGAAGGTGATCTTCTTTTAGCTGGTCGACGATATACTGCCGGATTTTCTTCTCATTCTTCCCGACTGTGCTTACATAGTATCCTCTACACCAGAAATGCCTGTTCCCGTATTTGTACTTTAGATTTGCGTGTCTATC
>CAZOFY010000063.1:0-13559 GCA_964579245.1 uncultured Mageeibacillus sp.
ATGAACGATATCTACTTGCGCCAAAAACAGTGCGAAGACCCTTATAAGATACAGCAAGTAGTACGCCTCTTAAAGGAGCAAGTTAAACCGGCCGTAACTGCTTTACTGCATCACGCAAGAGGGAGTTACCGCTAGCAATCCCAAACCGGTAGTTGCTTGCATTGTTGCATCACGTAACAAAGAGATACGATCACAAATGCCGAACCGGCATTTGCTGTAAGTCATTGTACGAATGTGAAAAGCCAGCGCCTTTAGACGCGGCAAGTAACAAGGGCTTATGGTCCTATGACCATAAACCCGTTTGTCGGGATGTTATGTATTTTCGTTTAAAGAAGGGCAAACAAACACGTTGGATTTCCAACGTCGCAGAAATTTAGAAGGTGTTATACTCGTTGTATAGAAGATAAACCGAATTTTGGGAGGATTCTTTATGGTAGAGCAAGTGTTTTTGTTATCCACAAGTAACGACAAAGCTGTAGAAAAAGTGATTTTTGATGAGAATGTGCATTATCTGCACATGGTGTTTAATAAGGACGAAGGTTTGCCCGAACACTTTTCGAATTCCAATGTATATATGACTGTGGTTCGCGGTAAGCTCTCTATCGGCTTGAATGATCAGGAGATTCATGAGTATAACGGGGGCACCTTGCTGAAGATTCCCTTTCAAACGAAGATGAATGTCAGAAACCTTCACGATGAGACCTTGGAGCTGATTATCGTCAAAGCACCGGCTCCCCACATCTGATCCGAACAGATTCTTGCGTATACATATTGCGCTTCTGAAAAGGGGCGCATTTTTTATTTATTTTTTTCCAATCTGTAATCTTTTTGTTAATCGGCTTGACAAAATTATACAGTTTCATAAAATATAATTAGCAGTCGTCCATCGGGAGTGCTAACTTGGCACATGTGATTTGAAAGGAGTTGTTGAACATGGCAGGACTTATTCCATTCAACAGAAAGAACAGTAGTTTAGCACCGGCAAATTCGGGAATCAATGATTTCTACAACATGCTTGATGACTTTTTTAATGATTCGTGGATGCCGGACAGAAGTCTGATGCGAGATACCTTCAAGATTGATATTCAGGAAAAGGATACAGAATATCTCGTTGAGGCCGAGCTTCCCGGTGTGAAGAAGGAAGAGATCGATTTGAATATCGACAATGAGAATCTTTGTATTTCCGTGAAAAGAAGTGAAGAAATCAATAAGGATGGCAAGAACTACATTCATCGGGAGCGCAGAGAAGGCTGCATGAGTCGCAGGATCCATCTTGCCGGTGGAAAGATGGAAAACATCAAGGCAAGACTTAATGACGGCGTCCTTAGTATTACCGTACCCAAGAACGAGGTCCTTGAAGAGAAACGAAAGATTGAAATCGAGTAATCGTTTTTACTATTGAGGACACATACTGTCAACGCGGATAACAGGCTCCGCCGGAATGGTTTTCCGGCGGAGTTTTCTTGTTAATTCTATCGAATGCTCTCCCTTGAATTGAAATAAACCTATCATCCATATATAATTGTAAAAAACAACCAAATATGGAGATATCAAAATGTTCATCTGTGACATCAGCGTTTTTAATCGATATGGCAAGATGAAGCTTGACGAATTACTCGAGCCTCTTGAAGTGGATTGGCGTGATCTGGTGGTCATTCTAGTCATGGATAAAATCCCTGGAATCAGTCAGGCACGATTGATTCCTTTTCTCCAGACAGACAAGTCCAACGTAACAAAGCTTTTGCACGACATGGAGCAGAGAGAACTGATTCAACGGCAGACTGATCCGCAGGACCGAAGAAACAAGATATGTAATCTGTCCGAAAAGGGTGCCTCTCTGGTCCCTGAACTACAAAAAATCCTAAAACTCTGGGAAGATATTTGCTTCCACGGCATCGATCGGGATGACAGAAAGTACTTCGCCGAAATCAGCGAAAAAATCATCCGAAACTTAATGCAAGAATAAGTCCAAAGGAAAGAGGGGTCGAAATGGAAAAGAAAGTTATCGTCATTGGTGCCGGTGTTGGGGGATTGTCCACCGCCATACGTTTGCAACATGCGGGCTATCAGGTAGAGATCCATGAGCAGGAGAAAATACCCGGCGGCAAGATGCATCAGATCAAGGCGGATGGTCACACCTTTGATGTGGGTCCGACTCTCGTCATGATGCCGGATGTTTACCGAGAGGTTTTCGAGCTGGCCGGACGTGACCCGGACGAATATATTCCGATGCAGAAGCTTGACCCGATGTACGAGGTCTATTTTAAGGGCGAGCCCTATCGCCACTATAAGCTCTCGACGGATCTTGTCGATCTGATGAAAATTGTTGAAGCGAAGGGTCCGGAGAATGCCCTCGGTTTCCTGAGTTACTTGAGTGAAATCTACGAGAGATACCAGGTCGCACTCGAGTACTTCATCCGCCGACCTTTTCGAAAACCTTCTGACTTCAATAATCCCTTCATGGTCCGCCAGGCTTTAAAGCTCAAAACGTTTGACAGTGCGGATAAAATGATGGCTTCCTTCATGCCGGATAAGGATCTGCAGCAGATGCTGAGCTTTCAGACCTTGTATATCGGTGTTTCCCCCAAAAAAGGGCCGTCGCTTTATAATATCATTCCGATGATTGAGATTCTGTACGGAGTATGGTTCATCAAGGGTGGCATGCACACGATGGCACAGTCGATGGCGAAGCTTTTCGAAGAGCTTGGAGGCGTTATTTATTATAATAGCCCGGTAGAAAAGATTCTGACCGACGGCAAGAAGGTTCTGGGTGTCAAGGTAAATGGTGAACAGAAATCTGCTCCATATGTCGTTTGTAACGCAGATTTCCCCTACGCGATGACGAGTCTGGTTGATGAGCCAAAGGTTCGCGGTAAGTATACGCCCGAAAAGATCAACAGTATGGAATATTCCTGCTCCTGCTTGGTCTTCTATTGGGGAGTTGACGGAACCTTTCCGGAGCTTGCCACGCATACCTTCATTATTTCCTCCGACCTGGATGATAATCTGAACAGTATTTTCGACGGAAGGAAAATCATGGATCCGTCTCTTTATTTGCATATTCCGTCTCGCGAGGATCCTGAGATGGCTCCGAAGGGGAAATCAAGCTTCTATCTCTTGATTCCTGTTTCTGAAATCGTAACATCCAAGTATGAGTGGAATGATGAGACCGTTGCCTACTATCGCAAAAAAGCAATGGATACGCTGTCCGGGATTCCTGGACTCTCCGATCTTGACAGCAAGATTACAACCGAGCGGATCTTTACTCCGAAGGATTTCGAGAGCCACTTCAGCGCCTTCCGCGGAGCCACTTTCGGCATCCAGCCTACTTTGACGCAGAGTAATCACCTGCGTCCTCAGGCAAAGAGCATGACGTGCGAGGGGCTCTATTTCACTGGTAGCAGTACGCATCCGGGTGCCGGTGTCCCGATTGTACTGGAGAGCGGAAGAATCTGTGCCGAAGAGCTGAGAAGAGATGAACCTGAGGATGATTTTACATGATTCAATCGGAGCTGTCTGACGAGTCTCTTGCCGCGTCTTATGCGGAGGCGGAACGGATCATGAAGGAAAGGGCGACAAGCTTTTATCAGGCTTTTCGTCATCTTCCCTATGACCGGTTTCAGGCTGTTGCCGCCGTTTATGCCTTTTGCCGCTATGCGGATGACACAGTCGACGCGGACGTTGACGGGCAGAACAAGAAGGGTGTCCTTCTTGCTTTAGATGAATTAGAGAATTGGTTGAAGAGTCTGTATGATCCTTCTTCTTTTCGGCTACGACTGACCGGATGTACATGGACGGCCGCCTTCGTTGATTCGATCCAAAAATACGGGATCCCGATCGACAGCTTTCTTCTGCAGATTGAAGGCCAGCGTTCAGATGCCGATTTTCATGATCTGCAGACAAAGGAAGATCTGATCCTCTATTCGAAGCGTGTAGCCGGATCCGTCGGAACGATGTTGCTTCCGATCCTGGCTGACCGGCTTGAGGATGCCGCGGACCCTGCTTTTATTTCTGCCTGTGAAAACCTGGGTGTCGGTATGCAGATCACGAATATCCTTCGCGACGTCGGCGAGGACTTACGGACCAGAGACCGTATGTATTTGCCGTCAGCTCTGCTGGACGAGTATGATCTGAAGAGGCTTGATCTGAAGGCGTTATCAGACTCCGTGGACACTTCGTTCTCGCCGGAACAGATACCGAAGAACTTCATCAAGCTCTGGGAGTCCCTTTCCCTCCTGGCCGACTCTTACTATCAGGACTATGAGAAGTACCTCCATCGCTTCCACCCATCCTGCCGTCTTCCTCTTGTTGCCGCCGCCCTATCCTACCACGCGATTGCTGACGCAGTACGCGAGGAATCCTACAACTGTTTTACGAAACGCTGTTATACGAGTCCGGCGACAAGGGAAGCACTGCTTCGAAAAGCCGGTGAGATTGTACAGGCACGATGACTGTTACGCGCTTGTGATCTCGATCCGGTTCCCCTCGGGGTCGAGGATAACACTCTCGTAGTATCCGTCTCCGGTGACACGGGCCTTACGAGAGACCATATATCCGTCATTCTCCAGCCTTGAAGTCAACCGGTCGACCTCCTCCCTGCTTCCTAAGTCAAAAGCCAGGTGAGAAAGGCCGAGCATATACTCATTGTTTTCCGCCGACATCGTCACGGGTCTGGTCATTAACTCGACACGGGCTCCATCCGAAAAAGACAGGAAATACGTTTGAAGCCCGCTCACCGGATTCTCATACCGGTGATTGGAGACCGCGCCAAAATACTGACAATAAAAGTTTCGCATGTTATCCAGATTCTTCACATAAATAGCTATATGTTCAATTCTCATAGAATCCTCTTCTGCTTATCGAAAACCCAGAAGGACTAATACAACAATGCCCAATACGATACGATACCATCCAAAAGCTTGAAAATCATGCTTCTTAATAAAGCCCATCAAGAATTTAATAACAAGAATTGAGACGCCAAAAGCGACGGCCATTCCAAGTAACAAAACAAAAATCTCTGCTCCTCCAAATCCGAATCCGAACTTCACGATCTTGATTGCGCTTAATCCGAACATGACCGGAACAGCCAGGAAAAAAGTGAATTCCGCCGCCGCAACACGCGATACACCGATCAGAAGAGCGCCGATGATTGTTGCTCCGGATCGCGATGTGCCGGGAATGATTGAGAGAACCTGAAACAAACCAATCATCAAAGCCGTCTGCATCGTAATATCAGAGAGCTTCTCCGTCTTGACCTTCCTCTTTTTGTTCCAGATCTCGACCAGGATAAATGCGACGCCATAGAAAGCGAGCGCGATTGCGATAACAATTGGTGTATGTAAGTGTTCGTCGATATAATCATCGAATAGAATCGTAACGATGGCACCGGGAATGCAGGCAACAACAACCTTTAGCCAAATACTCATCACATCTTTTCGAATCTTAGGCTTCGTCTCGTCTTTAAACTGGAACGGAAACATTTTTTTCCAAAATATCACGACAACGGCCAGGATCGCCCCCAGCTGAATGACTACAAAGAACATCTCCTTAAAGGCCTCGCTCATATTGAGCTGAATAAATTCGTCAACAATGAGCATGTGACCGGTGCTGCTTATCGGCAACCACTCAGTGACACCCTCTACGATACCAAGAAGAATGACCTTCAGTACCTCAAGAAAACCCAACTGCATATTCCATCCTCCAATGTATTACAATATTAAACCGGTAAAACTTGTATTTGCTTCTACACGCTTGTCATTGTCTTATGAAGCCGTTGGTTTTTCAAGAAACAATTCGTCACAAAAGAAAAATGCCGGCCGACACGAATCGTGTCAAGGTCTCTATGCCTGAATATCATTGCGTCTTTTCGTCCGAATGAAGGAATTGGCCACCTTCACAATAAACAACATAAAGAGAAACGATGTCGCATACGGCTGCCTCGTCAGCACGAAAAACAGGATCACGACCGCATGGATCGAAAAGGAGACGGTGCGACTTACGTCCTGTGCTCTATCTTTTCGCAAAATACAAAAGATAAGCTCGACGATTCCAAGTGCAATCAGGGCAATGAGTCCCGAATAATAAAACATTCTCATTGCCGATGTTAGATCCCACATAGCAAGAAGTGTCACCGTCCGAACCGAATCGATCTCCTGTTGGCCGAAAAGCGGAAGAAAAAACATTCCAGCAACCAGTATATCCAGAACCCCAAATAAAAGTCCCCTCTGCGTGCTGATGTTGGACTTATTCTCAGAAGAGGCTAGGCTGACCAGCTCTTCCCCGGACAAAAGTTCGTCGATAGTAACACCGAAAAGCTTCGAGATATTTTTGAGCGAATCAATATTCGGATAGCCTTTTCCGCTCTCCCATTTCGAAATCGCAGTACGCGAAACAAACAACGACTCCGCAAGCTGTTCCTGCGTCAAGTCTTTCTGTTTCCTTAGTTGCAGAAGCTTTTCATGAAATTCCATTGCCTTACCCCCTCGCATCTTCGCTCTTTTTAACACGAAAAACAAAATGAGGCATATCGACTCCCCGGTAATGCTTCACAAACCGTTTCCAAATGCACATCCCGTTGCGGATGGCAACATTCATGGACAAAATGTTTGTATCACGGATGATTGAGATGACTTCCGTAAGACCCAGCGTCTCGAAAGCATACTCCTTGCAGGCAATCGCCGCCTCAGCCGCATAGCCCTGTTTCCAATACAAACGATTAAACAGATACCCAATCTCCGGCAGGAGCTCGCTCTCGACCTCCTGCAACGTAATACCCGCCTGACCGATCATTTCGTTCGTGTCCTTAGTAATGACCGCCCATAAACCGAATCCGTCTTTTTCGTATCGAAGAAACTGCCGATTGAGCCACTCCTGCACCTCATCCTCACGAAAAGCACCCTCATACGCATACATCGTCTGCTCGTCCATAAGGATGGCAGCAAGAGACGGATAGTCTTCCTGTGTCATTTCGCGCAAGATCAGGCGCTTCGTTTCTATTATCATGCAAGTTCCTCCAGATGTTTTTTGAGAGCTTCGTGCACCTTACTATTTCCCCAGAAATCATTATGCCGCAGATTCTGAAGCCAAATTGTTTCACTGCCGCCCGGGAAGGCCGAATTCCTTGAAGCTTTCTTCAGAGGGCGTGCCTGAAGTCAGACCATATCCGGGATAATCAAGAAAAACGACCTGATACCCTTCGAAAATCTCTACAAGGCTATCGTCTTTCAATATCCGCAGGAAGCGTGTCGAAGCATTCTCCCCGTTTCCTGCGAAATAGATGATTGTCGGCGCACCTTCTTTTGCGTTATGCCAGAACCAACCGGAAATTACTCCTTCACCCCACGCAAAAGAAAGTTCTTCCGCTTCTTCCTTATCAACGAGTACCGAATACGATGTCTCGTCAAAATGCGGGTAGAACATCATAGCCGGAGCCGCGGTGTACACAAAAATGGCAAACATGGTTGCAAATCCAATAAGCCCTAGCGAAAGATTCGCGAAAATCTTGACCGCTCTCTCTTTTTTTCTTATGATTCGGAAAACCACAAACACCCAGATCACAAGGATAACGGCAGCCGCGATGCTGATCCATAAGGACGTCTGAGACAGGTTGCTCTGTTCTAGCAGATATCCAAGACCTGCAAAAACAATAATATATAGTATCCAGAAGATAGCTTCGGCTTTACTGAAACCCATGACTTCCAGAAAGCCTTTGGAATCCTGTTCTCCAGAATCATTAGGTTCGGGATGGTTAGTCATAATGATTTCCTTTCCAATGACGATCCTGTCATGTTGTACAGTCTAAATCAAATTGTATCATAGTCTGAAAAAATAAATGGGTTGTAAAAAGCCGGAGCGTGTTTATTGGCGCTCCGGCTGATTGATCAATAAAAGAAAACAACCCCATCACAGCTTTTTCATCAAGGCCTCGGTCAGCTGGCGGATCATGCATCTGGTAGTCTCGTCGGTCAGGCTACCATTCTCGTCAAACTTGGTATGTGCGGCCGCGATGAACACTTCCGGCTTATTGATTGGGATCAGGTTCAGGGAAACG
This sequence comes from uncultured Mageeibacillus sp., assembly GCA_964579245.1. Lineage (GTDB taxonomy): Bacteria > Bacillota > Clostridia > Saccharofermentanales > Saccharofermentanaceae > Firm-13. The sequence goes on from CAZOFY010000063.1 coordinate 8,051, forward strand.
CAGACTTGGCGCAAATGATGTTGTGCCCTGACACCGCCCATCATGCTCGGGGAAGCGCTCATGATCGCGACAGGCTTTCCGTACATAGGCAACAGATCTCCGCGCGACGCCCAATCCAGAGCATTCTTCAAGGAAGGCGGCAAGGAAAAATTATACTCAGGTGTTGAGATCAGAAATGCATCAGCTTCAGAAAGTTTGTACTTAAATGCCGTAACGGCTTCAGGCAGAGCCCTAGACTCCACCTCCTCATTAAAGAATGGCAGGTCGAATGGCTCGACGATCTCAAAGTCAACATTTGAAGGGAATAAGTCGCCCGCTGCACGCAACGCAGAGCGGTTGAATGAATCGCTCTGCAGGCTGCCCGTAAAACCGATAATCTTTATTCTTCTGTCTGTCATCTGTGTCTCCTTCTTTTTGCGGTACCGTTTTCTTATGACTTAGCGCGAATAAATGTCTCGTTATCCAGGTCTTCAAATGCCTGACGTAGCTCCTCGCGTGTGTTCATGACGATAGGTCCTCCCCAGGCAATCGGCTCTCTTAACGGCTTGGCAGAAAGAAGAATGAATCGCAGGTCTGAACCGACGGCCTTCACCCAGAGCTTATCTCCGGATGTGAAAAGCACAGCTTGTTTATCACTGATAACTTCGCCGGGAACTTCCTTATCCTCCGGATCAAAGGTAGCCTTACCGGAGAAGATATATACAAATACTGTCTGGTCAGGATCCGTATCGACGGACCACTCCTCATCCTTCTGTAATTCAATGTCCAAATACGTCGCCGGAATATATTTACCGGTAAACGCACCCTTGGTTCCTAAGTATTCTCCTGCCAAGACATGGACCTTGACTCCATCTTCATAAACAACCGGAACACTATCGGCCTTTATATCTCCGTAGCTCGGCTCTGTCATCTTGTCCTTTGCCGGAAGATTAAGCCATAACTGGGCGCCGAGCATGCGGGCGCAAGGCTGTGGCATCTCCTGATGGATGATTCCGGAACCCGCCGTCATCCATTGGCATTCACCGTCCAGAATGCTCCCTTTGTTCGACAGACTGTCACCATGCTCGATATCACCGTGGATTAAATATGTAATCGTCTCAATCCCGCGATGCGGATGCCAGGGAAAACCCTTCACATAGTCCTCGGGATCTGTTGAGTCAAACGCATCAAACATGAGAAACGGGTCATAATCTGTTGTATCGGAACGCCCGAGAACCCGAACAAGGCGAACACCCGCTCCGTCAACGGCCGCCTGGCCCTTTGTAAGCTTCTTCACTTTTCGAAACAAACTCATATTGCAATATCCTCCATTTATCCTGAAAAGCATCAAATGAGAGCTTAATTATACCGGATAGATAGTAATTGATATTTCTTCAAGAGCAAAGTTTATGTGAGCATTCAAAAAGTTAATCCTATGATCACGCTTATGTCTTAATCAATCGCAAGAATCTCTTTTTCCCGATCTTTAATACATCATCTCCCTGTAACTCGCAAGAAAGCTGATCATCACATATCTTCTCTTTGTTCAGCTGCACACCTCCCTGTTTCACAAGCCGAACAAACTCACCCTTACTCTTCACAAATCCTAAACCAATTAAATCGTTGATGATGTCGCTTATCATTATGCCTGTACCAATCCGGAGTTCCGGGATATCTTCCGGGATGGCTTTCTTGCCGAACGCTGAATCGTAGTATGACTTTGCTCTAATGACTTCCGCATCGCTATGGTATAAAGCAGTAATCGTTTCCGCCAGGCGAAGCTTGATATCACGAGGATTGGTTCCACAGTCAAGCTCCGCCCGTATCCGATCGATCTCATCGGGATGAACATCAGTTGCCAGTTCGAAATACTTAATGATCAGGGAATCCGGGACCTCCATCACCTTCTTGAACATGACCTCAGGCGACTCGTTGACGCCAATGTAGTTTCCAAGGCTCTTACTCATCTTCTCAACACCGTCAAGGCCCTCAAGAATCGGCATGAAGATTGCAATCTGTTGCTCTTGACCGGACGTCTTCTGCAGATTTCTTCCCATAAGAATATTGAAGGTTTGATCTGTTCCCCCAAGCTCGATATCAGCTTGAAGTGCAACGGAGTCATATGCCTGCATCAGAGGGTACAGAAATTCGTGTAATCCGATTGGAACACTATTCTGATACCTGTTCTGGAAGTCATCGCGTTCAAGCATGCGCGCTACTGTTGTGGTCGACATGATTTTAATCATGTCTTCCAATGTGAGTCCGGAGAGCCACTCACTGTTGAAACGAACCGTTGTTTTCTCGCGGTCGAGCACTTTGAAGATCTGCTCACAGTAGGTCGCAGCGTTAATCCTGACCTGCTCGTCAGAAAGAGCGGATCTGCCCTTTGCTTTACCCGTCGGATCACCTATCTTTCCGGTAAAATCTCCGATAATGATCGTCACATTATGTCCAAGATCTTGCATCTGTTTCATTTTTCGCAACACAACAGCATGACCGATATGAATATCCGGTGCTGACGGATCAAGGCCCAACTTGATCCGAAGCGGTTTATTTGTCTTGCTTGAACGCTCCAATTTGTTGAGAAGTTCATCCTCACTGACACATTGCTGAACACCCTTCAATATGATTCGTAATTGTTCTGTAGCTGAAACCATTTTTCTCCTCCTTCTTCCTTTTCGGGTATAAAAAACTCGTCCCTCTGTTGCCAAAAGGACGAGAATGAATCTCGTGTTACCACCTAATGTTCACGAAAACCTCACGATCTCCGCCTCACAGGGTACGGCCTTACGCGATACCCCCGCACCTGATAACGGTGTGCTCTCCGTCGTAGCCTACTTGAAAACGTTCGGTACGCGACTCAAAGATGTATTCACATTTCCTATTCTCGAGCCTCTCATCAGCCGGCGTCTTTCTGTGAGAAATCAAAAACGTTACTCTTTCTTATCACAGTCTTTATGGAAAAAGCACTCATGCTCCTCCCGATATCCAAATTTGAGAGCATCATAGCACGTTTGTCAAATGGCGTCAAACGCACGAGAAAAGCCTATCCCATCTCCCGGAAAAAGTTACCTTTAGCAATTCCAGTCGATCCTAGCCGGATCCGGTTCTTCCGGATTCGAAACCGCGGCAAGTGCCTCCAGCATTCGAACGCACTCCTTTGCAGCACGTCTCTGCAGACTCTCCCAGCTTGCCGTACTGCCCAGCTCATCATAGGCAACAGCCAGCGAGCCGTACAAAGGAAGTCCGACACAATGCCGCGCGGAATGTATCGTAGAGGCAGATTGGCCAATCGCCCTAGCTGCAGCCTGCGCGGCAGGATTGCCCTCTGCTTTTCGAGCGGCCTCATGGCACAAAAGGATCGCTTTCTTCGCCTCCGGCAATTTAATCTCGCCGCCGAGCCAGCGCCTTGCGTCTGTGATCGCCTGGAGCGGAGCCAAGTCAACGGGATAGGCTTTGTGCCAGATGGGAAGAATATTTTCCTCGGCATAATCAAGCGCCCAGCGGAGAAGAGTCGTTTTACTCTGTGTTTCAATCAATTGCAGAAGCGCTTGCATATATGGCGCTTCCCGGTCGTTTAACATTTTTCGAACCTTTGGCATCGTAAGCGCTTCCGCTCCTGTACAAACTTCGGTGAGCAACAGCTATGGAATGAATTCCATCATATCATTGAAAATAAGTCAGAAACAACGACATACATATGTCATGTTTTAGTTGGTATAATATAAAAAATGCGCCGGAGGTCACAATGAAGCACTTATTCTTATGTTCTCTTTTCATGGATGTATGGAGACTTTTCCCGGATTTTGCCGGTGATGCACTTTCAGGGAAAAAAGTGGCATTTTTCCCGACCGCGGCGCATCGTGAAAGAATCAATTTCTATATTGATGCCGGTCGAAAAGCACTCGAGAAATTTGGCATGACAGTCATTACTGTTGACGTGTCGGCAATATCCTCTTCCGAAATAGCCGAAGTAATAAGTTCCTGCGACTATATCTATGTCTCGGGCGGAAATACGTTTTTCCTATTACAAGAGTTAAAGAGATCCGGCGCTGACAAAATGATTACCAAGCATATTCAATCCGGAAAAATATATATCGGCGAGTCTGCTGGCGCTGTGATCATGGCGCCCCATATCGAATACGTCAAAACAATGGATGATGTCAGACAAGCTCCGACCCTAGATACGTTCGATGCCCTGGGCATCACGGATTTTTATCCGCTGCCGCATTATAAGAGTGTTCCCTACACGCGGACCGTGGCAAAGATCATTCAAACCTGTCCAGATATCCCTCTTGTTCCGTTCCGGAACTCAGAAGCAATCCTCATGAACGGGGACACATATGACATAGTCAAGAAATAAAAATCACATCCTCATCAAAGCGGGTGAGATTTCGCGCTTCGAAGATGGCAAGAAGCTTGTTGCCTACGCGGGAATCGATGCTTCTGTCAGTCAATCGGGCAACTTTGAAGGCACGCATATACACATGTTGAAACGAGGTTCGCCCTACCTGCAACGGGCGCTTCACGTAGCCGACGTTGTTGCTGCTTTTCGCGGCGCGGAACTTTCTGCCTACTATCAGCGACTGCGCCAACGGGGCAAACACCATGCGGTCTCAATCGGGCTATTGCCAGAAAACTGTGCACAGTATCTTCAGTGTGTTATCCGAGAATCGTACGTTTAGGCACCGGTTGCACAATGATGCTCCGGGTAATACGGACATGATTCAAGAGGAGATGGAGTTATTTAATGGGCTGTTTTTGTCCTCAAAAAGCGATTGACATTTAATAGCTGACCTAGAACGGCCGAATTGCGATTTACGGCCTAGAACGGCCGAAACTCGATTCTAGGCCGTATTTTCGCGCCAGAGGGCGGGCCGGGAACGAGATTTTACGGCCTGGAACGGCCGAAACTCGATTCTAGGCCGTATTTTTGTTTCGCGAGCCAGGCCGGGAACGAGATTTTACGGCCTAGAACGGCCGAATTACGAATCCAGGCCGTATTTTCGCGCCGCGAGCCAGGTCGGCAACGAGATTTTACGGCCTGGAACAGTCAAATTGCGAATCCAGGCCGTATTTTCGCGCCACGGGACGGGTCGGGAACGAGATTTTACGGCCTGGAACGGCCGAAAATCGATTCTAGGCCGTATTTTTGCGCCGCGAGGACGGGTCGGCACACATGAAACTCTGGAGAGTAGCTGTTTATGTATGGAATCCATTTCTTGCTCATCCAGCTGTGCTGATTACTCACCATAAAAACCGGCTTTGTTGAAAGAGCCAAGCTGTCAGCGCGCTCAATTCATAGCGGCATATTCACTTGAACTAATTTTGTGACCAGGATATTCTTCTCTTGTCTAAAACCCGAAAAACATGATAGTATAGGAAAGCTAACATGCGGATGTGGTGGAATTGGCAGACACGCTGGATTTAGGTTCCAGTTCGCGAGAGTGCAGGTTCAAGTCCTGTCATCCGCACCACAATCAAATTCAATGCTTGATGCAATAGAGCCGGTCAGTGATGGCCGGCTTTA
>CAZOFY010000064.1:0-13453 GCA_964579245.1 uncultured Mageeibacillus sp.
GAGAAATCCATACGCTAAGATTTGACGTATGGCTCAGTTGCTTGCATGGGTGGGGGAGTTTCGTATATAGAATGTATCGATTATGAAATTATTCGATTATTTCAATGATTCTTCTTTCTTAAAATACGGAAAATATTTCGTATCTTCTTTCTCGATGTGGCCAAGTATGACTTCATCAACAATGAAGGAGAAAACATAACCGGCATTGAGCTGTTGATTTTCGTAGCTTGTTATAATTTCTTGCAATTTCCCCATCAAATCTTCATGAATAATCGCATGTCCGGATGTTTCAGGATATTGAATTCCTCGCAGCAATTTCTCCTCGTATATGAAATGATTTATTAATTCTGTTGAAATCTTTTGCAATAACTCACCCTCTAAAGCTTTGTCTCCGTCCGGAAGCGCGGCTTGGATCAGGTCATTACCAAGTTGAATTAATTCTTCGTGTTGCTGGTCGATATTTTCATTGCCGCTTCTCCACTCTTCTTTCCACTGGACGATTCCTACCACTTCTTCTTTGATACTTGTCTCGCAGATTATACGATTCTTTCCCTCCCGTTTGCCCTGCTTTAAAGCCGTTTCGGCACGATCCAGCCAGGAGATCAAAGGCTCCGGTTTATGGTATTTAGAAATGCCCATGCATGCAGAAATAGTTCCAACAGCGGGGATTTCCGTGCCGGTGATTTTACTCAAGAGAGACTTCGAAAAACTCTCGACCGCACTTTTATCTGCTGTATGAAGGATAATGGCATATTCATCGTTGGTAAGACGCGCTGCATAATCTGTCTGTTTTAGAGAAGATAACAGAGCATCTGCTGCTCGCCGTAACACGTCATCGGAAACAAGGGTACCGTGCTTTTCCATGATTCTTGTAAATCCGTCAGTATCAAACAGAATCAAGGTCAATGATGAATCAGATTTATCGGTACGAAGATCCTCTTCAATTCGTTTATTAAATGCGAATTGGTTAAGAAGACCTGTCAGACGATCATGGTTTCCCAGATATTGAACTTTCTCGAAATTCTGATAAAGACTTCTCTGACCCGGCAGGAATACAAGAACGATTTGAACAAGCACACCGGCTACAAGAATATAGAAAAGTATCAGTTCTAAGCGATGGACCTCATCATTTTTGGCTTGTCCCTCCTGCTCGATTTGCAGAACGATATGATCCATCCTCTGAAGATACTCATTAGCGTTCTGCCCGATCTGTTGAAGATACGGTAGAAATTCCGCGGCAGATGCGCCTTGATCATACAACGAAACAATCTGGTTGGACGCATCACGAATCGCTGTCTGGTAAACATATATGTCTTTTTAAGGCTTGTGTCGTTTGCCCGCTAAATTGAAACGTACGATATTCGTCTTGCTGTTCGGTAGAAAGATATATATGAGCATCTTCCCACTCCTTTATATCTTTCTCGATCTCATCTCTCGCGCCCGAATACAGACCTGAGTCCTCATTAGATAGAATGAAGGCGTTCTTTGAAATCTTCTGGCTTAGCATGCGCTGTCGACCGGCTACATTGATAAAGTGGGACATATCAATTCCATCACTGATATTGTTCTGAAGAACAACTTGTCTTGCAACAATCAATGATAAAATAATAATAGCGGCGATAACATTTCTCCAAATGACAAGACCAATCTTACGATCCGATTTCGTCTCCTCTTTCGGCATAATAATGTCCCCCTTTTGATATCATTCTATCACGATTCTTATTCAAAAAGAGAGTAAAATGGGGCGACCTTTAAAGAAAGATCGCCCCCAAAATGCACACTGGGATCAATTCGCTATTCAAGCACCAAGAGTCCGAATACAGAAGTGTCTTTCCAGCCGGCATCTGTGACATCAGAGAAGTTCAACAGATGCCGCTTGGCACCGGCGTCTATATTGTTGTATCGAACATCAAAGCCCAGAACATCCTTGGGAGAAGCCTTCGACGTCAACGGAATGGCAACCTCAACTACAAATCCCGTATCTGTTAGAATCGTTCTGCTGACGATCTCAGCCATGCCGTGATCCGCATTCAGAACATTCTTGAAATTGATGCGGTACTGACCGTCATCGTCTTCGTATGTCCCAAGTTTGTTATTTCCTTCGTCAATAAATAATTCGACCGAATCCTGTTCATAAGATGTAGGAAGCGAGTCATCCAAGTGAGGGTCAACAACAGTTGCCAACACATAAAGGTTTTCTTCGTCCCACATGGATTGGAACGTGACAGAGACGGTGCCGTCTTCCGTAGCAAGCTTGTCCTTTGTTTGATCAACATTGAATACCGGAGCAGTTTCCCAGACTGCGTCAGGCTCGCTCTTTGTCATGTCCGGAGTCCCGAACACAGATTTTGCAGCGGTGCTCATAACAACAAAGGTCAATTTCCCGAAATTGCGTGACGCATCAGCATTTTGTGGATCATTCCAGGCTGTGGGCACGTCCTTGTCGCTGACCAGAATGTCCATCTCCAGCTTCTTGCCATTTTTCGCTTCCATCGGAGCCTTGATATCAACATAGTATCCCTCTTCCGTCTCCGTTCCGCCTTCTCGCAGAAGAGTAACTTGCCCATCAGGCATGAAGAGGGTAACAGAATCCTCGGCATCCTTCGATTTATCAGCAGCGAAAACACGAACGGTTAATTCTGTCTCTGTGTACAGAGCACGGAATGAATTCGACCCAAAAGCATATTCTGTAGCAAGAGCAAAATTATCTTCTGTTATCTCACTGACACCATAAGCATTTGCTGTCTGAACGACAGGTGGAAGCTTCGATGTGTCTGTTAATGCCCAGAACGACATCTTTGGTTGCATATCCGCATCGAAAAGCAGCGGATACTTCTCAGCCATCCAGCTCGTTCCGTCTGATATCCCCCAGAATACGACGGTATCGATCACGTCAGCCTTTGACTTGAACATTTCAAGAAGGTCCTGATAGCGGTAGGCCTGTTTGAGCATTACTTCTTCACTATTATCGGCAGCTTGAATATCAAGCTCGGAGATACGGATGCGAAGTCCCAGGTCTGAGAATCTGTCAATTGCTTTGGAAATCTGCTGGATTGCAGGATTCTCAACCTCATAATGACCCTGGAATCCGACTCCATCAATTAAGCCCTTGTCATTGAGTTTCTTGACTAGTTCATAGATTCCTGTCTGTTTCGGCTCATACGGAATATTGAAATCGTTGTAGAAGAGCTGAACATCTTTCGGTGCGTATTTCCTGGCATAGGTAAACGCAGACTCTACGTAGTCCTCACCGACGACCTCCAACCACATATCGCCTTCTTCGGAGTCCTCGGATTTCGTCCGTCTCATCCCGCCTGTCTCGCCAAGAATGGCCTCATTGACAACATCCCACGTGGTAATGACACCGGGATAGTTTTCCGTAACAAAGGCAAATACACCGGCAATGTAGTTTTCGAGTCTTTCCAGCATGACTTCTCTGGAGACGACAGGCTTATCAAGACTGTAGCCTTCATGGAAAAACTCCATTGGAGTTTGCTTAAACCAGACAAGAACGTGTCCGTGAACTTTATACCCGTTCTCCTTAGCAAAATCGAGCATCGGAAGTGCTTTTTCAAAGTTCAGGACCGGATGTGTCTCATCTCCTGCAGCAGCAGCTTCCTTGCACTTCTCCATGTCAAGAACACTCTCCGGTTTCAGTTCGTTCTCATGTGTATATGTGTTGTACTGACTCTTCAAAAAACCGACAAGCTCCGAATCTGTAAATGCAGATAATGGCACGGCACAGCCGATATCGAAGGAATCCTTATATGTTTCGACAAGACTTGGCAGATTTGATGCAAGAGAAACAGAATCCTTGTCAACAACAGATATATCGTCAACATAAAAGGAAAGTGACGCAGCATCAAGTGTCTCAAAATAGATGACCGCTTTCTCCATGTTGTCTCCTGCACGGAACGTTCCCATCAGTTGTGTCCATTCACCGCTCTTGCATTCTGTACGGTTCAGATTCTGATATCCTGGAACACCATCGACCGTCGCCTCCGCAGAAAGGATGATCATCTGAGATGAACCGGAATCTTGATAAACCCATGACGTAATGGTATAAGTTCTACCTTTTTCAAATGGATACGTACATCCGGGACCATTCCAATCGATTGAACGGTTTTCTGTGATCAGACTGTACGTTCCTGAGTGTGCAACAGCATTTGACTGTTTAATCGTAACAGAACCGGACTCGCCTCTGCCGATCCAGCCTGCAAGATCAGCCTCGTTTTCGAAGCCGTTCACACCGATGAGACCGACTTGAGGCAAGGTTGACTGTGTCTCTTTGGTTGTTGTTTCAACCGCGGACTCGATGGACGAGGCCGACGTTGGAGTTACGCTTGTCCCGCAAGCCGAAACCCCGATAAGCATCAGGCCTGCCAAAGCGACACTTAGAAAATTCCGAAACAAATCCCTCTTGTTCTTCATATTTCTCTCCTATCATTCATTTGATGATGTTGACACACAGCAAGTGCGCCTAAGCTTCATTTCCCTTGAAACTTTGACACATTATACCTAGTTATCGAGCAATTTTAATAGAATTATTGCGAAATTGTATGGACATTCTATTGGTTTTTTTACACTATTTGTGCATATTGCACATCTTGCATGCTAGTGATTTAAACAATATATCCATTTAATCGTTTCGCGATAAAATGAAATATTGTTATCATCCAATGAATATTTCTTTGCCGCGAACGAATCGACGATGTATTTTTGTCGCGTCCGCAGAGTATACAAAACGTCCGATCATCTGCTCCGGAGTACTCTCAATCGGATGTGAGAAAAGATCCGGATCCAGAACAAGAAAATCTGCCTCGTATCCCTCTTCAAAGGAACCGACTTTACCGAAGAAACTTCCTCCACCCTTCGTCGCAAGGTAGAAGGCTTCAGACAGACTCACTTTTCTATGTTGCGGCTCAAACACATATAACAGATTGGAAGCTTCGCATGCACCTGAAATCGAGCTCATCATATCCAGGCGATGTCCTCCGCTCACATCGGAACCAAGGCCAATCATCATGTCTGCATCTATATACTCCGACAACGGCATGATTCCGCTCGCCATGTTGTTATTGGACAACGGACAATGCGCGAGGAACGTCCCTTTGTCCTTGAGCAAAGTCTTCTCTCTTTGTTCTAAATAGATCGCGTGTGCAAGGATCGTTCTTCTTTTTCGTAGTAATCCGAAATACTCATACACCTCCGAAAAGCTCGGAATATCAGGATGCAATCGACGGACCCACGAGACCTCGTCACGATTCTCGCTCACGTGGGATTGGATCGGCAGATCATATTTCTCGGCCATCTGTCCCAGCGCTGTCATCAGCTCCTCGGTCGTCGAAGGAACGAATCTCGGTGTCAGTATCGGCTTGATTAAATCACTTTTACCGATCGTGTGTGACAGAAACTCTTCCGTCTCAGCAATTGATTCCTCTGTCGTTTCCGATAAAGAGGATATGGAATTTCTATCCATGTTTACTTTGCCGACGTAGCCACCGATGCCGGACTTGATCATCTGCGAAAAGAGAATCTCACTTGCCTCTCGATGCAATGTCCCGAAAACGCAGGCTCTCGTTGTGCCCACTCTCCACAGCTCTTTAAAAAAGTCACTATACGCATTCAGAGCAAAATCATTGTCTGAAAATCGGCTCTCTGTTGGAAATGTATATTTTTCGAGCCAGGGGATCAGTTCCTCATCATAACCTGTCCCGCAATTCATAAATTGCGGCGCATGTGTGTGGAGATCACAAAAACCCGGAATGATCAGATTTTTCGAGAAATCCAAGCATGCCACCGATTGGTATTCATCAGGTAAATGATTCATAAGAGACTTTATAATCCCGTCTTCTAAAATAAGAAACGCATCCGGTCTGTATGTAAAACCGAATTTGTTTTCCGTAAAAAGAAAATTCCCGCGAATCAGCTGTATCAATTTCTGATCCTCCATCTTCTGCCGTATACTTCGTTCACGGTCCAGGGCTTCATACTTGAAGCAGACACATACGAGTTTCGGGCGTTAGTTCCTGATAGCGCAAGGTGGGCTCAGGATGTCCTGAGCACATTCTAAGCTTTTTCTCCATCCAAATGACACCCAGCCAGGATTCTTTTTTAAATCCAGTTTGACGTAAATGTCCAATCTCAGAAAATCCCTTTGACCGATGAAAGGATAAGCTCGGTAGATTTACATCCGTAATACCTGCGTAGACGGTATAGTACCCCTGCATGTCGAGTATCGCAAGCAGCCTCTCATACAAAAGACTCGCATATCCCTTTCTACAGCAAGTATGGTCCAAGTATACTGTGACATCCGCATCCCATTGATAGGCTGCACGTTGAAATGCACGGGATCCATAAGCATAACCTGCGATTTGTCCCTCATCAACAAGAACAAGCCATGGATAGGACTCAGTAATCGTTTGGAATCGATGTAAAAAATCCTCGTCAGTCGGAACTGTATACTCAAAAGAAAAACTCGTATTCTCAACATAATATCCGTATATTTTTAATATGGAAGGCAAATCCTCTTCCACAGCATCGCGAATGATGATACTCATAAGAAGTTCCTCCTTTAATACCACATCTGTAAAAAAGCATATCGTAAAAACATGAATATGACGAGATGTGCCGGATAGAATACATAGAAAAAATACTTCTCCCATTTCTTAGGCTTTGTACGGCTCTTCCCTGCCGGCAACAGAAAAATCGCTGCTACGGAAAAAATCTGGATCATACTCCATTCGAGACTCACACCAAGAGCAAGGATTCGCACTGCCATCCATAGAAGGTTCAAGATGAGATATAGGAAGGCCAGAATCATCAGATTTTCCGGTTCGTACGCAGGCTCTGGTTTAAAATCTTGAGCCGCATCTCTCCTCGACGCATTTTTTCGTGCGTAATAGAAGAACAGAACGGATGCCAATCCAAACAGATGATAATCCGGAGCAAAGCGAATCGTTAGAAAAATCACGCCGGCAAGACCGAATCCAGACAGAAGGAGTACGGAAAGGACGTTCCGGCTTTTTCCGAAAAGAAGGATCGTTTTCTCCCCGGCTGCATCCGTTCCTGCCCGTAGGAATACTGCTTCCAAGGATTCACAACTCACCATACAGAGTATAGATAATGCGAAGGTAAAGAGCACATTGACACCAAAGGGCGCGCCGGTCGCAAGATGAGAAAGGTACAAAAGAAGCTCTGTCAAAAATGCGAAGGAGAGCATGCGCCAGAAGTATTTCTGCTTACTTGATGTGCGCAAGTATCCTGCAGCCACAGAATAGGCGAATAAAGGGAAAGCTAATCGACCGACGATGCGCAGGACAAAAACGGCAGTGTCCGGCATCAAGCCCTCAAAGTAATAGCCGATATGGTCCAGAACCATGAGAAGAACGGCAATCCATTTCATCGTATACTCATCCTTGTATTTATTTTATCAAGAAGAAAACCGCAATCCCTAAAGAAAGAAATTGCGGTCATAGGCGTCCGGAAGGTAGTTAAACACGATCGGTGGGATCTTCTGGAGAAACCCGCACGATACTGCTCTTGCATTTCCGTATGTCAGTATTCCTCGCGATTACCAAACTCAGCACTCTCAACCCACTCGTCAACCCGGCGGATTCGAGTAACCAGCTCCTCAAGAATCTCAACATGTATAATCTCTTGCGACAGCAGAAACGATAAAACCCGACGTTCTTGATCATCCGAGGACTTGTCCATTTGATCCCGATAAAAACGAACCGACTTCTCCTCAATCGTAAGAGCCATTTCATAAACAGCCACCTGCGGAGGATTCGCCCGGATTTCATCCTCAAATTTTTCCATGCCAAAAAAGAGATTCGTCTCTTGTATTAGATTTGAATTCTCGGGAAGTTCTGTAACAGTACCTTGCTCAAAGCGCTGAAGAATCGTCTGGTGCTTCCTCTCGTCTTCGGCAAGTATGTCGAAAATTCGTTCCAGATTCGTGCCCTGAAAGAGCTGTACCTGTGATTCATAATATTGGATGCCTTCCGATTCCATTTCGGCGGCATATTGTAAAGCATTCATATTCCACCTCCGTCCAGAATAAAGCAACACGATCTATCGGTTTCATTTTATCACAGGCAGATGAGCAGCGTTCGTTTTTCCTGATATGAGTTTGATTATCCTCTTCGAATACAAACGACAATCCATTCCCAAAATCGTCAGATCACAAGACCGCCATTCGGGCTGATTACCTGGCCGGTTATGAACGAGGCCTTATCTGAAGCTAAATACAGAAGCAGCTGAGCAATTTCTTCCGTAGTCCCGATCCTGCCCAGAGGTGTCTCGTCGCAGAGCATCTGAATATCCTCTTCGGAAAGCCGGGCATTCATATCCGTGTCGATTACTCCGGGCGCTACACAATTTACTGTTATTCCGGAGGGGCCGACCTCCTTAGCCAAGGCCTTCGAAAAACCGATTACAGCAGCCTTAGCTGATGAATATAAAACCTCACACGAGGCACCTGTAATCCCCCAGATCGAAGATACGGTAAGAATCGTACCGGTCTTCTTCGAAATCATACCGGGCAATACGGCCTGAACGGCATGGAACAAACCGCCGATATGTGTATCAAGCATGTCCCTGAACTCTTCCTCTGTAACATCCGTGATCAGTTTTTGAGATGATATTCCGGCATTCGAGATCAATACATCTACAACTCCAAAACACAGATTAGCATCGGTAACCGCTTGTCTGACGGCTCTTGCATCACGAATGTCTGCCCGATACGAAGCCGCCTGGAAGCCTTGTGCACGCAAACGATCCGTCAAATCGTTAGCCTTGTCGTCCCTGCTTCGATATACAAAGGATACCGCATATCCGTTGGCGGCAAACAGCTCGGCAGCGGCAGCACCGATTCCCCTTGAACCGCCCGTAATCAAGACATGTTTTTTCTTCTTATGCACGAGAAGCACCTCCGCTCTGAGCTGTACAAATCTTCAATTATGCCGTTTGTATCGGAAAATCAAATTGTTCGCCCTCTCCGGCTGAAAAAGAAAGCATCTCCGCATGATTGCGATTCAAGTGAAAAATCATATCCATCATATCATCCTGCCGGTCAAGATGCGAAATCTCATAAGGGAAGGTAAGATTTCCCGATAAGTTTGAAAGTTCGAATTGTTCTGCGGATGAGGGATCCGGCAAAGTCGATACTCCTTCGATGGAGAATGGATATTCCTCTAATTGGTTCTGCGAGTTGATCTTTACGCGAAACCAGGCATCGTAGTATCCGATAACCACCATCTGAATCTCAGATGCATACATTTTCGTGATTGTCATATTTTCCGTATCATAATCAACGGCCGAAATTTTTGCCACCTGAGCGATACCATTTGTAAGATCCCCGGAGGCAATATATACATATAAAGATTCCGGCTCAATATGACCTGTGACCGGAAGACCCGCAGAGACAACTTCGTCATGCAGGATCTGGAGTGTCTTGGGTACAATTCGCAGGGAATCTGCGTATTTATATACAAAGCTGGTCGGCTCAAAATTCATACCATAGCCGCCCTCAATAACAAGAAGTGAAGCGCCTTCCTCGACGCAACTCATCATTCCCTGCTCCATGGCATACGTAGAGACATCCTGGCGGTTGTTATTGGAATATGTCTTCTGTATCGTTCGATTATTGACATGATTCAGAAGAAATCCAAAGCAGAAACATGAAACGAGAATAACGGATACAATTTTACGTTTTCTCTCCTTTGAAATCCGAGAAAGAATAAGACTACATACATACAGGGCAATCAGAATTCCCCCGAAATACTGAACATATACTGGCAGGTAGCCAACGCCGGGCGAGAGTTCCGTCTGGTATCTGGATGAAAGAGACAGAATCGTGGCAGGCAATACCCATAGCAGTATTCCAAATACTAGAATCTTTTGTCCCGCTTTCTTAGCCGGAAGATTTTTTAAAGAAATGATAAGCAAAGCCCACATCAGAAGCATAATAACGACATCACCGACCGATATATTGTTCATCATTACCTTTACACTATAGATCATAAAATCCGGTGTCGCCAACAGCCAGTAGCTGAGCGGAATCGCCGCGGACAGCTGACTCAAGAATGCTTTCATAATCCCGTATACGTCCCAGGAGAAACTGATTCCGGCATATGTCGGGTTTGGCGCAACGGTACGCAAATACAATGTAAAACTCAAAATAACGGAAGTGATAATGATGTAAGGAAGCATAGACAGAGCGGCGCGTCTCGGCTTCTCGTAATAAAATGGCAGGACCAGAAACAAGACGATGAAAGCAAAGGATATCTCATATGTTAATAACGAGAATGCGTAGAAAACCATTCCCAATAGCTGATATCGGATTTTTCCGGACTCCAGTCCCTTCAGGTGAAGAATCAAAGCCAAAATAATATACAGAGCTACCAGCTGCAGCATGCCATGATAAGCAGTGATCGGGTCCTGGTAATACCTGTATTGAAAAAAAACGGGGGCGATCAGAATACCTGCAACAGCGAGAAGATCATTTGCCGTCAGCTTTCTAACGAAGACGGCAAAGGAGACAATGACAGCCATATTCAGTATGATTTGAATTGAACGATACGCAACCAAGGTAGGAAATGCGGTAAACATCGCGTAGGAGTAAAATGCGAGTGGGTAGAATCGACCGCTGTTCATCCACGACTGTAGCAAAGAGTATGTATGGTCGAAGAGAGAACGGTTGGAATAAGAAAGACCGCCGTCTGTTAGGCAATTGATCATATCATCGCCGTTATACGGCACTTTAAAAAGCAGCAGGAACGTAAGAAACACACAAATTATCGAAGCTATATAAATAGCGACGATTTTCCTTTGTTGCGTCGTTGTATCGGATATTGAATCGGATAGCTTGACAGGATGATCAGTCATTCCTTTTCTCCAAGTAAATCGAATTTATTTAGAGTTATTTTAGCATAGATAATACTGAAAAATGACAGGCAGATCAAAACATGAGTTGCGGTTTTCCCAAAAGAAGATTATCATCTCAATAGTAGAAAACAAGCAATAAAGTGAGGAATAAAGAAGATGCCAACATTAACAAATGCAGATAACGAGATGCCGGATATCGATTCGGATGCTCTCACCGTCAACTTAACGGGCGGCGGGCCGGATGAAGAAGACTTGGTTCAGGCTCCGAAGAACGTCAGTATGCCGTCAGAGATTGAAGAATTTGGTATGGAAACGACGGAAGAAGTGGAATCCGAAATAGAAATGGAATCCGTTGAAGCGGAAACAATCGCCTCAGATAACAATGACCAATCCGGATCAGATAGCAGTGACCGATCAGAAGATGAAGAGATCCGTGAGATTGAGGCGCTCCTTCGCAAGAAGAAATCCGACCGTCTCCGTATGCGCAACCAATCAACGCAGCCACCAAAGGCAAAGAAGATCGATCCGATTGTCATTGTAATGTCTGTTTTGGCCGTTGCCATCGCAGTTCTGGCTGTTGCCTACTTTGCGGGATGGTTTAACAAGGACACCTCTCTGGGAATGACGGTTGAAGATTTTTCGAAAGCCTATGCAAACACCACCGGATACAAGGCTATTTCTCAGTACGGATTTGCTATTCCTACGATGACTTTCTATGATGATGAGGACACGGGTGCAACAAACGTAGATCCGGCTACTGCCACCTATCGCAAATTCAGCGGTTATTTCGATAATAGCTTGAAATATCAATATGCCATTCAGGGAGTTGTCAATAAATCCGACGGCAAGATCACCTCAATGAGTTCGATTCTCGTTCTGAACAGCAGTAAGGGGTTCAACGATTCCCTTGCGGTCTACGCGCCCACTCTTCAGGTTCTTTTTCCGGAGATGACAATCCAACAGTCCATTGACTTCCTGAAACAGCTCTCCGCGAACAAAACAAGTGCCACAGTCAAGGGAAATTATGCTCTTGTTTTCGTTACGAGCGATTCTGAAGCTCCATACTACGGTGAGTTATATGTAGTTTCCAAGGATAATGCGGAGACTCTCAATACAATGCTTGTCAGTAAATAAATTGATATTGTACGAATCGACAATAAAGGGGCTGTTGCAAAATGAACTGTAAAGTTCAGGATGTAGCAGCCTCTTTTACTTACCAGCGTCTAAAGGCGCTGGCTTATCACATTCGTACAATCACTTACAGCAAATACCGGTTCGGCATTTGTGATCGTATCTCTTTAATGCGTGATGAAATACTGCAGCAACGTCCGGTTTGGGATTTCTAGCGGTAACTCCCTCTTGCGTGATGCAACACAGCAGCTACGGCCGGTTAAACTTGTTCCTATAAGGGACGTACTACTTGCTGGACCTTATAAGGGTCTTCGGGCTGTTTTAGGTCCACAGGTAGATATCACTCATTGTATATTATATGGTGACATCACATAGTTATACATACTAAAAAGCAGAAAACAGAATTCTCGCATGTTAATTATTGACAAGAAATGACGTATTATGACGTTATATCACAGTCTTATATATACTGAATGACTGATTCTCAAGGATTTTGATTGTATTCATTGACAATATATATCATCTCGCAAGCTCTGATACCTACTAATTCGACATTTTCTGCGATTTAGTAGGTAATCATTGACGAATAACGCAATCGTTTCTCATTGATGCACATACTGAAAACCGTACTTTGACGATTTAGTAGGTAATCATCGACGAATAACTTCTTTTTTGCTCATTGATGCACATACTGAAAACCGTGTTTCGACAATTTAGTCGGTAATCATTGACGAATAACCTCGATGGTGCTTATTGATGCACGTACTGAAAACCGTGTTTCTGCGATTTAGTAGGTAATCATTGACGAATAACCTCGATGTTCCTCATTGATCTACATACTGAAAACCGTACTTCGACGATTTAGTATGTAATCATTGACGAATAACGTCATCGTTCCTCATTGATGCACATACTTAAAACCGAGTCTCGACGATTTAGTAGGTAATCATTGACGAATAACGCAATCGTTTCTCATTGATGCACATACTGAAAACCGTACTTCAACGATTTAGTAGGTAATCATTGACGAAGGAAGAATTTAGAACTTTTTCCCGAACTACGGCAAAACCCCTTAGAAAAATAACGACGCCCAAAGGAATTCTCCTTCGAATGAATCGGTCCATTCCGATTGTAGGCGCATTTGGCGTGATAAAAGAAGACAGTGGATTCCGAAGATTCCTGATACGGGGAAAGAAAGGTGTCCGAACCGATTTCCTGCTGATGAGCATGGGTTACAACATAACAAACTCCATGAAAAATAGAGAGAACCCGATGTTACCAACTGCTTCGCGGGAAGGAAATCGCCTGATTCCTGGTTGAAACAGCGAAGCAAAAGCGTATCGCTGAATTTCCTGCGCCCAAAACACAAAGATTCCACAATAAGTGAATAAGAATCGCAATAGCGACACTTTTGAAAGGTCACCGGAGGTAG
>CAZOFY010000065.1:0-13139 GCA_964579245.1 uncultured Mageeibacillus sp.
ATCCGGAGTCCCGAATCCGCCTTCCCCGCTAACCTCAGTCTGATTACTCGATCGTTCAGATATAGAGTTTGTACTCCTGTTATGTCCAGACTAACTTCCGAAAAAAATGAATCTCGCAAATCAAGGCAACTTTCACGACACTTCCCAAGATAAAATGTTCGAACTAGGTGTCTTGTACGCAAGTAGGCGAACAATTCGTCGGAACAATGATCAACATAGATACCATCCAGGCATGGGAGTGCATCCAATTCCGAATAATCCTTCATCTCGGCCAACATCTCATCATCGATGTTACGATGGTTTTTGGCATATGTTTTTGACCCAATGATGACCGGAGTCAGATCACGGTTATATTTCGAACATGCCGCAGATTCTTCTTTGGGAATCTCGTTCCATTCTTTTACGCGAACGTGTTCGATCCCGTCCGGCCATTTGCGCGAAAAGAGCCGCCTCAATTCTGTGAGTACAGGGTCCGCTCTTCCAACGTAGATGTACGATTCGGGAAAGCGATCCAAATAGCTGTACCGTTGATAGTAAGAACCATCCCAGAAATCTGCGAGTGGTCGTATATCCTGCAAATCGTTCTCTGTGAGCGGTGCATCCTTGCGAATATCCAACACAATATAATAGATGACTTCCTCCGATATCCCAAGAATCTGACATGCGCCATACTGGTTGAAATCGCGCATATAATAGCAAAATACATCTCCGACAGACAGCATCTTTTCCCCTCGCTTTTTCTCGTTGTTTCTCATCGAGAGGCTTGTCAACTTCAACGAGAACTCTCTTCCCAAACAAACACCCATTTACGAGCCTCGCGTCATCTTGCTCAATCCTCATTCCATATTTTCTTTACATATTCCATATCTCTCGTGTCAGCGGAATTTATTGGCAGATATAACAGCCGAAGATTGGATATATGTTCTGGCCATGCTTCATCATATGTCGCCCCTTCAAGTTCGTCGATCATGCCGTCACTAACAAGCAACAAAAACCCTATTCCATGATTTAGCTCATCACATTGGGCATGGGTATCCGTAAGACGAATGGTAGATTTACCTGTAACTTTAGGTAATCTTTCGTCGACGTGAAATGTCGAGAAGAATCCCACACCAGAAAACTTCCGATCTGTTATTTTGGCATGTCTGTATTGTGCGCGCAAAATTTCCAGTTCTTCCGTCTCTCCTTGAAGAATCTTCTCCATAACGAGATTTTCGAATTGTTCAAATTTTAGTTGACTCATATCCACCACCGCCTAGGTCTTGATTTGGGTTGTTTTTCGTAGGATTCGATAGAATAGTCGACAACAAGATTGGTCAAATTTTCCTCTTCACCTTTTCTTTGCGTTTCAAATAAACTGAAATCTTCCACCAACTACTTCCAATGATAAATCAACGTAGATGAAGGTATTGTAAAAACACAGTGCTCTCCATAACCATCCTTATTGATAAGCGCCCCAGTTATGAGGAAATCGGCATATCCGCAGTAATAATTTACTGTCTCAACCTGATATTGATTCTTCTTGATATAACGACAAAATTCATCCATATCATATACGGCAGATACGAATCCGGGGCGACCTTTCTCTTTCACTTCAACGCATGCGTCTTGCCCGTCAATAAACTCTACTTTACAGGTATGATATTCTTCGTGGTATCTCAATTTTGAGTAATGAAAAATCAGGCTTTGTCCATTCACTTCGATCTCATCAATTCTCTCGTCATGCATGGGATCGATCCTGAATAAATCCTTCAAGTCAAATTTGATTTCCATCACATAGTATCCTCCGAATGCTGCACGTGAAATGAGTATCGCTCCTGAAAATCTTTAAAACAGTGGTCACAAATCCAATAGTAATCATCTAAAGTAAAATATCCCTCACGAGACGTTCCTTCAAACAAACTAAATTTCTCCCAGCAGAACGCGCAGTGAGCATGGTCATCCATTTCACTGCGAGGTTTATACATATGCCAATAGAACATCTTTCCGGCTAAATATTTCTCCTGTCCGATGAGTCTATAGTCATTTTCTTCTATCATTTCTTCCTCCAACTGCTTCCTAAGCGATCGGCACCACAAGGACAAAACGCATCCCCTTTTCGCTTTTCGCGATATAGATGTCACCTTTCATCTTTGTCATCAGATACTTGCAAATATAGAGGCCTAATCCATTGCCGGGCTTGTCGGTCGCATTGGAGCCGCGGAAAAAGCTGTCGAATACGTGATCAGCCTCGGAAGGCGGCAGGGACAGGCCGGTGTTTGCGACAGAAATAAGAAGGCAGTTGTCTTCTTTCTCGAAGAAGATACAGATAGAGACGCCGTCGCCGTATTTGATTGCGTTCTCGATCAGGTTCTCGAAAACATCGATCATCCTTTGCTTATCGCCCTGAAGGATCAAGTTCGGGTAATCGTCGATCTGGAATTGGGTTTGTAGCATAGAAAGCTTCTCACCAAAAACGTCACGTACGGAGTTCATGAGATCGGCTAAGTAGAAGTCTTCCCGGACGACTTCCATGTCCACGAGGTTCTGGGTCTGCGAACTGACGATTTCGCTGACAAGTCGCTCGATCTGCCTGGCGTTATCTTCAATGCTGTCTGCAGCGGCCTTTCGTTTTTCCTCCGATGAGTAGAGGTTCTCCGACAGGGCTTTGGAATATAGCATGATGGAGGAGAGCGGCGTTTTGATACCGTGTGAGATGGAGAGAATTAATGTCTTGCGCTCTTTCTCAAGCGCAATCTCTTTTCGCTTTTGCGATTCCATCGACTCCCGAAGCATGTCGAGCCCCCAGATGAAGCGGCCGAAGAAGCGGTTCTTGTTCTCCTTGAGGCCTTTTTTGAGGCGACCCTTCGAGAGCTCGATCGGATACTCCTGCATTTCGTGAAAGGGCTTCAAAATACACGAGCGAACGTAAAGAAGTAATACCATGGCAAAGACAAAGGTTGCAACAAGGATCAGGTTCATGGTGATAAGGATCGTTCGATATCCGTTCAAGTTCATCGGTTCATAGACGTAGCGGACATACCCTATCAGCTTCTCATTGGTATACGCAGGCTTTACCAGATAAACCGAACCGCCGGGAGTAAGGGAACCATCGAAGAAATCCTGTGTACCCCGGGGATCAGAATCGGCGGGTAAAAATCTTATGTCTCGAATATATTCATTCCCGGAAATATCGATTTCTTCCGCTGTTTCTTCGGAGTGGATTGATGTATGGATTCGATTGATCTCAATTTGATAAGCCTTTTCACCCTCGTTCATGAAAAGTGTGATCGTCAAAACATTGGACAGGAACCAGGCGACGATATAGATAACAAGGATCATGAGGATCAGCTTACTGAACCGCTTCATACTTATACCCGATTCCCCAGCAGGTCGTGATTCGTGTCGGCTTTTTCGGATTTTTCTCGATTTTTTCGCGAAGCTTATTGATATGGACTGTCAACGTTGACGGCTCACTGAAGCTGTCCGCTCCCCATACCTCATCGAAAAGCCACTCTTTTCGAAGGACTTTGCCTTTGTTCTGGAGAAAAATCTTCAGCAAATGAAACTCTTTATTGGTCAGCGTCATTGGCTGCTGATCCATATATGCGGTATTGGCCTCGACATCAAGTGTTACGTTGCCGTCGGAAAGCAAGATGCCCTTGTTCGACATCTCGTAATTCCTTCTCATGATTGCATGGATCTTCGCGCGTAGGACATCGACATCAAACGGTTTCTCGATATAGTCATCCGCTCCGTAGGAAAGGCCCTGAATCTTGTCTTCCTTATCCGAACGGGCACTGATGATGACGATCGGAATATTCTTCTTTCTACGGATCGCGGAACATATGGAGAAGCCATCAATGCCCGGAAGCATAACATCAAGGAGGACGATCTTCACTTGCTCTTTCTCACAGATTGCAAGACCTTCCTCGCCTGATAGGACGTGGCAGATCGAAAAGCCGTCCTTGCGAAGGAAATCGCAAAGCAGCTTT
The DNA here is from genome assembly GCA_964579245.1 of uncultured Mageeibacillus sp. Taxonomy (GTDB): domain Bacteria; phylum Bacillota; class Clostridia; order Saccharofermentanales; family Saccharofermentanaceae; genus Firm-13. The sequence continues at coordinate 3,975 of CAZOFY010000065.1, forward strand.
CCAAGTTCTTCATTATCCTCGATCAGTAAAATATCGATCACTTACGTCTCCATACTCTCGATAGAGCTTATTCGCATATGCTTTATTTCATAGTAACTGACCGCAATTGTTTTCTCAAGGCTCAGAACCTCACAGCACTCTATAATATGATTTACCAACCCATATTCACGAGCCATGCGCTGATCGATTTCTCCTTCTCCTTCTGATCAGAGGAAGGATCGAACTTCCCAAGTTTGAGCTCACCCTGGATATTGCCGTCGACAATAAAGATGATTTTATCCGTTCTTGCCGCTACCTTGATATCATGCGTGACAAGAAGGATCGTCACCCCTTCCCTGTTCATTTCATTTAGCTTGTTCATGACGTCGGCGGCGGCTTTTGAATTCAACGATCCTGTCGGTTCATCGGCAAAAATCATTCTGGGATCGTTGATCAAAGCACGGCAAATGCAGGCACGCTGCAACTGCCCTCCGGACACTTCTGTAATATCCTTGTCAGCGATTTCGATGATATCGAATTTTCTCATCAGTTCTCTGGCCTTCTCGTTGATTATTTTACGCTGCGCCGGTGTTCGGCCGTTCTTTGTATTGTATGCCGACAGGATGATATTATCGAAAACAGTCAGATTTCTCAGCATATGCATCTGCTGGAAAACAAAACCCATCTCATTGAGCCGGAGATCTGCCATTCTGTTCTCATTCTGCTGCCCGATACTCGTTCCGCCAAAGAGCACTTCGCCGGATGTCATCTTGTCCATACCGCTTACAGTATAAAGCAGCGTTGATTTGCCCGATCCTGATGGCCCCATGACGGAGACAAACTCGCCCAGTTGCATCGAGAAATTCACATTGCGCAGTACATTCAATTGCGCTTTATTGTTAATGTAGGTCTTGCACAGATCTTTTACAACTAATGTTTGTGTACTCATATTCACACTCCTCTTAATCTTTCGTCTCGTTTTTATACATATTTTCACAAAGGCTTAACCTTTACTCCTGATTATTGATTTCCCAGACCTGTGTCTTCTTGATCTGTCCGATTGATATCGCTGCCGCAATCGTTGTAGAAAACAGTAATGCCAGTGGATAGATCAGGTAGACCTGCAGCGGATCGATGACCGGCTGTACTTCAGGCACACCCAGCATAGAAAACACCGCATTCAGAACCACACTGCTTACCGGTCCTGCGATCGTCGTTCCGATCAGAATGGAAAAGACCAGTACGAGGGCTATGCGACCGATCTGCCAACGCTGCAACTGAAATCTTCGAAAACCGATACTTTTCAGCAAGGCAACTTCAGGGATCTCACGGGAGATCAAAATGCGGACGATCAGACAGGAGATCATAAAAATGATACCGAGAACGACGCCAACAATCAGATTCTTCATGCTGTCGACGGCAGATACACTGCTACCTATATAACGGTTATACAGGTCCGTCTGCGTCCCTAACGAAATATCTGGGTATGATTTCTGCATATCATCCAGTGCTTGCTCTTGATGAACTGAGTCATTCTTATAGTCTCCAAAAACATCAACTTGAGATACATTGCCGGAAGGCATGGGGAAGCTCTCGTTAACACGAACATTTAACCCTGTATTTCTAAGTGCTGGATAAATTGCCGTAATCATGAAGCTATGGATATCTTCCGAAATCTTGACCGTAAGAGTGTCGCCGATAACGAGTCCAAGATGTTTAGCAATTTTCGATGATACAGCGATTTCATTATCCAGAAGAGGAGCGGTTCCATTGAGATACGTATATTTATTAATATCGTAACCTTGTCCCTGCATAACATCCACAGAAATGCTTTGATCGGGATCATCGGTATAAATACTGGCCCTCTTTCCAATCTCGGCATGAATATCAATCGGGTATCCCTTGCCCTCAAAAAGCTTTTCGAGTCTTAGAAGCTCACGATCCAGGCCGTCAAGATCTTGTGCGATAACTGCTTGTAATGCTTCATCGCTCATAACATAGACATCAAATGGGGGAAGCCCCATGATACTCATCATTGAATCTTCTGCTTTTAGAGTATTTATAAGGTTCAATGGGACGATCATCAGCAGTGTTCCAAGAATAAATGTAATTGTCAGAATGGCAAACTTCTTAAAGCCATTTAAAAGATCACTGACTGACAGATAATCGGAAGGAACAAGTCTTTTCTTTTTGTAAAGGGAGATCTTCTGGCTTTTCGAGAAACTCTCTCCTGAGTGGCCGCGACGGATCGCTTCGACGACAGATACCTTGTTAATTTTTCTCGTACATAATGTGCAGAAGACAACACTCAGGATAATAACCGTCAAGGAGCCTACAATAGATATCCATATGCTGGTTTGATTGGCACTAATCAGAAAGAAATCCGCTGTACTTTCCAGCATAATTCTAGAGTAGATGAAACTGAGTCCTAATCCAATCGCTCCACCGATGATAGATATTGTAAAATATTTTACAAGATAGATACCTCGAATGGCGAGACTTCGAATCCCAAGGCCTTTCATAATGCCAATTGCGCGGTAGTCTTCCTGAATCGTGAATATAATCGTGAATCGCAGAATCAGGAAGGAAATAAGAATCAAACTCAGACTGACTACAATCATAACCATGGAGACAAGCTTTGATACCAGATAAAACGTGTCGATATCATTAATACCTAGCAAAAACAGAGCATCGATTGTATTGTTTCCCACTTCGCTGGCTATCTCCGGATATGTTACATCTGGATTGACTGTTATCGACCAGATATTTACTAATAACGCATCCTTCGATTGAGACTTCTGTATCTCAATGTAATCCTCCTCGGAAAATACAAAACGATTTGCGATCATATCAGAACCAAAGACAATGTCCTTTGTCAGTGCTGTAACAATAAAATCTTTCTGCATACCATCAATCTCTAGTTTGATTTGATCACCGATATTGACATCATATTTTTTATGAAAAGTCATAGGAATCGCGAATTCTCCGGGATTCAGAGACAACGGTTGATCTTTCTGATCAAAGATTAATGAATGCTCCTTCGGGACCGACGAGAAGAAAGAAGTACCTGCATAATCGTCATCGACGATCACCTTTCCATCTTTAGAAAGAGCACCAGTCGTGATTAACATACATTTTTCATTTTCGTAGGATTGAACAAGATCAGATGCATCCGCCCAAATTTCAACAGACTGATTCGACGGTGCATTGTCATGAGCAATTAATAAAATATCCGGAACATTCGCTTCTTTGATCATGCGACTGATCGCATTCGAGGTCGTATAAAGAACCGTTCCACTTCCCGCCATCAGCATGGAAGCGAAAATGATGAAAAGGAAAAGTAAAAGGTTGATCGATTTTTTCCTTCTCAGGTCGTTTTTCAGAACATTAAAAAGCATAAGGATCCTCCTTGAAGCAGCACAATTTGTGCGTCTGAGGATAGATTACGACAGAAGTTCTTAAATCATCCTTAAGTTTTGAAATGAATTTATCTGAACGAAGAAGGATTTGATGTTAGCCACTCGATGATTCCTGTTCGGATAATGTACAAACGAAAAAACCCCGTCCAAAAAACGAGGCTCCATCTGAACTGCTTATGTCGCTCTATATTAAAACTCAAGACACTGTAATTTGTAGTCACTGCAAAAGTAGTTGTGTCCGCCAATCTGGTTGTATATTGCTATATCGTCAATATATAAGCGAAGGTCCTGTTTATCTAGGACTTTATCTGAATCTTCTTCGCTAACCACCGAATATACAAGCGTGCGTATTCTTTCAAGTCTTTGCAAATCGCTGCTAAGACGAGCAAAGGCGTCGCTTTTCACAAACAAGTACAGTGATCCGTAAACATGAACGCGTCTGATTTCCGGGAATTCCAGGGCCAGGGATTCGCGAATCTGCTCGCAATTTCGTATCAGTAGAGTCTCTCTCATGACTGTCGTAATATTTTTTACCAGTATTTGTCGGTACAATGGCACGTTCGGTAACGGGCACTGCTCCATCGTGTCGTAAAAAGTTGTAATTAAAATATGCTGCGGATCCTCTACACGATATCGTACTGTCGGATCGTCCTCATAAAGATATACATAGATATTGAGGGCTTCCTTCATATCATCCGGCTGGTCAAATCGCATATTATATATTTCGATGGATGCCTTCTTCAGATTCTCCCGATATGCATCCACAAAACGTCGACGCAGATCTTCTTCCGGATAAACTGCCGTGGCAAAAACATAATCCATGGAGGACATGACCGAAGATCGCGGTTCGCCGGGAAGAAGAACGATAAAGGTATCTCGTGGATCCAGCTTTGGCTTTCCAAGCTTGGGACGCTCCGGCATAATGAAGCTCTTCTTATCATCATCTATTTGGGATGTACCTGAGACATTCGTATTCGTCTGAGGTGCAACTTGCGTCTTGGAACTGATTTTAGTAGAGTCCATGTCTGTTCTCCTTTGGTATAACATCGGAATGACAGATAAAGCGAGAGAATTACTTTTTCGCATGGGTAATATTTCTCTCATTATAAGCGAATATTCCAGAAACTTCCTAATTAAATTCAAATTACGTAAAATTCGTTTGTTTTTTGAAGGAACATGTTTCCCTCCGCAGAGAACACGTGTTCCTCATATTCATCTTTAAATCTATTATGGGATCTGATAAGGAATGTATGTAGTATTTTTCGAAAATGCCAGTGAAGTACAGTCGTATTTACCTGAATCTTCCCGGCATCGGACACTCGAAGGCGGGCCAATCGATTAGAAATGTTTATCATATATTAGAAGCAAGTTCTTCCTTCGTTGATCAAGTCATTCCGGGAGAGCGTCTTTTTTGTTGAAGGTGAATCATGAATCTGCTGTATGCCTACACTTCACCTTAATGAAAAAACTGATGTTTACATTTACCTTTTATTTGTTCTATAATTTAAATAGACCAGGTGGTCTATTCATGATAGGAAGTTTGAAGAATGACAGTATGATAAGATTCATCAAACGTATATTGTATTCAGGAGGTGTTCTGTTTGGAGCATGATTCGACTCAAGAGGACATTTTGCGATCGGCACTTCAGGAGTTCTCACAGAAGTCCTATGATGAAGCATCCCTGAATACTATACTCAAGAACGCGAGAATCAGTAAGGGGAGCTTCTATTATCATTTCAAAGATAAAAAGGATCTATATATATCCCTTCTTCGCTCTTCCATGAAAGCGAAATGGGACTTTATTCAGACGCATGCAGAACCGCAGGACACGAACTCAAGTGATATTTTTCAATTGTTTCGTGAGCAGGCACGGATTGGCGCCAAGTTCGGAGCACTGCACCCGGATTACCATCGATTGGGACGAATGCTGATCAGGGAAAGAGGCAGCCCAATATACGATGAGGCATTACAGCTTCTTGGTGTTGATTCTGAAGGGGTTCTCGCAGAGATGATCGATAAAGCTGTAACTGAGAATATGTTTAGCCGGGAATATCCCAAAGATTTTCTGGTTAAACTCATCACCTATTTATTTACACATTTCGAGGATATTTTCGAAGAGGATACAAGTCTTCCCGTGGAAGACACACTGAAACATCTGGATCTTTTCGTTTCATTCTTGCAACATGGCACAGAAAGGCGGCATGAAAATGGATAATAATCTATCAAAAACGAAGCTAAGTAAACTGGACATCCCACTTACCGTTGGGTTTTGCCTTCTCTCGATTCTTCTAGTCGTACTGGCATTTACTAACAAGGAATTTTTTGATTGGGCATTTGCGCGACATCAGAACCAGTTAAGCTGGTATATACGACCCTTGTTCCTCCTGCCCTTCTGTTTCTTTTCTTACAAGAGATACCTGGCCGGAATCACGGGAACTATGTTTCTTCTATTAACAAGTATGTTCTGGTTCCCCGAGCCTTCCGTCATTGATAAGAGCGTTCGCGAATTTCTCGATATGGAGAAACAATACCTTACGAGTGACTGGAACTGGCCCAAAGTCGTTATTACAATTCTTGTGCCCTTGTCACTGATTATCCTCAGCGTTGCCTTCTGGAAGAAGAATCGATTGTTAGGAATCTGGGTCCTCGTATTTATTGCCGTTGCGAAAATGCTTTGGAGTTTCATGTTCGGCGGCGAGTCGGGGCAAACCGTTATCCTTCCAGCTGTGATTGGTCTTGTCCTTTGCATTTTGATTATAACCATCGTCTTTGCCAGGATTAACAGAAAAAAACGATCAGAACCGGCTTCAGACTCTAACAACACACGACTTGAGAAATGTGAGTGAATCCAGCGTCGTCGTTTTATATGCTCCTGTATATGGCGTCCGATTAATTGTCGACACACAAAAGAAGTCGGTCTTTTCGAGGGCCGAACAGAAAATCAGCTATACTTTGAGAAATAAAATAAACTATTTGACGGAAATCTTCTTGATAAACTCCTTGACCAGAGCCTCATTCTCTTCACTCGGATGTTTTAACGGATCAACGAGAGTCAAAGAAGCATTTGCTTGAGGGATTCCAACAGCAGCAGTCAATGCGGAATATGCCTTAGACGTGTCCTCAGAGCTTGAGCAGAACACAAATCCGATCTTCTTGCCTGCAATATTCTGTTCTGCAACAAATGTCCGTAATGGCGGGGCAATCGTTCCGGCCCAGATCGGAGAGCACAGAATCACTGTATTATAGGCGTAATGATCGAATGAATATGGATTTAACTTCGGCTTATCACCCATAACTGCATGCATGCCGCCCATAATGAACTTGGATGCTTTTCCTGTCGGGTACGCCTTGACGGGTACAAGTTCCAATAAATCAGAGCCGAGCATGGAAGCAATTTTCTGAGCAACACTCTTTGTGTTCCCAGACTGTGAGAAATATACAACAATCGATCGCATACACTAACCTCCGCATCTGCTTTTCAGAAACCTCTGGAATATTATATTTTTTCTTACATCTTTATCTTCATGCGAATTCTTGAAAACGTCAAGAAGAAACCGTGAACTTCTCTCGTAAAGATTCTTGAGGTTTCTTCAGATAACCTGATTCTTCATGCTACAATGACCTTATTACATCGTAGGAAGGAATTCATAATATGCTCGATATCGTAAGCAACGAAAGCAAGGAAGAAATCGTACAAACACTGTCACACCTTATTTCTATCCCCAGCGTTAAGAGTGACGCGACACCGGTTGCCCCTTTCGGTCAAGCAACGGCGGACGCCCTTGAATACATGCTCAACGTCGGTAAGAGAATGGGCTTTCATACTAAGAACCTTGATAATAAGGTTGGATATATCGAATATGGAGATCAAGGACCTTTATTGGCGGTTCTATGCCATTTAGATGTAGTTCCTGCCGGAGAAGGCTGGTTGAAGGATCCATTTCAGCTGCGTCGTGAGATTGGGCTTCTGATCGGAAGAGGAGTCATCGATGATAAGGGACCGGCAGTATGTACGTTATTTGCCATGAAAAAACTGATGGAGACCGGATATTGCCCGAATACCCGCATTCGACTGATCCTGGGGCTTGATGAAGAAAGCGGATCACTTTGTATGAATCGTTACAAAGAGACGGAAGAAATGCCGGTGTGCGGCTTTACGCCCGATGCATCCTTTCCTCCGATTTTTGCCGAGAAAGGCATTCTAAACATTCGCGTATATGGTCCTTCAAGTGGGTTTTTGACGATGACTGCGGGAGAGAGGGTAAATATGGTCCCGGCTGCCTGCAGAGTAAGTTTTTCCGGTACTGATGATTCCTTTCTTGTCAGAGGAGTTCCCGCTCATGCATCCACTCCCCAATCAGGCGTCAATGCAATTCATTTAGCCGTTCAAAAGCTATCCGATGAACAAATCATGAAGAGTCCTCTCCTCTCCTTTTATCATAAATACATCGACACATCCGGTTCAAGATTATTTCCGAGCAACCCCTCGGATCACTCCGGTACATTGACACTCAACGCCGGAATCATAAACATTGATTCCAATTTGGAAGAAATCATTCTGGATATTCGATATCCTGTTACAGCAAATGGACGTGATCTATTTGAAGAGCTTCTTCAAACTGCAGAATCGAATGGATTGCGGGCAGAACTTCTTAATCATACAGCTCCATTACATAAGGATCCTAATGATCCATTAATTCAGTCCCTGGTTGATGTATATGATCGATATATCTGTATCGCAAACGAAATCTCAGGTAATAATTCACATGAGAACATAAAATCTAAGACAGTTCCAATAGCGATTGGCGGTGGTACTTACGCGCGATCGATTCCCGGCCTGGTTGCATTTGGTCCGGCCTTTCCATGGGATGAAGACCAGGCTCATAGTGTTGATGAAGCAATAAATGAAGATATTTTCTTCTTGCTTGTTTCATTATATGAGGATGCGCTTCGAGAGCTCTCAAAATCACTGTCAGAGTAAATTCATAACCACACGTCAAATGGGTGGTTTGCTCCAGGTCTATTAGCGATTCTTACTTGCCAGCGTCTAAAGGCGCTGGCTTTTCACATTCGTTCGAGCCTCTCCTTCATTGTGATGGGTGATCTTCTAGAAAACGTTTATACTCTACCTACATAGCTGGTGGTTTTCTTATTTCGCTCGTTGGCGCGAAACCGGTTTAAGCCAACAAAAGAAAAGGGCTGTTGCAAAAGCGATTAAATAATCACCGGAGCAAGGGCCCTTTTTCATGTTTTTAAAGAGAAACCACCTCCGGTGAGCTTTCAAAAGGGAGCCGGTTCTTATTCACTTATTGTGGAATCTTTGTGTTTGGGGCGCAGGAAATTCAGCAATACGCTTTTGCTTCGCTGTTTCAACCAAGAAACATACGATTCCCTTCATGTGAAGCAGATGGTCACATCGGTTTCCCTGAATTTTTCATGGAGTTTTTTATGTTGTAACCCATGCTCATTAATAGGAATTCCGTTCGGACATTTTTCTTTTCTCACATCAGGATTCTTTGATTTCCACAGTCTTCTTTTGTGTCACCAAAAACGACTTCAATCGGAATGGACCGATTCATTCGAAGGAGAATTCCTATGGGCGTTGTTATCTTTTCTAAGGAGATTTACCGTAGTTCGGCAAAGGGTTTTGAATTCTGCATTTATCAATGATTACCCACTAAATCGGCGAAAAATGGCTTTTCGTATGTGCATCAATGAGCAACAAAAGCGTTATTTGTCAATGATTACCCACACAATCGGCGCAAA
>CAZOFY010000066.1:0-12713 GCA_964579245.1 uncultured Mageeibacillus sp.
TCAATGATTACCCACACAATCGTGAAACATGTCGAATTACCTACTAAATCGGCGAAATACATTTTTTAGTAGGTTCGTCATTGAGCAACAAAGAGAATAATTATCAATGAATACCTACCAAATTACGAGAAATAGTCATTTAGTAGGTATTTGAGGGTGTGAGAAGGCTATTTCTACGCTATGATTACCATCAAAATCTTCCGGAATCTGTCATTTAGTATGTATTAGAGTGTGAAAAGCGTGATAACACGCTTTTTCTTATCAATAAACACCATATATGAAGCGCAATTTCTGCTTTCCAGTATGTATAACTATGTGATGTCCCCAAGATATTATCAAAGATTGATATCAACTTGCGCGCCAAAACAGTGCGAAGACCCTTATAAGGTCCAGCAAGCAGTACGTCTCTTAAAGGAATAAGTTAAACTGGCCGTAGCTGCAGAACTTCATCACGCAAGAGGGAGTTACCGCCAGACATCCCAAACCGGCCTTTGATGCAACACTGCATCACGCAAGAGGGAGTTACCGCCAGAAATCCCAAACCGGCCGTTGATGCAAGACTGCATCACGCATTAATGAGATACGATCACAAATGCCGAACCGGCATTTGCTGTAAGTCATTGTACGAATGTTATAAGCCAGCGCCTTTAGACGCTGGTTTATAACAGAGGCTGCTGCATTCTGAACTTTACAGTTCATTTTGTAACAGCCCCCCTTTGGCTGTTCTATGCCTGTTCCTTCTTGCCGCCCTCCAGAAACTTGTAAACGACGGCGGCCAGGGCTGCACCTGCAAGCGGTGCGACGATAAAGATCCACACGGAAGAGATAGGGGCCGTGTTGCCGGATATTGCGGCAACAACAGCCGGCCCGATGCTACGAGCCGGATTGACTGAGGTGCCGGTCAGGCCGATACCCAGAATATGAACAAGGACAAGAGTCAAGCCGATGATCAATCCGCCGAAGGATCCATGCCCGGCCTTCTTGCTTGTTACGCCGAGAATTGTCATCACAAAAACGAAGGTCAGCACGACTTCAACCAGGAGACCGGCGAAGATGCTACCGCCTACTCCGGCCAGTCCGTTCGAGCCGTAGCCGCCTGTCTTGTCCGTGATTCCGCCGAGATTAAATATAGCGGCCAAAATTCCTGCGCCTGCCAATGCGCCCAACAACTGTGATATTACATATCCGATAAAAGCTGAAAGGCTCATGCCCCCGCTGATCAGAACCCCAAGTGAGACTGCCGGATTGATATGACAACCCGAGATATTTCCTACACAATATGCCATTCCGACAATGACCAGGCCGAATGCAAAAGCCGTCAGAATATATCCGGACCCGCTGACAGCATCTGTCCCGACTAACATAGCAGTTCCGCAACCCATGATGACCAGAACAGCCGTTCCGATGAACTCGGCAACATACTTTCTCATTTCCATATTAGCACCTCCCTGTAATCTGTTAACAGGGTCATTATACCACCTAGCTTGGCCGACACTTTGAAAAGGCGGCAATTGAGGTTGGTTAGTGAGGGCATAAGAGCGGACCATGTATCGATCTCTTGAAAATCACTTTTGCAATTCACACACGAATAAGAAACCAAATTTGCAAGAAAAAACGTCCTTTTTGCAGGAATCGCGAAAAAGGGACCCTATTTCTATTCAAAATCTGGACTATAATTGACTTATTAGGCAAAATGAAAATCATTTTTAGCTGACTCGTCTGAAACCTATTGAAAATCAAAATTTCGAGGAGTAGAATACAACCCGTTGTGATTTTTTAAGGACTTGGTAAATGCTATGGAAGTGATTCTTTTTCTTATCGGGTTTCCTTTTCTGGCGGCACTGATATCGTCGATGATGAGGAAGCAGGGATTGCCCAGAAGACTCTTTGTCGTCGCGTCCTGCTCTGTGATTATCATGGCAGCCCTCGTCTATTCGGTGACCGGAATTTTTCAAAAAAAGGCCGTCGGCTATTTGACGGCGACACGCGGGGCGGACCTGGGGATTCTTGTGGCCGAGATTCTTCTGACATTAGTTGTTGTTATTTTCTCCTTTCGATATAAGAAGTACTATGTTGCTCTTCTTTCTCTGGCACAGACCGGCCTGATGGTCTGGCTGGAGCTTTTCTCAAGCGCGGGCATGAACTCCGGAGATCGCTTGGCGGAGGGCGCTATCGAGCCGGTCCGCCTTTTCTCGGATAAGTTCACCGTCATGACGGTACTGATGATTGGCATCGTCGGTTCTTTTATCTGTGTGTATGCCGTCGGGTACATGAAGGAATATCATCAACACCATACCGAGGTGGCGGATCGCTCCGGCACCTTCTTTGCTTTGTTGTTTGTCTTTATGGGCGCGATGTTCGGACTTGTTTTCTCGAACAGCCTTGCATGGATGTATTTTTTCTGGGAGATCACGAGTCTGTGCTCCTTTCTTCTGATCGGGTATACGAAGACGAATGAGGCGATGAACAATGCCTTCCGCGCACTGTGGATGAACCTTCTGGGCGGACTTGGATTTGCCGCCGCGATTGCCTACTCCGGTCTTGTCTTGGGAGTCGATGACCTGCAGGGCATACTGGCCGCAGGAGAAGAAGGACAAGTCGTCATTATTCCTTTGGTTCTCCTGGCGCTTGCCGCGATGACGAAGAGTGCGCAGATGCCTTTCTCGGGTTGGCTTCTCGGAGCCATGGTCGCGCCAACACCGACGTCCGCGCTTTTGCATTCCGCAACGATGGTCAAAGCAGGCGTGTATCTGTTGCTTCGCCTTTCTCCGCTGTTTGCGGGGAATCTGGCCGGTACGATGGTCACGTCGATTGGAGGATTCACATTCCTTGCCGCCTCCGCATTAGCGATTTCGCAGAGTGATGCAAAGAAGGTCCTCGCATATTCGACGATCTCGAATCTCGGACTGATCGTCGCGTGCGCCGGAATCGGCATGCACGAAGCCGCATGGGCAGGCATTCTCCTGATGCTGTTCCACGCCGTGTCCAAATCGCTGATGTTCCTGTCTGTCGGTGCCGTCGAGAATACTCTCGGCAGCAGAAATATCGAGGATATGCACGGACTGATTGTCAAGCTGCCTTTCCTGGCCTTCATCATGATTACCGGTATTGCGGGCATGTTCCTGGCCCCGTTCGGAATGCTGATCTCGAAGTGGGCAGCGCTCAAGGCCTTTATTGATTCTGATAATCTCCTGCTGGTCGTCTTTGTCGTGTTCGGCAGTGCGACGACGCTTTTCTATTGGACGAAATGGCTCGGCAAGCTGATGGCCGTCATTCACAATTCTTCGCGCCGCCATACACAGGTAGGCAAGAGCCAGTGGCTCTCGATGCTCGTGCAGGCTTTCATCATGATCGCACTGTGTCTTCTGTTCCCTCTCCTGTCGACGTACGCGGTCGAACCTTTCCTGTCCGAGCTTTTCCACGACGAGATCCCGGCGATCATCAGCCAGGGAAATCTGAATATCATGCTGATGATGCTGGTCGCGATTGTGATTCTTCCGATTGGAGTCCGGTTCCTTACCTTCAACAAGAAGAAAAAAATTGTTATGTCTTATATGGGCGGAGGGAACGCCGGTGATGACCGTCATTTTACGGATTCTTTCGGAAAAGATAAGGAGATTTATCTGGCGAACTGGTATATGGAGGATTATTTCGGAGAGAAAAAGATTCTTCTGCCGTCCACGCTGATCGCTGTTGGCTTGCTGGTGATTCTGTCCATTTTTGCGATCGGGGGTGCATTGTAAATGAATGATGCAATCGCGATCGGCTTGTATCTTCTGCTGGCCCCGATTATCGGCGGATTGTTTTCCGGCTTCGACCGTATTATCACAGCTCGCATGCAAGGCAGAAAGGGACCTCCTCTTCTGCAGCCTTTTTATGACGTCAGAAAGCTCCTGGCCAAGCAGGTCGTCCTCGTTAATAATGTTCAGGACTTCCTGGTCTACGGGTTTCTTGTCTTTATTGTTTTTACCGGCTGCCTGTTCTTCTCGGGCGGAGATATTCTTCTGGTGTTTTTTGCGTTGACCCTCGCGGCAATCTTCTTCATGATGTCGGCCTGCTCGGCGAATTCTCCCTACAGTAATATGGGCGCACAAAGAGAGCTACTTCAGATGATGGCGTATGAGCCGATGGTCCTCATCGTTGCGATCGGCTTCTATATGAGCACGGGCACTTTCTCCGTTCAGGGAATCATGAACCAGGACGTGCCGGCAATCCTCCGTCTGCCGGGCGTTTTCATCGGCTTTCTCTTTATTCTCGTGATCAAGTTCCGCAAATCGCCGTTTGACTTGAGCACCTCTCATCACGCGCATCAGGAGATGTGTAAGGGCCTGACAACCGAGATTTCCGGAAATATCCTGGGTTTTGTCGAGATATCTCACTGGTATGAGAATGTTTTTCTGATGGGCGTTGTGGGGCTTTTCTTCATATATGCCGACAGATGGAGTGTGCTGATAGCTATTGCCGTTTGTATAGCGGCGTATTTCCTGATCGTTCTTACCGACATCGTCTTTCCGCGTATCAAATGGCAACTGATGCTCAAGGTCACCTGGATTGTCACACTCGCGACAGGTGTCTTGAACCTGATTATATTGTCCGCGATCAAGTGATTTTTCGAGAAAAGAAGGGCAAAGCATGAAAAGCTTATCAAGATCTCCCTGGCTGCTGCACTATGACGGATCGAGCTGTAACGGCTGCGATATCGAGGTGCTTGCGTGTTTGACACCGGTTTACGATGTCGAGCGATTCGGCGTTATCAACACCGGAAATCCCAAACACGCGGATATTCTCCTGATCACCGGCGGGATCAATGCGCAAGGCGAGAGTGTCGTCCGCCAAATCTACTCGCAAATGCCGCATCCGAAGGTCGTCGTAGCCGTCGGGATCTGCGCGTGTGACGGCGGGATCTTCAAGGAGTGCTACAATATTAAGGGAGGAGTCGATACGGTTCTGCCGGTCGATATCTATGTCCCCGGTTGTGCTGCCAGACCGGAAGCGATCATTGACGGTGTCGTCAAGGCAGTCGCATTGTTGCAGGAGAAACGCAATGACCGGCGAGAAAAGGAGAAGACACATGAGTGAACATGAGACAATATCGGATAGGCCGGACGGCAAGCTGATCGAGATCGACCGCAAGGACCTCTTGTCCGGCGCCATGCACCTGAAGACAGACGGCTATCGGATCGTACAGATCTGCGCGGTTACCCTCGCGGACCATTACGAGTTGAGCTACTCTTTTGCGCGCGGATATGAGATGGTGAACCTGCGTTTTTCCGTACAGGATGACGAAGAGATTGCCAGTATCAGCGATATTTTCACACCCGCCTTCCTGTATGAGAATGAGATCCGTGACCTGTTCGGCGTGAATATCCAGATGATCAGTCTGGACTATGAAGGCAACTTGTATCATATCGAAAAGAAAACACCCTTTAAGAAAGACTAAGGAGGAGCGCCGGTATGTCCAATCGCAGTATTGTCCCGTTCGGGCCGCAGCACCCGGTTCTCCCGGAGCCAATCCATCTGGATCTTGTTCTTGAAGATGAGCGTGTCGTTGAAGCGATTCCTTCGATCGGATTCGTTCACCGCGGTCTCGAAAAGCTGGTCGAGAAGAAGGACTTCCAGGAATATGTGTATGTGGCCGAGCGTATCTGCGGCATTTGCAGCTTCATGCACGGCATGGGCTATTGCGAGGCCGTCGAGCGCATCATGGGCATCGAGCTCCCGGAGCGCGCTTTGTACCTTCGTACGATCTGGTCGGAGATGTCACGTATCCACAGCCATCTTCTCTGGCTCGGGCTTCTGGGTGACGCGTTCGGATTTGAAAGTCTGTTCATGGAATCATGGAGAATCCGCGAGAAGATCCTCGATATGTTTGAAGTCTCCACCGGCGGCCGCGTGATTTTTTCTGTTAACAAGATCGGTGGTCAAAGAAAAGACATGGATGACGAGATGATCCGGAGCTTTCTGCCGATTTTCGCCGGTATGGAGAAGGAAGTCCGTTCGCTTTCCCGGACCTTTCTCGAGGATCCCGCCGTCCGATCACGTCTGGAAGGAGTAGGTGTCCTGACAAAACAGCAGGCACACGACCTGGGTGCCGTAGGACCCTTCATGCGTGCTTCCGGCATTGCTCTCGATACGAGAAAAATGGGCTACGGAGCCTATCCGTATCTGGAGTTTGAACCAATCATCAGCACGATCGGCGATTCCTATGCGCGTACGGATGTACGGATTCGTGAAATTTTCCAGTCCTTCGACCTGATCCGCCAGGCGGCTGAGAAGATCCCTGCGGGAGAGGTTGCGGTGCCGGTCAAGGGCTTCCCGAAGGGCGAATACTTCATGAGAGTAGAGCAGCCGCGTGGAGAGGCTCTGTATTATGTCAAAGCAAACGGATCTAAGAATCTTGATCGCATGCGTGTACGCACCCCAACCTTTGCCAATCTGCCCGGACTGATCGAGGTCCTGAAGGGCTGCCAGTTGGCGGATGTTCCGATCCTGATATTGACGATTGATCCCTGTATCAGTTGCACGGAGAGGTAAGAAAAGATATGATCAGTTTTATGAGGATCGCATTGCGAAATCTGTTCCGGAAACCTGCGACGCGGCTGTATCCTGCCGTCCCCCGCGAGTACCCTGTCCGCACACGCGGTTCGATTGCAATTACGATCGAGGATTGTATCTTTTGCGGCCTCTGCTCGAAGAAATGCCCGACATCGGCCATCACGGTCGACAAGGGAGAGTCTTCCTGGCAGATCCGCCGGTTCGGATGCATCCAATGCGGCGCATGCGTCGAGGCTTGTCCGAAGAAGTGCCTTGCCATGCATACCGCCTACACTGCACCCGGCAAGGAAAAGACAGAGGAGAAATTTGTGAAGGCAAAGGCAGATCTGCTAGTATAGGCTCTGATGAGTGTGAGACGCGGGCGATTCGGTATAGGATGTACTCAGCCAATTATAGCCGCTCACAAGAAATAAACAGAACCCGATTGGGAACGCGAGGAGAGAAATATGCACGATTATCACAAGGCATCTGATATGATGGAATATGCCCTGAAGGCATTGGCAGAAGAAGGCAAGAGTAAGGTCAAGAAGCTGTATCTGACTGTCGGAGAGAGCTCCGGCTACTCGGCTGATACCATTCTCATGTTTTTTCGGGAGCTTTCAGAGGGGACACCCTGTGAGGGTGCGGAGGTCGTTATTAATACGACCCGGTCAACGCTGGAATGTCCGTCGTGTGGTACAGTGTTTCCGCGGGTGTTGATGCAATATAACTGTCCTTCTTGTCAGACAGAAGGCCGTCCGTCAAAGGCCGGTACGGAAGTGGAGATCACCGGCGTCGAAGTCGAATGAATCTGGAAATTGTCGTAGTCGGAAGAGTGCAGGGTGTCGGTTATCGCCCCTTTGTTCGTGGTGTGGCCAAGGAGCTTGGCCTCAGCGGCTTCGTGCGCAATTGCGGAGGATTTGTTCAGATTTTCGTATCGGGAGAGCAGTCCGTTTTGCAGGCTTTTTTGCAGGTCCTGTCCTCGAAATGCCCCAACGGAGCTCATATCACCGGTATCCATATTCGAAAATCAGGCGAAGACGGCCTGATTTACACGAAAGATTTTTATATCGGTCACAGCAAAGAGGATTCTTCCTTTCATCCTGTCCCATCTGCGGATATTTCGATCTGCGAGTCTTGCTCGGCGGAGATGAATGACAAGGAGAATCGCCGTTACAGATACCCCTTCATCAGCTGCACTTCCTGCGGCCCCAGATTCAGTATTCTGAAGGATTTGCCCTATGACCGGGAACACATCACGATGGATACGTTTTCTCTGTGTCCTGCATGCCAGGCTGAGTATGAGGATACCGGAAGAAGATCTCACGCACAGACTATCTCCTGCTCCGATTGCGGACCCCGACTTCTTCTTGCGACGCAGGAAAGATCCCTGTCCGGGGAAGAAGCGTTAGGGGAAGCAATCCGTATGCTGAAGACCGGCCGGGTATTGGCGGTCAAGGGTATCGGGGGCTATCAGCTTGTCTGTGTTGCCGATGACGAAGAAGCGGTTTTGGCCGTTCGTGCCCACAAACACCGCGACAATAAACCGCTTGCCGTGATGATGCATACTCTTGCTGACGTGCAGGCGATCTGCCGGGTGTCCGACAAAGAAGCGGGGCTCCTTACTTCTTCTGCCCGTCCTATCGTACTCCTCAAGCCTTCGCAGGAGCGCTTTTCGAGAAGCGTCGTTGGAGACAGCCGCAACGTCGGTATATTTCTTCCGTACACAGGACTACACCTGATGCTGACCGAGGCCTGTGGTCCGCTGGTCGTGACCAGCCTGAATCCAACGGATGCTCCGATTGTTTTTCGGGATGAGGATGTTCCCGTGCCTTCGAAAGAGGTGCCGCACGGAATTCTTTATCATGAACGGGAGATCGTTACTCCGCTCGATGATTCGGTTGTCCGTGTCATCGGAGATCGAATACAGTTTATACGCCGTAGCCGAGGCTATGCGCCGACACCGATCTTCTTGAAGGAGAAAACGGATGCTGTGATTCTCGCGACTGGAGGAGACTTGAAGTCTACCTTTTGTCTCATGACGGATGAGAACGCATATATCAGTCAGTATTTCGGAGATCTGGAGTCGTTCGGCTCGCAAAAGAATTACTTGGCCGAGTATTTACGTATGACCCGCTTGCTGGGGCTTGAACCGGAGATCCTGGTCAGAGATATGCACCCGGACTATCATTCCGGCCGCATGGTCGCTGTACCGGCCGGATCAAGGCCAAGACAAGAGACAATTACGGAAAACAAGACGGAGGAAGAGAACACTCACCATCAGGACTACGGATTCGATGATCTGTTCATGGATGAACAGAATGAGTCTTCCGGTCTGACTCCGAAGGAATTCATACAGACGGCGGCGGAGAACACCTCATCCGACGTCTCTATACAGGTTGAGGTCATCGATGAGACCGCTGTCTCCGACGGTTCGGCTGTCACAACCGAGGATCCGAAGAGCCGGACGGACGGGATGTCTGATTCGCAAGCAGAGAGATCAACAGATTCTGAATCACCCGCGGAGGGGGGTTCTGATTGTCCGCGCGAAGAGGAAGCAGACGCTCCGGACCCGTCGAAGGATCTAGAATTGCCTCACGAAGAATCCGGGACAGAGACTTCTGATTCCCCGGAGGGAACCGGAACGAACGCCGCCCAGGACGCCGGAACGGATGCCGCCCAGGACGCCGGAGCGGACGCTTCGCAGGAAACCGAAACGGACGCTGCCCAGGACGCCGAGTTCGAAGTCTCAAAGCCGCAGGACATGGGCAAGTTTCATGACACCATCCCGGAGGTCCCGAAGGTCACAGAGATACTGAACGTCCAGCACCATCACGCACATATAGCCTCCGTCATGGCAGAGCACCACCTGCCTTCCTGCATCGGGGTCGCGTTTGACGGTACCGGATACGGTACGGACGGTAATATTTGGGGCGGAGAATTTCTGTTGATACAGGGATCCGCATTTACCCGGGAAATACATCTTGCCAATGTTCGCATCGTCGGCGGCGATACGGCCGCCAAAAGGCCCGATACCACGGCGTTTTGCTATCTGGCTGCGACGGGTGAGGATATGCGGCATGAGGATTCCGATCTTTTGCGTGCCGCTCTCCGGAATAAGACGCTTACCTTCAAGACCTCGAGTATGGGAAGACTGTTCGATGCGGTCTGCAATGTTCTTGAGATCAGTGATATCAATACATTTGAGGGCGAAAGCGCAATTCTTCTCGAAAACGCGGCGGAAGAGGCCGTGGAATGTGAGGTTGCTCCGTTCGCCCTGCATTTCGCAAAGGCACGGGACAAGGATGAGGGGATGCCGGACGCGGCAGCGATCGTTCGCGACATACGTTATGCCTATCTCGTCGGGATTGACCGTCGTGCCCTGGCGTACGCTTTTCATGAGGCGGTTGCGGAGATGACCGTGAACGAATGTATAAAGATCCGTGCGAAAGCCGGCGAGAACCGGGTCGCGCTTGCAGGTGGAGTTTTTGCCAACGCGATCTTAACGGAAATGATCACAAAACGATTGAAAGAAAATGCTTTTTCCGTATATATGAATGAAGCGCTCCCGCCTAACGACGGATCGATCAGTCTGGGACAGGCGTGGATCGCCGCACTCCGAAGAAAGGGGCTGTAATCAGTATGTGTGTTGCTGTACCGGGAAAAGTGATTTCCGTTAAAGGCAGTAAGGCTGTGGTTGATTTTGAGGGAAACCGGATCGAGGCAGAGGCCGGACTGGTAAAGGTCCGGCCCGGTGATTCAGTCCTTGTTCACGCCGGATGTATTTTACAGGTTCTTCAGGAGGAAGAGGCAGATATTCTAAGGGATCTGTACGAGGAATTGGAGAACCTATGATCGATGCTCTGGCTTATTTGCAGGCATACGACGGACCCGGGATCACGATCATGGAGGTCTGCGGAACGCATACGACCGAGATTGCCCGTTCGGGTCTTCGCAGCTTGCTTTCCGGGAAAATCCGGCTGATTTCCGGACCGGGTTGTCCGGTCTGCGTGACGGTCACATCCTACGTAGACCGCCTGATCACATTGTCCCTTGAGCCCGGCACCTGCGTCGTCACCTTTGGGGACATGCTTCGTGTTCCCGGTTCCTCGCGAAGTCTTGCCGACGCAAGAGCGGCCGGCGGACGGATCGAAATGGTCTATTCGCCTTCGCAAATCGTTCGCCTCGCTCAGCGGGATCCGCAGACCCGGTTTGTTTTTGCGGCTGTCGGCTTCGAAACGACCGCCGCCGTTTATGCCGCAGTGCTGGAACAGCTTCATCAGGGGCAGATAAAGAATGTCTGCTTTCTTACCTCGCTAAAAACGATGCCGCAGGCGATCGCCTGCGTTCTGGAGAAATCATCCGGGCGGATTGACGGGCTCTTGGCACCCGGGCACGTCAGTGTCATAACCGGGAGCCAATTATTCGAACCGCTCGCCGCCCGTTATCGGGTCCCTTTTGTCGTGGCGGGCTTTGATGACCGGCACCTTCTGTCTGGGATCTATGCTCTGGTACGACTGATCGAGGCCAAGGCTCCCCGCGTGCTCAACCTGTACCCTTCGGCGGTGACCGTACGGGGGAATATCCGGGCGCAGGAGAAGATCCGGCAATTTTTCGAGCCGTGTGATGCGTCGTGGCGAGGGATCGGTGTTTTGCCAGATTCAGGACTCGTTCTCCGTGAGGAATTCCAAGCATATGATGCCGGGAGCAGAGACCTGACGGAGGATCGTGTGAGGAACCGTGCCTGCCGCTGCTCCGAGATCCTTGTCGGCAGTGCAGCCCCCGACGAATGCCCGTTGTTCGCGAAAAGCTGTACGCCGGAAAACCCTGTCGGCGCCTGTATGGTTTCTGCCGAAGGAAGCTGCAGGAGCGCCTTTGAAAGCGAGAGAAAAACCGACGGGAAACAAAAACAGAAGACGAGAGACGGAGATGCAACGGATGAAAATTAATATGTCGCACGGAAGCGGCGGAAGAGCAACAGCTGAATTGATCTCTACGATATTTGCCAGGCATTTCACGAACCCTGTTCTGATGCGCATGGAGGATGCTGCCGTTGTGGACGGCTCGCCGCGTATCGCAATTACGACGGACAGCTTCGTCGTTACGCCGGTTTTTTTCCCCGGCGGGGATATCGGAAAGCTTGCTGTTTGCGGTACGATTAACGACCTCGCCATGAGCGGTGCGGAGCCTCGATATTTGACATGCGGATTCATTCTGGAGGAGGGTCTTGATACCGATGTCCTCGAGAGACTCGTCAAATCCATGGCCGCTGCCGCACAGGAGGCAGATGTGCTGATCGTAGCCGGAGACACCAAGGTCGTCGAGGGAAAAGGCGGCTTGATGATCAACACGACAGGAATCGGATTTGTCTATGATGACCGCTCGATACCCGGTGCCGGTTCGATCGAGGAGGGGGATGTGATCCTCCTTTCGGGGGATCTCGGAAATCATCACGCGTCCATTTTGTCTGCCCGAATGGAGATTGAAAACACAATCATAAGCGACTGCGCTCCGCTTCACCGTATCCCTGAGGCGCTGGCAAAGGCCGGAATAAGAGTGCGTGCGATGCGGGATGTTACGCGGGGAGGCCTCGCCACAGTTATGAACGAGTTTTCACAGGCGTCCGGCAAGAGGATCGCGCTGGAAGAAAAGGCCATGCCGGTCGCTGCAAGTGTTCGTGCGTTCTGCGGCATTCTCGGACTGGACCCGTTATATATGGCAAATGAAGGAAAAATGATTGCCGTCGTCGCGTCGGCAGATGCAGAGAAGGCTTTGTCCGTGATGAGGTCGTGCCGGTTTGCGGAAAAAGCGGCGGTGATCGGACGCGTCGAGAAGACGTCCGGAGGTTCCTCGCCGGAGGTTATTCTTCGAACGGGGATCGGCGGTATCCGCGTTTTGCACGAGCTTGTCGGAGAGGGCTTGCCGAGGATTTGCTGATTGTTGTTCTCGTGCAAAGGCAGTAGAAATATGCTCCGGAGGATCTTTTCAAAAGAACAACTGCGGATGTGCGCTTGCAGTGGCAAGATGAAACTGGCCACAGAGGGTAAGTCTGGTCTTATAAGCTTGCCGTCGCGAAATACGGCCTGAGTTCGCGGTTTGGCTGTTCCAGGCCGTAAAATCTCGCTCCCGAGCCCGTCCGCCGGCCCAAAATACGGCCTAGATCCGCGCTTTGGCTGTTC
>CAZOFY010000067.1:0-12619 GCA_964579245.1 uncultured Mageeibacillus sp.
ATTGCGTGGGTAATCAATGACGAATAACCACGTTATTGCTCATTGATGCACATACTTAAACCCCTTTTTCACCGATTTAGTCTGTGATCATCGACAAATGGAGAATGCAAAGCCCTTTCCCCGAACTACGGTAAATCTCCTTAGAAAATATAACAACACCCAAAGGAATTCTCCTTCGAATGAATCGGTCCATTCAGGTTGAAGGTGCCTTTGGCGTGATAAAAGAAGACAGCGAATTCCGAAGATTCCTGATGCGGGGAAATAAAAATGTCCGAACCGAATTCCTGCTGATGAGCATGGGTTACAACATAAACAATCTCCATGCTAAAATTCAGGGAAACCGATGTCACCAGCTTCTTCACATGAAAGAAATCGCCTGATTCCTGGTTTGAACAGTTAAGCAAAAGCGTATCGCTGAATTTCCTGCGCCAAAACAAAAAGAATCCACAATAAGTGAATAAGAACCGCCTCCAGCGACCCTTTTGAAAGGTCACCGGAGGTGGTTTCTCTTAAAACACATGAAAAGGGGCCTTGCTCCAGTGATTCTTCAATCACTTTTGCAACAGCCCGTTTCCCATGTACTCCAAAGAAAATCATTGTTATAGCTTGACCGGGGAGAAGGACAGATCGATGTCATACATCGGAATGATGGAAAAGGATCTCCCGGACAATGCGGTATGCCTGTTTTCTCTTGGGATCTTACCAAACAGAAGAGTCGTGGCAAACAACTGCTGATACCGAAGCCTGGATCCGTTTTTTGTGTGAAAAAAACGATTGTATTGATTTCTTCCGTAATTGCCGTCACCAAGGATTGGATGACCTAAATGAGCAAACTGCGCGCGGATCTGATGTGTTCGTCCGGTCACGAGCTCAACCTCGATCTCCGATACGTCCTCATTATCCGGACCGGCACCGTGAAGCGTTGAAAGGACACGGTAGCGCGTCACGATTGGCATGTCATTCTCTTCCGCGACATCATGGATAAAAACATTGCCGCGTGTCGGCTTTTCCAGAAAAGCGCGAATTTCCAACATGATTGTCTCATCAGCACATACGCAGGGATCACCGACGCTCGGTACGCCCCGGACAAGACATCGATATCGCTTAGTGATCAGATTTTTCTTGAAAAGATCGATCGCATGCTCGAGGTTTTCCTTACCCTTGGCCAACATGACGAGTCCGCCTGTATTCATATCGATGCGGTGGCAAAGATCGATCGCAGGATCCTTCTGGTTCTTTCGGATTAAGTCAATCAGAGCGGGACCCTCCGTCCCTTTTCCGGAATGAACGGCAAGTCCCTGGCGCTTGTTTACGACAAGAATACGGTCTGTTTCCGAGACGATCTTGTAATCGGCCAGATCAGACGGCAAGCCCGCAGACGGTGCTTTGCGAGTGAAATACTCGTCCGGTATCCATAATTCGACGATATCTCCCGTAAAAACCTCAATATCCTCGTTGATCCGCTTGCTGTTTACCCGGATATCCTTTTTCTTCAACGCTTTTTGTAAGACCTGCGGAGTTAATGTGTCAAACTCCGAAATCGCCGCGCGTACGACGTGCTTTCCGTTTTTATCTGCTTGGATGGTGAAACTTTTCATATGCTGTTCTTTCCGCCCTCTTATAATCGGGCATATTTCTGCATCTGGTCAAAAGAACCGATGCGTTCAGGCTGTACGAGTTTTGCCGTTACATTTTACCATCGATCACTGTGAATTCGGAGAACTTTCGGTCAAAAAATGTGTCTCTGCCGAGTTTTCATGGTAAAATGTTACTCGATTTACACCTGGAATGGGTTTTCCAGGATTGCGAATGACTCCGCAACAATACTTGGAGGAATATCTATGGCTAAGAAGATTCTTGTTCTTTTCGGTGGGGTTTCAACGGAGCACTTGATTTCCTGTCGTTCGGCATACAATATTATCACCGGGTTACGCAAGGCCGGATTCCGAGTGATCCGGACCGGTATCACGAAGGATGGGCGATGGGGAAGATTTGACGGACCGGATGAAGATATTCTGAATATGAAATGGGAAGAAAAACTCGTTTTCTCATCTTGCTCCGACGGCGGTCCTCTTTCCGTGAAGGATTTTCTTGTCGCTGCGGCCGGCGGGATCCAGCCGGACGTGGTTTTTCCGGCCGTTCATGGTATCAACTGCGAGGACGGTGCCTTACAAGGGTTTCTTGAGCTTTGCGGATTGCCTTATGTCGGTTCGGGAGTTCTTGCATCTGCCATATTGATGGATAAGCTTTGTGCAAAGAGAGTTTTCAGCCGGGCACGTATACCGCAATGCAAATTCACATCGGCAACAAGAACAGAGATACAGAAGGACATACATGCTGTGGCCCGTGAGGTCGCTGAGGCTGTCGGATTACCTTGCTTTCTCAAGCCCTCCAACGGAGGATCGTCCGTCGGAACGATGAAGGCAAACACATTGCCTGAGCTTGTTCTTGCATTGCGGGAAGTTTCTTTGTACGACTGCACTGTTTTAATCGAGGAATATGTTCATGCAAGAGAAATAGAGGTTGCAGTCATGGGCAACGAGAAGCCTTTGGCCTCAGTCGCCGGAGAAATCGCAACAGATGACAGCGTTCCGTTCTATGACTATCAGACAAAATACTTCAGCGCATCCGGGGCAAGCGTCTACTTGCCCGCGCAGATTGATGAGGACCTTATGAAGCGAGTAAGACGGCTTGCTGTCAAGGCATACAAAATATCCGGAGCAAAAGGATTGAGTCGCGTGGATTTTTTCCTGGATAAGGTGAACGGAGCTTTGTATCTCAATGAAATCAATACCCTGCCCGGGTTTACGGCGATCAGCTTGTTTCCTAAGGCTTGGGAGGCTTCCGGTGTTCCGCTGGATAAACTGATGAACAGATTGGTTAAATACGCTTGCGCCGAGTACGAGAGCAAGAAGCGTGTGGAGAGTATCGACTGATGGATGTTTGTATGAAATCGGATCGGAGTGCGTTTGACAATCGACCAATCGGAGTCTTTGATTCCGGTATCGGGGGAATGACGGTTTTACGAGAAATATGGGAGGCCTTGCCGAATGAGAGCACGGTCTATTTTGGCGATTGCGGTCGAACTCCATACGGTACCAAATCCCACGATACCATCGTGACTTATTCCCTGCAGGATATGCGATTCTTGCTTCGCCAGGACGTCAAGATGATTGTAATTGCCTGCAGTACGGCAAGTGCCCATGCTTTCGACGCTGTTCGTCTCGAGGCTAAAGTTCCGGTGGTAGAGGTAATCACTCCCGGGGCAGAAGAAGCGGTAAGAATCACGAAGAACGGACGTATCGGCGTAGCGGCGACGCGTGCAACAGTATCAAGCGGCATCTATCATCAGGTGATTTCTGAAGCGGCGTCTTCGCTCATTTCGAAAGGCGAGAATGTTGATGCTTTGCGACAAGTATATATCGAAGAGTCGGCCTGTCCCCTGTTTGTTTCGTTGGCAGAGGAAGGCTGGTGGGATAATCAAATCGCACGGTTGACGGCAGAAGCCTATTTATCCTCTCTGAAAAGCAATGACATCGATACCTTGGTGCTTGGCTGCACGCACTATCCGCTCCTTTCGAAAATTATCGCGGAGGTCATGGGAGATCATGTTCGACTCGTCAATTCGGGAGTCAGTGTTGCTTCGAAGATCAAACCGCTCCTGCAAAGCCGCAATATGCAGGCTGAGGAGGGTAGGGATCAGACGAGACTGTTTTACACCAGCGATGACCCGGAGCGGTTTGACCGTGTGACGGCACCGTTTCTCGGCAGTGATCAGGTGATCGGTGCCAGACATGTACGGGTCGAAGATTATGCGTGACCAGTCCGATCAAGATCTGCAGATGCGGTCTGTAAACATTCAAATACAAAGCGGACTGTTTGATTCAGCCAAGAAGAGCTATGCCGGCACACTCGCCGGCGGATCGGACGGGTTCATCCTTTCCTGGACACAGCCCTCCGATGAGAAGGATGAGCCCGCTTCAGAGTACCGCATGACATATCTAAAATCCCGGGAGCAGCTTATGTTGGAACGGTCCGGTTCCGGCAAGCTGGATCTTTGCTTTCAGAAAGAATCTACGACAACAGGGTATTTGACGATTCCGCAAGGCCAAATGGTCATGGAGATCCGGACGCTGAGTATGACCATTCCGGATTTTCCCGAAGTTGCGGGCGCTTCAGAGGGTTGTGCCGGATATGAACTGGTTTTGTGCTATCAATTGCTTTTCCGGGGGGCTGACCCGACCGAAAATCGGCTGTCCATGAAAATTGCTCTTGAAACTGAATAGAAACCGATATAAAATACAAATACTTGTGTTAATGTCTTGACAAAGTGCGGTTCTATATATGATAATATCATTCGCGCCTTTAGACGATAAGTGTGGCGTCGATGATTGTCGGCGGTGATGTCGACAGGTTACTGATGGAGGTGGAACATGGCAAATCCTAAGCGTAAGTGGTCAAAGGCAAGAACTTCCCGTCATAGAAGTGCGTGGAAGCTTGGTCTGCCCGGACTCGTAGAATGCCCTCAGTGCCATACAAAGATGCTGCGCCATAAGGTCTGCAAGACCTGCGGGTATCTGGATGGCAAGGAAATTGTTAAGATCGAAGAAACAGCCTGATTCCGGCTGGACACGACGAATTACAAGAACGGCGGTGCAGATTCTACTAAGGAATGGGCACCGTTTTTTTATCCGTTTTTCATGACGGAGCCAAGGATCACTGGAGGACAGGCGTTTGACGGCCGGACAGGAAGACCTGCGGAAAATTTCCGCGGTTACGGAAAACAGTATCGCTGATGAACTCGGGATCGTGCCTGGAGATATTTTAATCTCTATTGACGGCCGGGAGGTGGTCGATGTTTTCGATTACCGTATCCGAATGGCGGCCGAAGAGCTGACCGTCATGTTTCTTCTGGCGGACAAGACCTATCTTGAAGCACTTGTGGAGAAGGACGAGGATGAGGATCTGGGCCTGAGTTTTGAGGAGCCCTTGATGGATTCTTGTATGTCCTGCAGGAACAAGTGCTTGTTTTGCTTTATTGACCAGCTTCCGAAGGGCATGAGGAAGACTCTCTACTTCAAGGATGATGACTTGCGGATGTCCTTTCTGACAGGGAATTATGTCACGTTGACCAATCTGTCCGATCAGGAGTTTGATAGGATCCTGTCCTATCACTTATCACCGATGAACGTTTCTGTGCACGCGACTGACCCAGAGGTCCGCGTCCGTATGATGAAGAATCCGAATGCGAAGGATCTGATGAAGCGTTTGCATAAGATCATTGAGAGCGGGATTTCGCTCAATTGTCAGATCGTTCTTTGCCCCGGCATCAATGATGGAGAGGTCTTGGAGAGGACACTTACAGATTTATCCTCGCTTGGCCCGCAACTATTATCCATTGCTGTCGTTCCGGTCGGAATCACGAAGTTTCGAGACGAGAACAATCTTTATGCACTCAAGCCTTACGATCAGGAAACGGCGTCCGGTGTTTTGAAAATTGTCACCCGGTGGCAGAGAACTTTCATGAAAACACGCGGGAAGCGCCTTTTCTTTGCAGCTGATGAATTCTATCTTCGTGCGGGTGCCGGGATTCCTGCAGCCTTTATGTATGAAGGCTTCCCTCAGCTTGAAAACGGTGTCGGTATGCTGTCGGACTTTATGCGGGAGATGAGGAAGGGATTGCTCAAACGAAGCAGGAGAGTCACGACAAATAGCACAAACATTGATAGGGGTAGACAGAGGATTTTCGTGCTAACCGGAGTAGATGCGGCAAACACACTGAATTTGTTTGCGGAACGCATTTCACTGCTTTATAATGTCACATTGGAAGTCCATGCGGTCCGGAATCGATTTTTCGGTGATTTGATCACAGTTTCGGGACTTCTTACGGGAAGCGATCTTGCTTCGGCTATTGAAGAGCTGCGAGAGCGGAGAAATGAATCGCCCGATCTGGTTATGATCGCGGATTGCATGCTGAAATCTGATGAGGATATTTTTCTCGATGATATGACATTAGAACAATTTGAGCAAAGAATACAGGTTCCGGTCTGCGTTTGCCATGCATCCGGAGCAGGCCTTCTTGATTCTCTTGACCAAGTAACAAACCGATTCCTAAGCCGCCGGCGGCCAAATGCCGGGCAGAAGGAGGAGAACGCATGAGTAAACCTGTCGTAGCAATCATCGGACGCCCCAACGTGGGAAAGTCGTCCTTTTTCAACGCACTGATTGGCGAGAGAATCTCAATCGTTGACGATAAACCGGGCGTCACTCGTGACCGTATCTATTCCGAGGCGACGTGGCGGGAGCGAACCTTCCTTCTGATCGATACGGGCGGGATTGAACCTGCAACGGATGATGAGATTCTTAAGAGCATGAGAGCCCAGGCTCAGATCGCAATCGATACGGCTGATGTCATTCTTTTCATGTGTGACATTAAATCGGGATTGACAGCATCGGATCATGACATCGCCGTCATGCTCAGAAAATCAAGGAGACCAGTGGTTGTCTGCGTCAACAAGGTCGACCATGTCGGTTCTCTCCCCAACGAGTTATATGAATTCTATAATCTTGGTTTAGGGGAGATTTTCCCGATCTCATCCTCCCATCGATTAGGGATAGGAGAGCTTCTTGATGCTTTGTACACCCATTTTCCCGAGCCGTCGGAGTCGGGCGCGGATGAAGATACAATAAGGGTGGCTCTGATCGGTAAACCGAATTCGGGAAAATCCTCCCTTTCTAATAAGATGACCGGTGCGGAACGCTCGATTGTGTCGAATATTCCGGGAACGACGAGAGATGCGATAGATTCCGTCGTTACGAACAAGAACGGAACATTTACCGTTATTGATACGGCAGGTCTTCGCAAGAAGAGCCGTATCGAGGATAACGTGGAAAAATATAGCATGATCCGATCTCTGGCGGCAATTGAACGAGCAAATGTGTGCGTCATTTTGATCGATGCGACTGAGGGGGTTACCGAACAGGATACAAAGGTGGCCGGTTTTGCCCATAACGCAGGGAAAGCCTGCATTATTGCCGTAAATAAGTGGGATGCCGTCGAAAAGGAGACCGGGACGTTAGAGCGTATGGAAAGAGACGTCAAAGAACGCTTTTCCTTCATGTCGTACGCGCCGGTCCTGTTTATTTCTGCCAAGACGGGGCAGCGTGTAGACAAGCTCTTTGCTTTGATCAATCATGTACACGAACAAGCAGGCAAGAGGCTGACGACCGGTGTTCTGAACGATGTTTTGGGAGAAGCGACCGCGATGGTTCCTACACCTCAGGATAAGGGAAAACGTCTGAAGATCTATTACGGGACACAGATCGCTACTTTTCCGCCGCAGATCATTCTTTTCGTGAATGACAAGAATCTTATGCACTTTTCTTATGAAAGATATTTAGAGAACCAGTTCCGAAAGAACTTCGGATTTGAAGGCACACCTCTGCGCTTCTATTTGCGAGAGAGAGAAAAAGAATAAGGGAGAACCATTTCTATGACCAAAATTGAAAACCTGCGCAACATCGCCATTATTGCCCACGTTGACCACGGTAAAACAACGATTGTCGATTCTATGCTGAAGCAGTCCGGCATTTATCGTGAGAACGAACAAATTGTGGAGCAAGTGATGGACTCCAACGCTTTGGAAAGAGAGCGCGGCATTACAATTTTGGCAAAAAATACAGCCATTACCTATAATGAATGCCGAATAAATGTTGTCGATACTCCCGGACATGCTGATTTCGGAGGCGAGGTCGAGCGTGTTTTGAAGATGGTTGACGGTGTCTTGCTTGTCGTCGACGCTTACGACGGTCCCATGCCGCAGACTCGCTTTGTTCTGCGAAAAGCATTGGAGATGGGCCTTCGCCCGATCGTTTGCATCAACAAGATCGATCGTCCGGATGCACGGGCTATTGAGGTCGTCGATATGGTTCTCGAATTATTTATTGAGCTTGGCGCGGACGATGATCAACTCGAATTTCCTGTCATTTATTCTTCTGGAAAAATGGGCTTCTCCTGCCTCGATCTCGCTGAGTATGAGAGTGGAGCCGAGCTCGATTTCCATCCGCTGTTACAGACAATCATTGATTCGATACCCTGCCCGGAAGGAGATACAGAAGCTCCGCTTCAGCTCTTGATTTCTAATATTGACTCTGATCCCTATATTGGGCGAATTGCTATCGGCAGAATCGAACGCGGATCAATCCGCCAGAACCAGAACATCGTAGTGTGCGCTTTTGGCGAATCGGCAACACGTTCTTCCCGAGTCGTGAAGTTGATGCGTTTTCAGGGACTCGGACGACAGGAAGTTACTGAGGCAACTGTCGGAGAGATTGTTTGCGTAGCCGGTATTCCCGATATCAACATTGGAGATACCATCTGTGAACCTTCCTGTGTTGAGGCACTTCCATTTGTAAATATCGATGAGCCGACGATATCCATGACCTTCTCGGTAAATAACAGTCCATTCGCAGGCAAGGAAGGCAAATATGTCACCTCACGTCACCTTCGCGATCGTCTGTTTAAGGAAATGGAAACAAACGTATCCATGCGTCTCGAAGAGACGGATACCACGGAATCCTTCATTGTAAAGGGAAGAGGCGAACTTCACCTGTCGATTCTGATCGAGACCATGCGTCGGGAAGGATATGAGTTTCAGGCATCGAAGCCTCGCGTTATTTTAAAAGAGGTCGACGGTGAGATGCAGGAGCCTGTCGAAATGCTTCTTGTGGATGTACCGGAGGATTTCGTAGGGGCTGTTATCGAGAAACTCGGGCAGAGAAAAGCCGAGATGGTCAATATGCTTCCTCCCGAAAAGGGATATACACGCATGGAGTTTAAGGTTCCGACGCGAGGCATCATCGGATATCGTTCCGAATTTTTGACCGACACAAAGGGCAATGGTATAATGAACAGCGTTATATGCGGCTTTGAGCCATACGCCGGAGCAATCGAGACACGCTCACACGGCGTTCTGGTCGCCTTTGAAGATGGCGCAGCTGTAACGTATGGACTTTATAATGCACAAGAGCGAGGATCGTTGTTTATAGGCGCAGGCACTCACGTATACGAAGGAATGATCGTAGGTGTTAACCCGAAGAATGAGGATATCACTGTCAATGTCTGTAAGAAGAAGCAAGTTACCAACATGCGGGCATCAGGTACTGACGAGTCTTTACGTCTCGTGCCCCCGCTGCAGTATAGCTTGGAGCAGTGCCTGGAGTTTATTGCTGATGATGAACTCTGTGAGATTACACCGAAGAGCATCCGGATGCGTAAGCAGATCCTGAATTCCGACATGAGAATGAAGGCAAGAAGCAAGAAATAGGGTAAGAGGGGCCTCGGGAAGATATGTTTTCCAAAAAGCTCAGAAGAATGACGGCGCTGCTCGTCGCGCTTCTGCTTATGGTCATAGCAGGAGTCGTTGGTATCTTTCTCGGTTATAATTACGTGACATCTCAGGATGCCCGCTTCGAGACTCTTGCGAGGGATCTCAAGACGGGGTCGCTTGTCATCAACCGAGATACGCCGAATGCAATCATGCTCGTTATCAACAGCGGTGACAACACAGAGGCGATTGCCGAAAAGCTCGAGGATGCAGGTCTGATCAATAACACATTGGTTTTCATGTTGTTGTCAAAGTTTAACGGTTTTGATGGCGGGTACCTGTCGGGCACGCATTTTCTTACAAAGGATCTTTCCTACGATGAGATTATGTACATGCTGTGCCAGGAGCCGGAGGTCATTAAGATCACGTTTCAAGAAGGTATGACATATCTTGAGCTTAAGAAAAAGCTACTTGACAGCGGCCTGGAATTTGATCCGGCTAAGCTTGATAAGTACATGAACAGTCAGAACATGTTCGTTGAATATGAGTTCGTTTCGCAAATTTCAGTTAACGAGAATCGCGATTATATTTTGAACGGATATTTATTTCCGGATACCTATTTCTTCGATATTAACGCCTCTGAAGAGGAGATCATCGATACCTTTCTCCGCAATACGCAGAGGAAATTGGATCAGTATGAGGATCTGTATATTCGTGCCGAGAAAATCGGTATGACGATGGATCAGGTCATTACACTGGCTTCTATCATTCAGCAGGAGGCAAGACTCAGTGATATGCGGACCGTCTCCTGCGTTTTCCACAACCGCCTGAATTCAGAGGACCCGTCGAGCCAACTCCTCGAATCCTGCGCCACAATCAATTATCTGCGTCAGATCGACGGACTCGAGAAAGTATGGTCAGCCGACAATCCGGCCGACAGACTCAGAGCGAGTGGCTATAACACGTACCTGCATGCGGGGCTTCCGCCGGGACCGATCTGCATGCCCGGTATTGATGCCATCACTGCCGCTCTTTATCCGACCGACGAGAATTATATGTATTTCTGTGCCACTGGGATCAAAGGCGGCTCGGCTTTTGCCGTTACTCTAGAGGAGCATAATGCGAATGTAGAGAAATATCGTCCGAACTGGACAGACGACGAGACACATGCTCTCACAGAAACAACAACAGCAGAAGATGTTGGTGAGTAACGATGTCCAGGGTTGAGATTTTATCTCCCGCAGGCGATCCTGAGAAACTGGTAACAGCTGTTGCTTACGGAGCAGATGCGGTTTACCTTGCCGGAAAGTCGTTGGGGCTTCGTGCCGGGAGCGGTAATTTTGATCACGAAGAGATGCGCAGCGCTGTTCAATATGCCCATGAGCATCATGTGCGCTGCTATGTGACGATGAACATTTTCGCGCATGAGGCGGATCTTGAGAAAATCGACGGTGAAATCGAATTCTGTCATGAGACAGGTGTCGATGCGTTGATCGTGTCCGACCCGGGTATTTTCTCCCGCATACGCGAGTTATATCCTGATTTTGAAATTCACATCAGTACACAGGCAAGTGTAACGAATGCACGTTCCTGCCTGTTCTGGTACCGTCAAGGAGCGAAGCGCATCGTGTTGGCACGTGAATTGACACTGAAGGAGATCATAGCTATCCGGAAAGAGATCCCGGATGACCTGGAGCTTGAGTGCTTCGTGCATGGTGCAATGTGTATGTCGTATTCAGGCCGCTGCCTTCTCTCGAATTATTTCACAGGCCGCAATGCGAATCATGGTGAATGTGCGCAACCTTGCCGCTGGAAGTATTCTGTGATGGAAGAGAAGCGCAGAGACCAGATCCTGCCGGTCGAAGAAGACGATCGGGGGACATATATATTCAACTCCAAGGATACCTGCATGATCGACTATATTCCACAACTTATAGAGGCCGGTATCAATAGCTTTAAGATCGAGGGACGGATTAAGGGCGCCTTCTATGCCGCATCCACTACAAAAGCTTACCGTGAAGCTGTCGACGCCTATCTGAGGAATCCACGTGAGTATCACGCTGACCCCTACTGGCGCGAAATATTGGACCGAACGGTTCACCGGGTGTTCGGGACCGGCTTTTATTTTGAGCCTCCGACTCAGAACGCTCAGATCTTTTCCGAGAATACCTATCTTCGCCCGGCCTTTGTTGCTGGTGTCGTAACGGGGTATGATCAAGACAAGAGAATGGCTATTGTCTCGCAAAGGAACAAGATCCAGGAAGGCGATCAACTGGAGGTTCTCTCACCGTCAGACCGCTTCGATCCGATCCGGGTTTCCGGTATGGCGAATTTGTCAGGAGAGTCGATAACGGCTACTCCGCATGCAATGATGACATATTATCTTCCTGTGGAAAAAGAGCTACCTGTTCACACTTTTCTCAGTAGGATGGGAGATAAGGATAGACCGGCAGAGACATGAATCAGACTCTGAAAAAAAGTGGCTGTTGCAAAAGTGATTGATAAATCACTGGAACAATGGCCCTTTTTCATGCGATTTTAAGAGAAAGCACCTCATGTAACCTTTCAAAAGGGTCGCTAGAGGCGGTTCTTATTCACTTATCGTGGATTACTTGTGTTTTGGGCGAAGGAAATCCAGTGATAAGCTTTTGCTTCGCTGTTTCAACCAGGAATCAAGCGATTTCCTTCATATGAAACAGTTGGTCACATCAATGTCCCTGGATTTTTCATGGAGTTTGTTTATATTGTAACTCATGCTCATCAGCAGGAATTCGGTTCGGACGTTTTCTATCCCCGCATCAGAAATCTTCGGAATCCGCCGTCTTCCTTTATCACGCCAAAGGCGCCTTCAATCGGAATGGACCGATTCATTCGAAGGAGGATTCCTTTGGTCGTTGTTGTGTTTTCTAAGGAGATTTGCCGTAGTTCGGTAAAAAGTTCTGAATTCTTCCTTTGTCGATGATTACCTACCAAATTGGCAAAATATAGCTATTTGTATGTGCATCAATGAGCAATAAAGCTGTTATTTATCAATGATTACCCACGCAATCATCACAAACAGACGATCTCGTATGTGCATCAATGAGTAATAAAGAGGTTATTTCTCAACGATTACCCACGCAATCGGCGCAAAGAGACGATCTTGTATGTGCATCAATGAACAACAACGAGGTTATTTATCAATGATTACCCATGCAATCATCGCAAACAGACGATCTCGTATGTGCATTAATGAGCAATAAAGAAGTTATTTGTCAATGATTACCCACGCAATCATCGCAAACAGACGATCT
>CAZOFY010000068.1:0-3674 GCA_964579245.1 uncultured Mageeibacillus sp.
GTGAACCCCCAAGTGCCAGTCTCTTCATCCAACCATTAGAGTCTACTTTTACAAACCTTTTGAGACAGCCCCTTTTCTGTATAAAGCGAAATCCTCCGCTACTCCTGCCCGACTAACGCCTCGAAGTACTGTTCCATCTGCTCCGGCGAATAGGGCATTTGGTTTTTTAGCCACCAGATCAGGAGAGAGACCAAGGTGGATGCTGTTTGATATGCATAGATTTCGACGGGTACACCCCGGCTTGTTCTCGAGACTCCCCGGGCTTTCATAGCCTCGAGAATTCTATCACTCCAATATGCCTTGATCCGGTCCTGTAGCGCGTCGGCATGTTCGGCTCTCATCAATCCGAGTATCAGCCGGTGATGGTCACCGACATGGGCAAATAACTCCCTGGCCGGCAATTGCCGTGTCGATACCGAATCCTTTTCATACGACACCCGGATCCCGCCACCCAGCATGGCAAAAATATCTTCGATCAATGCGTCGAGGAGATCATCCTTTGTCTCAAAATGCGCGTAAAATGTCGATCTTCCGACGTTCGCCTGATCTATGATTTCCTGAACGGTGATGTTATTGAATCGCTTGGTCTCTAATAGCTCGCTCATCGCAAGCAGAAGCGCGCGGCGAGTCTTCTGTGTCCGTCGGTCCATCTTCTCGTCCATCCTGTCACTTCTCCTTTTCGGGAGAATCCGGCAACTTTGTTCCGTATCGAACAATCTGACCATTCTGCTTCTTGTCCCTGATTCTCCGATTTGTAGAATAGATATCGAACAACGTGTTCGTTTACGAACATAGTATACGGCAACAAAACAGGAATCACAAGAACAATATCTTCGTGCTTCCCATCACGAAAAGGAGATTAATCATGCAAAACGCTGGCCATTCGGTGATTCATGTAGAAAACCTGGGCAAGACCTATGGAACAGGCCCTGTAGGCTTTGAGGCTCTGAAAAATGTAACGGTCAACATCAATAAGGGGGAGTTTGTTTCGATCGTCGGCAAATCCGGAAGCGGAAAATCGACGCTGCTTCATCTCTTAGGAGGGATAGACACCGCGACGAACGGCGATATTACAATCGCCGGAAATGATCTTCACAGCATGGACGAGAATCGTCTATCCGGTTTCCGACGCGACAATGTTGGTTTTGTTTTTCAATTTTTTCAATTAATGCCGACACTCACCGTCCTTGAGAATGTCATTCTGCCGATGGATTTCTCGCGCAGGCTGAACCTTAAGGACAGGAAAGAACGCGCAATGAAGTTACTGGATGAGGTCGGAATGTGTTCTCACGCGGACAAGTTTCCCGGCGCGTTGTCTGGAGGTGAGCAACAGCGCGTGGCGATTGCCAGAGCACTGGCAAATGATCCGCCCATTCTTCTTGCCGACGAGCCCACGGGCAACCTGGACAGCCGAACCTCAGAGGATGTTTTCGGACTCCTCTCATCTCTTGTCAGGCAGGGAAAAAGTGTCGTTATGGTGACACACAATGAAGAGCTTGCCAGCAGGACGACGAGAAGAATCAATATCCATGATGGTCAGATTGTGTCGGACACGCAGAATCTAAATGTAAAGGGGGAGTACGATGCGAACGAACATTCTTAAAGTCGTCCGTGATCTAAAAACGTATAAGGGCCGCACGGTTCTTGCCTTTCTGGCTATTATGATCGGGGTCATGAGTGTGGGCTTTGTTTTGTCCGCATTCGCCATCCTGCAGCGCGAGATGCAGACGAATTTCCTCAACACGAATCCGGCTTCGGTCGTTTTATATGTCAAGGATCTTGATGCCGAAGGAGTCAACATTCTTCGCAATGAGCACCCTGAAATGAGTATTGCTTTACGGAAAACCGTGCAGGCACGCGTTTTGCGGGAGGACGGCTCATTCGGAACGGTGTATCTTTTCGCAACAGATACTTTTTCAGATCAGGTCGTCGACATTTTTGATCTTGAGGCGGGTATTTTCCCGACGGGAACGAATCAAATCGCTCTCGAGCGAGATTCCCTCAAGAATCTGCCACAGCTTTCCAAAGGTTATGATGAGACGCTGACTATACAACTCCCCGGACACGAGGCGCGCACGATGGAACTCTCCGGACGGGTTCATGCGCCAGGCCTCCCGCCAGCTTCAATGGAGAAGTACTCCTACGCGTTTCTCAGCCTGGATGCATTATCGAAGCTCGGTGGCGAGGACTGGTACGACGAGATACGCATTTTCGCATATGAGAACCGGTCGGATCGCGAGGCCATGCGTGAGCTCTCGACGCAGCTACGATCCGCATTGACAGAGGAAGGATATTCCGTCGTCCGTGTGGATGTTCCGGAACCCGGCAGACATCCGCATGCGGATCAGCTGGATTCACTCCTGTTCCTGCTGGAGGCCTTCGCAGTCATCTCAGTTCTGGCTGCCGGAATCGTTATGATCAACCTGCTACTATTCCTTTTATCATCTCAGATTCGTCAAATTGCAGTGATGAAGTCTCTCGGAGCATCATATATAGATATCCTTCTTCCATATATCCTCTATGTACTTGTGATCTCTTTATTTTCGGTCCTTGCTGCCATGCCGATTGCAATTCTGTTCGGACGGTCCTATGCAGCTTTCGCTGCGGGGATTTTGAATTTCGATGTCACGAATGACGCGATTCCGCACTGGGTATTTCTTTTTCAGGGGGCTGTCGGACTTTTGATCCCTCTGTTGGCATCGATCCCGGGTTTATTGAAATACCTTCGTATTACGGTGAAAGAAGGGCTCGTCGCCTCTTCTCCCGTTGATCAGCCTGCATTTGGATCGTTTTGGCTACCGAGTTTATCGCGGCTTAGTATCAATAACTCGCTTCGCATGCCCCTTCTCAATCTGTCAAGAAACACCAAAAGAACCATACCAGCTATATTGGCACTGGCTACCGGCGGGATCCTGTTTATGACTTCTCAGAATATCGTTTCTTCGGTCAACACGACCGTCAACCAAAGTATGGAGACCTTCCGCTACCGGTACGACGTTCGTTTGGCTGAGAAAGAAGATCCGCAAGCTATCAAGGCGGCATTTCGTCAGATTCCGCAGATTCAGGATATCGAATTGTACGGAGTCAGTCAGATGTTCTTTACAAAACAAGACGGATCCGGTTCTTCTTTCTACAAAATCCGCACCATTTCGCCTGAGTCCCGTCTTGTCGATTTCACGCGGATCTTGAACAGCGATGCGGCAGCTCGTCCGGACGCCGTCTACATCAATAACGCGCTTCGTGATGATGAGCCGTGGATCGAGGTCGGTATGACTGTGACGATGTCTGCAAACGGCAGATCTGGGGAAGTCTTTATAGCCGGAATCGTGAATGAGATCCCGCCGATGCCGTGCGCATATATGGCCCCTGATTCCTTTTCGGCAATTTATGGTGAACCGGCCGTTCAGAACGTATTTGTTGAGACCGGAGATCTTACAAACCAGGAGCAGTTTAATGTCTCAGCGCAAATCGAATCGGTATGCGCGGCTGACCGCATCACGATCGCAGAGAATTGTAATATCTTCCTCCTTCGCAAGGCTTTCGTTGAACATCTGAACGTGATTGTTAATTTTCTGTCAGTCGTCTCTATTCTGGCTATAACGGTCGGAGGCATCAGCATCGCATCAGCAGTCGGGATGAATATATCAGAGCGGAGGCGCGAACTCGGACCTCTC
>CAZOFY010000068.1:3774-12601 GCA_964579245.1 uncultured Mageeibacillus sp.
ACTCGGACCTCTCCTTCTCACTCTCCTGGTCCGCCGCGATACTGTGGCTCGGTCTCTCCCTGGGTGTATCCATACTTTCCGGGTTTTTCCCCGCGGCGAACGCCGCCCGGTCCCCTCTAAAAGAAATGCTCTCCTATGAATGAGTATTCGATTATTCCGCCCGCAAAGGAGGTGAATCACTTGAAAAAAACATTTAAGATCATTCTGATCGTCATTGTCGCAATTCTTCTTTCGCTGTTTCTGTTACACGTGACAACAAACAATATCCTTCCATGGATCTCTCAAATGCACAGCGGAGCGATCTAGTCCGGCTCCAGATATAATGACTATATTAGGCAAATGCTGCCCGAATAAGATATGCTCTCCCAATAGCAGACACGAAAACCGTCTGAGAAGGGAGAGCATATTTGTTTAGGAGCGCTTTGTTCTCTTTTCAGGTGACTTTAATCCTCATCCGAACAATACGCTTGGAATATCGTTCTCTCTTGAGTTGTATTCGGATGTCCAGAGGAGGGCTGTGCCTCTTGTGATTCGGAAGATCGCGATATCTGACTTTGTTTCTGACGGATCGTCTTTATCAACAACCCACGGCCTCTCCCGGAATAATCTCTCTTTGATAATAGAATCCGTTAGAATCTCGACATCTCCCGTTACCCTGACTACTTCGCCTTTCTTTGTTGAGAAAGCAGCTTCAGCAACAGGACACACGACCAGCTGCCGGTAAATGTTTTTACTTTTGCCTGTATGAAAATAAAAGCCGGTCAGATCCGCGAACCACATTTGCATAGGTCGCAGTCGCGGGCTCGTGTCATCAACTGTCGCAAGCCAGCAAGAGGGATTTTCATTGGCGATGATCAAAATGTTGCTAAGAA
This sequence comes from uncultured Mageeibacillus sp., assembly GCA_964579245.1. Lineage (GTDB taxonomy): Bacteria > Bacillota > Clostridia > Saccharofermentanales > Saccharofermentanaceae > Firm-13. The sequence continues at coordinate 4,647 of CAZOFY010000068.1, forward strand.
GGGTATTCATCTGTTTTCCTCCGTATTGTCTTTTCTGGATTATATGACAAACGGATACGAGCCGCTGTCAAAAAACAAACGGAAGCTATCAAAATCTGATTCTTCAATCGGTCTGGCGGTTTTTCTCGTGATAGGCAGAAGGAGTGGTTTTGTATTTCTCAAGGAAGCAACTGGAGAAATAGGATGGCGTGGAGAAGCCACACTCCAGAGCAATTTCAGAAATCGTCCTTGCGTCGCAGGAGCGCATCAAACACGCCCTCTGTAGTCGTAAGCTCTGCAGAAATTCGACCGGAGTCTGTGATGTAACGGACTTGAATATTTACGAGAAGTGAACCGAAGAACGATGTGTCTGCCGGGCCAGATCCTCCAGAGTTATTTTCTCAGCCAGATGATCGTTCATATAGGAAATGGCTTTCTCGACCTCAAATGTGCATGCCTCCTGATAGTCTATGCCGGGAGAAACAGCAATCATGGATCTTCCCGCCGCGGTATCACAAGTAATCAGCCGCCCATCTACCTTTATTTGCCCACCCGACTGAAAAAAAAGATGAATGTATAAAAACGAGAGCCGGATGTGTCTTCTGGGATGTCAGCCGCGCCATCAGGCATGAGAACGCCGACTTTTCGATACATCGAACCGTCGGCAGGAATACTGTATGCTCGTCTTTCAATCATAAACGCCCCGTTCAGTCCTGTAGATAACAGACCGCCGCAATAGCCGCGTTCGTACCGTCGGACGCGGCGGTAGTAAGTTGTCGGACTTCCTTCGCACGGCAGTCGCCGGCGACAAAAACACCGGGAATATTCGTCTTCATGTCCTCGCCCGCTACAAGATACCCGTCTCTGTCGACCGAAATACCGTCGGGCAGCTTCGGATTCTTCGGTTCGTGCCCGACAGCGACAAAGAGTCCATCTGCCGGAATATCTTGTGTCTCCTCGGTGGTGACATTCTGAATGGTCATCCCGGACAGGAGCGGATCACCGTGCAGCTCCTGCACGGTGAAGCCCGTCATAAAATGTATATTTGGCATCGCTGCAGCCCGTTTCGTCATAGCCGCGTCCGCTCGAAAAGAATTCCGGCGGTGAATGATCGTAACTTTCCGACAGATCGACGCGAGAAACAATGCATCTCCAAAGGCTGTATTGCCGCCGCCGATGACAGCGACATCTTTGTCCTTGTAAAACATCCCGTCACAAACAGCGCAATAGGATATACCGTTCCCAGTGAGCTCCTCTTCTCTCGCAACGCCGAGCTTCCTGTGCTTTGCACCGGTCGCGATGATGACTGCTCCGCAGACGTACACGTCATCCTCCGTCGTTACCTTCTTGCTTTCGCCGTCAATTTCGACCGACAACACCTGCTCCAGCTTCACCTCGACACCCTGCGCAGTCGCCTGCAAAAAGAGGTTGTCTGCAAGCTCCATGCCGCTGATACTCGGAAAGCCCGGATAGTTCTCGATCTGGTGAGCCGCGGTGATTTGTCCGCCGATGTTTTCCGTTTCAAACACCAATGCCTTCTTGCCGGCACGGGCAACATACAGAGCTGCGGTCAAGCCAGCGTAGCCGCCGCCGATTACGATCACATCCGTCATGTTATCAGCCCTTCACATATTGCTTGATATTTGACACACCAATAAAGCTGGACACCATTTCGCCCTTAACAACGAGAAGTGTCGGGGCCTGCCGGACATTAAACTGTCTGCTCAGGTCAGCGTTCTCTTCCGCGTCAACAACTTCATAGGACATTTCCTTGGAATCAAGAATAGTCTTCGCCATGCGGCAATTCGGGCATGTCTTTGTCGTAAACAGAAGTGTTCTTGAGGTCTGGGATGCCGGAACAACGTTGTCTCGGACAGCGTCGGATGCCGCAGTATTCACTTTGGGTTCCACCGGCTCATGCTTTAGGACAGAACTCTCCGGTTCATACAGCTTTCTGTCCTGGAACTCCTGCGATTTACCGTCGTTCCAGTTCTGAATTGGACGGTAGTAGCCGGTGATACGGCTGTAGCTCTCCGTCTTGGCGCCGCAGGTCGGACACGCATGAACCTCGCCTGACAGATAGCCGTGAGAAGCACAGATTGAGTATGTCGGTGACAGGGTATAGTAGGGCAGCTTATAATTCTCGGCGATTTTTCGAACAAGAGCGGCAGCCGAACGCCAATCCGGCAACTTTTCCCCAAGGAAGGCATGAAAAACGGTGCCGGACGTGTAGAGCGTCTGGAGTTGATCCTGAATATCAAGCGCGTCATAGATATCCGAAGTATAACTTACCGGCAGATGCGAGCTGTTCGTGTAATACGGGGCCTTGCCGGACTCGTTTGCACAGATGATCTCCGGAAACTTAGACTTATCATGCTTGGCAAGACGATAGGTTGTCGATTCGGCTGGTGTTGCCTCCAGGTTATAGAGGTCGCCGTACTGCTCCTGATAGTCGGAGAGTCGGTCACGCATGTAGTTCAGAACCACCTTCGCAAAATCCTGTGTGCGCTTGTGAGTGAGATCCTTCTTCAGCCACTTGGCGTTGAGGCCCACTTCGTTCATCCCGATCAGTCCGATGGTCGAGAAGTGGTTGCTGAACGTTCCGAGGTAGCGCTTGGTGTAAGGGTACAGGCCCTCTTCCAGAAGCTTCGTGATCGTCTGGCGCTTGATCTTCAGGGAACGGGCTGAAATGTCCATCATCTTGTCAAGGCGCTTGAAGAAGTCCGCTTCATCTTTGGCCAGATAAGCAATGCGCGGAAGGTTGATCGTAACAACGCCAACCGATCCCGTGCTCTCGCCGCTTCCGAAGAAGCCTCCCGATTTCTTTCTGAGTTCACGAAGATCGAGGCGGAGACGGCAGCACATACTGCGAACATCACTCGGCTCCATGTCGCTGTTCAGATAGTTCGAGAAATACGGTGTTCCGTACTTGGCCGTCATCTCGAAAAGAAGGCGGTTGTTATCCGTATCGGACCAGTCAAAGTCTCTCGTAATCGAATATGTCGGAATCGGGTACTGGAAGCCACGTCCGTTCGCGTCGCCGTCGATCATGATCTCGATGAACGCCCGGTTTACCATGTCCATTTCCTTCTGGCAATCCTTATACTTGAATTCCATCTCCTTGCCGCCGACGATACAATTTACTTCTGCCAGGTCGTTCGGAACGACCCAATCCAGTGTGATGTTCGAGAACGGTGCCTGCGTCCCCCAACGGCTGGGCGTATTCACGCCGTAAATAAAGGACTCTATCGCCTTCTTTACCTGCTCATAGCTTAGGTTATCGTATTTAACAAAGGCTGCAAGATACGTGTCAAACGAAGAGAAGGCCTGCGCGCCGGCCCACTCGTTCTGCATGATGCCAAGGAAATTGACCATTTGATTGCACAGAGTCGCCAGATGCTTCGCGGGAGCGGATGTAATCTTGCCGGGAATACCGCCGAGACCGTCTGTGATCAGTTGCTTCAGAGACCATCCGGCGCAGTAGCCGGTGAGCATGGATAAGTCGTGGATATGGATATCCGCGTTGCGGTGCGCCTTTGCGATCTCTTCATCATAAAGCTCGCTCAGCCAGTAATTGGCTGTGATCGCGCCGGAGTTCGACAGGATCAAGCCGCCGACCGAATACGTGACAGTGGAGTTCTCTTTGACACGCCAGTCGCTGACGCGTACATAGCTGTCGACCAGCTCCTTATAATCCAGAAGGGCGGACTTCATATAGCGGACCTTCTCGCGTTGCTTACGGTAAAGGATATAAGCCTTTGCGACGTCCTCATAACCGGTACGCTGCAGAACACTCTCGACACTGTCCTGAATCTCTTCGACGCTGACTCTGCCTTCCTTGATCTTGAGTGTATAATCAGCCGTGACCTTCAAGGCCAACAGGTCGATGATATCATCATTGTACTCTCTGTTCTGTGCTTCAAATGCCTTCTTGATCGCCCCTGAGATCTTCGAGATGTTGAAATCAGCGGTTTTTCCGTCTCTTTTCACAACCTTGTACATATATTTCCCCTCCAATAATAAATAGATTGAACAGCAACATGAAAATGCGGTTCGTCAAGAAGATGAGTTAGCGGATGGTGACGTCGGGAACAAAGTCAGAGATCGTCCGTGCTGCCTCCTGCATCTGCTCGCGGCCCATCGCGTGGCAGCCCGGACGTAATACATCGCCGGAATCAGAAAACTCCTGCAAATAATACCTGGGCGCTCCGGAGATCCACTCTCCAATGCGCGAAAAATCATCCTTGGTGTGCAGCTCGTCGACAACCGTCGTACGAAACTCGAAAGGAATAGAAGATGTCAACAGAATCTGGATACTCTTGCTGATGCAATCGACCGGTGCTGACACAAGGCCGGTCGCCCCGGCGTAGTGCTCGGGCGAGCTCTTGATGTCCATCGCCACATAATCGACCAGCCCATCCTTGATGAGACTGTCCAGAACGTCGGGGAAGGAACCGTTCGTGTCGAGCTTGACCAGAAAGCCCATCTCACGGATACGAAGGATAAAGTCACGGATATCTTTATGAAGAAGGGGTTCTCCTCCGGAAACACATACTCCGTCGAGCCGGCCCCGGCGGGAACGAAGAAAAGAGAAGAACTCTTCCGTGTCCAGATCATCCGCGACGGCTTCTAGACCCGTCACGAGAGAAGCATTATGGCAGAAGGGACAGCGGAAATTACATCCGGCAGTAAAAACCGTGCAGGCAACCTTGCCCGGAAAATCGAGGAGCGTCAATTTCTGCATTCCGCGAAGTCTCATGTCGATCTGCCTTCCCTTCCTGAAATGTAAATGTTTTCTTAATGCTCCCTTATTCTAACTAAATGTTGTGGTCGAGTCAATCGCAAAACACAATATGTAGTAATTCTGCAACAATCCCCGCAAATGCAGATGCCAGAGGCTTTTCAGCTATTTCCACGAGAATATTTCGGTATTACGTACAATACTCATAAGAAAAAAGAAGAGAATTCTGAAGGAAAACGAAGGAAACTAACCTCATTTTCTACGTATTTGAGCATAAAAAATGACCCGACATCTGAAAGGTGCCGGGTCATATCACATCGTCAAGAGAGAGAATCCGGATTCTCGTTGACCAGGTGTCTTTTTTCGAAAAAATGATTGCAGAAAGAGGTGACTTCCTTACAGGAACCTCTCGAAGGAGGATTCTCCGTTCGACTTACCGCAATACACGCAACGATTTCCGATTTGAGAGGTCTCCGGAATCGGGCGGTTGCAGTGGGCACAGAATCTCGGCTCGTTCTCCTGCTTCTGTGCATTCTTGTCGAAGTCTCTCTGTACGATTCTTGTCAGATCGTCCCAAGTAAAGCCGAAAGCTTCGGATACGTAATCGAACACCGCCTCATATAGCGTATACAAGTACTCCTTTTTCCTCTGCCGAAAAACCGGTTCCCCGACGGGCTCCTCATGGGACGGATAGAAAACGCTTAATCCGGGTTGAAGCGGCAAAGCAATTTCTTTGTCACAGGACTTGCACGACAGGTAAAACAGGTCATAGCGCAGGTTGCTTGTCTGACAATGCGGACAGGTCGTAATCGCCCTCTCTCCCGAAGCCTCTGCTTGAAGCTTCGCCGCATTCACCTTCGAAAAGATCGCGATAATGTCTCCGGGCTTATCCGTGCGCACCGGAGTCGCGATGGTCCAAAGGATCTTCAGCGACTTACACAGACGTTCCATCTTGCGGTTCATACGATTCAGGTGATCCTGCTTCGGATCGACCGGAATTCCGGATGACTTATTATTCAGGATGACGTTCGTTACCCCCGCCACAACGGCTGCCGCCGCAAATTGCATGCCCGGGTTTTCCTTAAAGTAAGAGGTGTTCCTGTGTCTGTCCTTCTCATTCATCAGAAAGTCAACTGAGTCATCCTTGGGGCTTGTACCGACGAAGAAGGTACGCTGCCCAATGTCCTCGTCGCTGATCCGGCAGGAAAAGAGTGCATCCGGTATTCCTCCACTAATTAATATGCTACAGATATTCGATGTTGTTTATTGAAATTGACAGCCGCGTTCCGCCATCCATTATCCCGGCAAACTATAAATTTATTTTTACTATTATACCATTAGATACTCGTTTGTACAGCATGCACAGTCAAGGGAAAAGCTTGTATCCTATCCGTTTTTTAACTATAGTGAAAGAAGAATTCGATTCTGACATACCTGCTCCCTTATCATTCGAGGCCTTTCCCCTATCCTGTTCCACAGTCCCTACCGCCAAACTCTGTTGTGAGCAAAGGACGATCGTATGGTTAAAAACGAGAAGAATGATAAAAAGAAGATCATTATTCTCCACCCGGATGCTGAAGCTCTCAAGGACGAGATCAGCAAGCTGCGTACCGAGCTGTCCTCCCTCTTTTATCAAAGGGATCAGCTTGTCCATCACGAGATCAAGAATATTATGACAAGCTACCGGCTCACCTTCGGTACTCTCCACTTCAAATCCTACGAGCTTGAATGTGACATACTCCGTCTGCGCCGTAAGCTCTCCCTGCTCAGGACCGCAATCAACCGGCAGGAGTTGATTGATCTGTGCGGGATCGATGCAACGCTGGAAGAGGAATTCGAGATATATCGCCAAAAACTCGCCGGCATGATCCGCGAGATGAACGAAGCGCTCGAAAGAAGCCGGACGCCGGACCTGTCCGAAAAGGATGTCGCTGAGCTGAAGAAGCTTTATCGATCCATCATCAAGAAGATTCATCCAGACCTACACCCCGATCTGCCCGCCGAATGGAAGGAGCTTTTCCATCATGCGACAGATGCATATGAACTCGGAGATCTTGCCGCCATGCAAACGATCAAGGCCCTTCTGTCCGGTTCCGCCTCTGTCGAAAAAAACCCGGAAACACTCCCGTTACTCCACAAGGATCGAGAAAGACTGACGAGACTGATTCGTCTGACGGGCGAACAAATAGAAGAACTCATGATGACCTTTCCCTACACCATGAAGGATTTGCTCAAAGATCCGGCGCAGACAGCGACGCAGAAGGAACGCATGCAGGAGTCAATACACCAGCTTGAGGAACTCAAATCTGATTACGTCTGTCAAATCGATGAACTGACGTCAAATCACTGAACTGACGAGGCAAGGCATAATGGGAGAACTGATCAAGAATGATCCTGACGGCGCCATTAGCATCCTGGGGGCCAAGGCTTGCGGACTCGATATCCCGATTCCGTTTGCCAGAGAAATTTACCTTTTCGATACGCACGTAGCCGGAACCGGCTTTGTCGAAAACATTGATCTGTTGGAACCGACATTGAACATCGATCAGAAACTCAACTTCTTTCGCGAACCCGCTAATCCCTATGACAACCTGGCAATCGTTATCAAGACTCCCCTGGGGCAAAAAATCGGATATGTTCCGAGGTCTGATAATCCTATCTTTTCACGACTAATGGATGCCGGTAAACTCCTTTTCGGGCGAATAACGGAGATCAACAAAACGGAGAACTGGCTGAAAATCAAGATAAAGGTTTATCTTCAAGATTAGAAAAGAACTGCCTCAAGACAAAGCGAAAAAGGTTGGATGAGAGGCTGACATTTCTTTTGTGGTGGGGGGAGCTGAAACGTTGGACGAGAGTCTGACATTTGAGGAGTTCCCCTTTCAACCATAGACGCTGAATTCTTTCATCTATCAACTTCAGGGATGCAGATAAACGTTAGTTAATGGACAGATCTTGTTGAAGCCGGCGCTTAGCGACGTTTTCTAATACACGCGACACGTGAATGACTCCTTTTCTGTATTAGTGAATCAGAGCGTCAATTTTTTCTTGCTTCTGCATCGCGGTAACAAGAGAATATCGCCTAAAACAGTCAACTCGCGAGTTCAGGTGGTGTTTTCGCGCCGCGCGAAGAGGTCGGGAGCGAGAATTTACGACCTGGAACGGCCGAAACGCCTATCTAGGCTGTATTTCGGGTCGGCGGACGGGCTCGGGAGTGAGAATTTACGGCCTAGAA
>CAZOFY010000069.1:0-12241 GCA_964579245.1 uncultured Mageeibacillus sp.
CGGTGTTCCGTCTGCCGGTGTTCCGTCTGCCGGTGTTCCGTCTGCCGGTGTTCCGCCCGCCGGTGTTCCGTCTGCCGGTGTTCCGCCCGCCGGTGTTCCGTCTGCCGGTGTTCCGTCTGCTGGTGTTCCATCTGCCGGAGTACCGCCTGCCGGAGCTCCGCCTGCCGGCGTGTCAACATCAGGCGCGTCAGCCGCAGGTGTCCCGGGGTTACCAACAAACTTCAGCTTCTCAACCTGCTCACGAGCCGAATTATATCTCTCGTCGTGCTCGTCCACCACATCCGCGGCCCTTTGCGTTCTTTGCATATAGGACGAAACGGAAACAGACATTGCGGCCGTAATAATCATGATAATAGCGATGGAAATAATCATTTCAATGAGTGTAAAGCCTTTGCGTGTTTTCATAATTTCCGCCCCCTTATATATACAAGCTTTATCGCACTTTTTCTATGTAGTTATCATAACACCTCTTTGGATACATTTCTACCTATTTCTTCACATTTCCATCACAATTTACTTGTTTTTCACATTTTCTCCCTAAATATCTTGATATATCGCTATTTATAAAATTTTCCTTCTTTTTTTCTTCACAATTTAAGGGTGATTTTAAGCAAAAAAAGGCCACCCGAGGGATGGCTTGTGATTTTATCATTTTGTTTTTTACTGGATGATGTTCTTCTTGCTTCTTTCTTGCACAAAAAGAAGAAGCGGGTCTTTCTCGTTCACAATCGCGCCGTCCATAACGGCATGAAGTGCTTCGGACAAAAGTGTACCCATAACGGGTCCTTTAGGAATTCCGATTTGAATCAGGTCATCTCCCTTGATTGCCAACTCTTTCAAGGAGAAACATGCCTTTTCAGCCAGTATTTTCTCGAGTAGCTCATAGATCTTTGCCTGCTCCTCGAGCCTGTATAGACTTTTCTCGGACTGTCCGAGTGTATCCGCGCGCTTCAAGGCCATCAGGCTCCGGAACATGTCTTCTCCAAACTGATGCAGGCGGCGGCGGATGATTCTCTCCGTCGGCTCAATATCCACATCATGCCAAAGGACTAGAACGTCGACTTCATTTTGCGTTTTTACGTCTGCTTTAAGTCGCTTCAGGACATCTGCGGCAATTTCTTTACTGATTTTCTGGTGTCCGTAGAAGTGGCCGACTCCCTCCTCATCCAGTCTGAAAGCACGTGGTTTTCCACTGTCATGGAACAATGCCGCCCAACGCAGAGATCTCTGCGGCGGGACATTCTTCAGGACAACGGCAGTATGAGTCAGCACATCATATTTATGATGCGGGTTATGCTGCTGAAAATTCTTCATAGGGAGAAGCTCTGGAATCACAACTCCAAGGATATCGACATAGTGTACAAGGATCTGATCAGCGAACTCACCGCATAGCAGCCCTCCAAGCTCTGCATACACTCTCTCCACTGAGATTTTGCGCAAAAGCCTGCGGTGACGGAACAAACATTTTCTCGTTGCTTCTTCGATTGGAAATCCGAGCACGGCCGAAAACCGCAACGCCCGAAGAATGCGGAGTGCATCCTCCTGCAATCGCTTGTCGGGATCTCCGACGGCGCGGATCACCCTGTTCCCCAAATCTTCTTCGCCACCGACATGATCAATGATATCACCGTCGATCGTCATGGCGAGAGCGTTGATGGTGAAATCCCTTCTTCGTACGTCCTCTGCCAGTGATCTTGTAAAGGTTACCGTTTGCGGTCTTCTTGCATCGACATAGTCACCATCGACTCGATACGTCGTGATTTCAATAGGTCTTCCGGAAGATATAACCGTTACGGTTCCGTGCGAAATACCTGTCGGAACGCAAGTGAATGCGCGAAAAACCGAGAGTACCTCCTCCGGTGTCGCATCAGTCGCCAAATCAAAATCAGCCGGCAAGCCGCCCAGGAGAAAATCCCGGACGGCTCCACCGACCAAATAGGCCTCAAATCCATGTTCATGTAAGGTCCGCATGCAATCGCGGATCGGTGTCGGTATGCGGTGGGTGTGACTCGAGATATCAGGCGTATGTACAATTCCCTCTTCCAAAAGTCAGCCCTCCTACCTCATCTGACAAAAGCTTCACTCGTAGCGCAGTGCATCAATCGGCCTGAGCTTGGCGGCTTTATTCGCCGGATAGATTCCAAATATCACACCGATCGCCAGCGAAAAGCCGATCGCCAATGCAGAAACAGGAAGGGATAGTCCAAGCTGTAAATTCATGATACCACCAAGTATCTGCATTAGCACGCCGCCCAGAAGGAGTCCGATCAGCCCGCCCAGGACAGAGATTGCAACGGCCTCAATCAGAAACTGAATCAGAATGTCTGACCGCTTGGCTCCGATCGCCTTCCGGATACCGATCTCTCTTGTTCTTTCCGTGACAGATACCAGCATGATATTCATAATCCCGATGCCTCCTACGACAAGAGAAATACTGGCAATGCCTCCAAGAAGCGCCGACATCGTTCCCATCACGCTGTTAAAGGCAGAGAGGATGTCTCCCATATTGAAAACACTGTAGCCCTTCTGATCATCGTCTTCATACGAGAAAGGTTTCACATTCCTGTCCAGAAACGCTTCCAATGTCTCTCTTGCCTGATCGACAGACTCGACAGACGATGCCGTTGCATTGAATGACATAATCGAAGTCTGCTTCAAGAGCCGCTGTGCCGTCGTTATCGGAATGTAAACATAAGTGTCATATGAAGTCATCGATCCCTGGGTCTGCGGTTCTAAAACACCAATGACAGTAAAGGATTTCCCGAGCATATTGAAGGTATTTCCGATGACATCTGTCTGCCCGAAAAGATCCTTTGCAATCCCCTCACCAATAACGGCAACGGAAAGGCGGTCCGCATTATCCATGTCATCGATAAAACGGCCGGATGCGACCTTAACACCGTCGACCTTCCGGGAATTGACGGTAACACCGGTGACATCGGCATCCGAAGAGTTGCCCGCCGCGGTCGCGACTCCGTTCCCGGAGACTGTCGGGGCAATCAATGCAACTCCGTCCTTATTCTGCAGTGCCTCCAGATCCTCTAGGGAAATGTAGTAAGGCCGCGGGCTCATGATCGTGACCATGAGCTTGCTCCCTCCAATGTCCTCGATCTGTGAAGTCACTTCATCTGTCGCGCCCTGAACGATGCCGACCAGAAGAGTTACGGAGAGGACACCGATAATGATGCCTAGCATGGTGAGGAAAGAGCGCATTTTGTTACTGAGAATAGCCGAAAAAGCCATTTTGATTGCTTGTGTGATCTTCATAGCGTCTTCTCCTCCTCTCCGTACTTGCTGTCAGAGACAATCCTGCCGTCAATCAGTCGGACGCGCCGGTCAGCCTGTGAGGCGATGTGATCATCGTGAGTGATCAGAATAATGGTATTCCCGGCTTCATGGAGTTCACGAAGCAATGCCAGGATATCCCTGCTGGAAGCAGAATCAAGATTTCCGGTCGGCTCATCGGCCAGGATAATTGCCGGATTTGTCACCAGAGCTCGGGCGATCGCAACACGTTGCTGCTGTCCGCCCGACAATTGATTCGGGCGATGTGAGATTCGAGAAGCGAGACCGACTCTCGTCAGTGCTTCTTTCGCCCGTTGTTTTCTATGCGTCACTCCATGCCCCTGATAAATCAGAGGAAGCTCGACATTTTCCAGAGCTGTCAGCTTCTGGAGCAGATTGAACTGCTGGAAGATGAAGCCGATCTCTTTATTACGGATCACCGCCATCTGGTTATCTGTGTACGAAGCAATATTTTGTCCGCGAAGAATGTATTCCCCCTCGTCAGCACCATCCAGACAACCAATGATGTTCATCAGTGTTGATTTGCCACTGCCCGAGGCTCCGATGATCGCGACAAATTCGTGTTCGTCGATGACCATCGACAGATCGTCGACCGCATGGACGGTCTCTCCGCCGAGTTCATAGGTTTTTCTGATATTTCGAAGCTCAATCATTTGCGGATCAACCTCCCATTCCGGCGGCCTGTATTCTCATCAGGGAGTCCAAGCCGGTTTCCGCATTCAAGTCCTGGATGTATTGTCCTTCGGTCAAGCCGGATAGGACCTCCGCTTCGGCTCCGGTATATAGGCCGATTGTGATCTTTGTCTCTACCGGCAATGCTGTCAGGGAATCCTTGGCTGTCGGCGGCGGGACGACCATAACGTATTTTTCCCCGTCGATTGTCTTGATACAGCTGGCCGGGATCACGATAACATCGCTCTTTGAGGCGGTGAGTATATCGGCGCGGCCGCTCATGCCGTGATAAACGCCTTCGAAATCATCCATCAGAACAGTGACGTCATATGTCGTAACACCACCGCTTGCTGTGCCAACTGCAGAAATCTTGGTAACCGAACCGGAGAAAACGCGATTCTGCAAAGCGTCAAAAATAATGTTTGCTGATTGTCCGACCTGTACATTCGCGATGTCCAATTCGTCGACGGCGACCTTAATTTCCATGGCATCAGAACCTTTGATTGTCACCAGCAGCATATCTTCCTGAACCGGCGTGTTTATTGCGGCGGTAAGACCGGAAAGAATCCCGTCAGCGGGGGAGACAATTTGCATCTGTGATTTCTGTGCCTTCTTCTCCTCGATGTCCTTCATCGTTTCCCGGCGAGAATCGAGAAGATCATAATAAGAATCGGGATAAACGGAATCCTTGAGGTATGCAAGTTGCGAGGAAGCAGATACCTTATCGTTTACCTTAACGTTGACCTCGGAAATAACTCCCATTTCTGCCGTGATCAAATACGGTGCGTGGATCGAAAGACTGCCCGAAGCTATGGCATTCCCGTCATTATCCGTCACGCTTACCGTCGATCCCGTCTCATACGCTTCATCTGTAATCAGAATAATTGCTTCTGATCCTGAGATCTGAGCGATCGAGCCACTGACAGTCTTCTCTCCGATAACGATTTTCACCGTCTCGCCAGCCTTCCTATTATCGGAAGGAATGCGGATTTCCATCTTATTATCGGCGGAAATCAGAAAAAGAGCGCCGCTGTTTTCCATCGCGGCAGAAACCTCTTGATTTTTCTCGACATAAACAGCCTTGACACGACCTGCAACCGGTGTGTTGATATTGGACGACTTCATCGCGCCTGCCGACTGAAGCTGAGAATCGATATCGTCCAGCTTTGCATCGAGTGTGTCGATTTCATCATCGACTTTATCATTTTTCAGAATGACAAGTACATCACCCTTCTTGACAACATCACCATTTTTGAAAGGAAGCTCACTGATTGTCGCGTCAAAGGGTGCGTATACATCAACCTTATTGACAGAGTCAACCGGTCCGCTTGCCTGAACGACTACCTCGATCGTGTCCTTTGCAACCACAACACTCGGAACAACGCTGTCCAGGATCTTCTTGGTTTGCTCGACCGCGTTGTAGATTGTGTAAGTGCCAAGTCCGATAATGGCAGCAATAATCCCCAGAACAACCCATTTTATCCATTTTCTTTTCTTCTTTTTCTCAGCCATTTTTCTACCTCTTTCTATGTCAATATTTCTATATACCCAGAAATCAGCGCAGGTTTGTCCGGCGCTTTATCCAATAGGTGGTCAGCAAATAAACCAAAACGATGATAACCGGCATCACGAGCCATGTACCGATTCCCACGCGAAACGGAAGGTTGTTGACGGGGTCTTTCGGCACGGCAAGAATCGTGTTGATAAAACTCGTATCCACACCCGCCGCGACAAATCGCCATCCCGTGATTCTGTCATTCTGTATCGTCATTTCAAGGGAAAAGGGGATGAAGAGTATCGACAACATGCTGATGATCTGCAAAGCAATGTATTCAGCAAAGCCGACAAGAATGACACCAAACACACCCGCGCGACGAAAAACCGGAGAAGTGCCGGCCAATATTGCAAAGTATATGGTCTCCATCGATAAAACGGCAGAAATAATTTGCAACAGTAAAAATACAAGAAAATACGGACCGATCTGATTGCCAAGTCCGATGATATTGGCAAACATATGGATACCCACCGGAACGCGGGCAAAAAATGACAGGGAGTGATCCGGTACACTCTCGGCAAGAGCAACGACCACGCCGGCGGTCGAAATCAGCACAGACAAGACAGACCAGAAGCAGCCGACAAGAATCTTGCTCAGAAGCAAGGCGGATGGCTTGACTGGAAGAGAATGTGTCAAATACGCTTCATCCGAACACATACTCCGGTAAAAGCGCCATACAATCAACGAAGTCGTGACGATCTCCTGAGCAAGAATAACAAGTACGAGGAGAACCGAAGACAGCTCTGACAGAGAACCACTTGAGATCATACTTACAGTGATTTGTACAATCAGAAGACCGATCGTCACAAGATACACAATCGGTATGACACGGGCGGTAGCCTGCAGCTCATGCTTCAATAGTTTTCCGAACATGCAAACACCTCCTCAAAAAGCTCCTCGACACTTTTTCCGTATTTTTCCCTGATCAGCTCGACATCGTCGTACAACTTAATATGTCCGTCTCCGAGAAAAATCACCCGGTCAAACACCCTCTCGATCTCGTTGATCATATGTGTCGCGAAAAGCATTACTGCATCCTCGCGATACTGCCTTAACGTCACATCCAAGATCACATTTCGGGTAACCGGATCGACGCTTGCCAGGGGCTCATCCAGAAGATATATCTTCGCGTCTCTGGACAATGTCAGAGCGATCTGAAGCTTGTCCTGCATACCCTTTGACATATCACGGATCGCGCTCTTCTCGTCGATACGAAACTGCCGAATCATCTCGATCGCCCTTTTCTCATCAAAGTCAGCAAAAAAATCCTTGAAATAACGGATCGCATCGACAGGACGAACCCAGTGTGCCAGATAATTCCGATCCGGAAGATAGGCAACGAGAGACTTGGTCTCTATGCCGGGCTTTAGCCCGTTAATCAAAACCGAACCTTGATACTTACTTGTAAGACCGGCAAGGATCTTCATTAACGTTGTTTTCCCCGTGCCGTTCGGCCCCAGAAGTCCGACAATATGCCCGGGCTCGATCGCCAGACTAAGGTCCGAGAGAACGACCTTGTTCCCATAGCTCATTGTCAGATTCTCGATCTGAATTCCCGTCATAAAGCTCCATCCTTCTCAGCGCGTATGCGCAGTAGTTTCTCACAATCTTCCGGCCGAAGACCCAGCTGGCGCATGTTCAGCAGAAACCCGTCGACCTCCCGGCTAATCAACGCATCCCTTGCGCTGCGAATCACCTTCTCGTCCGAAGTAATAAATCGTCCGCTGGTGCGTTCCGCATACACAAGCCCCTCACGTTCCAGGTCAGTCAGCGCGCGCTGGACCGTATTCGGATTGACTTTGTGTTGAACGGCCAGGTCACGTACGCTGAAGAGCCGATCGCCTGGTTTCCATTCGCCGCACGCTATACGGACCGTGAACAGACGGACAAGCTGCAGATAAATCGGCGTATTGGATTCGAAAAGGTTGTCCATCAATTCTCCTTCTATGAAAAAATAGATTCGTTTCTCCGCTCTCATTTGTACTATGTGCTTAATACAATAGTACAGACAAGGGGCCCAAGTCAATAAGGAAACCTTAAGCACACATTAATTTTTCCAGAAAAGTAATTACCGGATGTGTTTTGATTTTGTTCATATGTTGGAATTTTGATTTTGATATAATTAATTTCATTAAGCAAACGGCGGGATGGATAATGAAAGCTGCATGGACTATTTTTCAATGGGAGCTTAGGCGCGTCTTGACAAACTGGCGTCAGGCAATGACGATTTTTATCGTCCCTTCGGCAGTTTTGTTGCTGGTTCTGTATGCCTTCCCACTCCTGATGGATTTTATGGCAACAGGAAATATCGGAAAGCCAACCATTTATGTGGTCGATCCGCCGGAATCGTTTTCTTCATACATGCAAACACTTCCCGGTAATTTCTCTTATAGCCTGACCAAGCTCAGTCAAGATGAATTTAATACTTATATGAAGGACGGATCAGCTCGTTCTCTTGCAGATCAGGGATCCGCCTTTGTCGTATTCACAGCTCCGCAATTCTCCGGCGACCGGAGTAAGACACAAGCATTTGACAAAGAGTTGGAGCGCTATTACTCTCTCTCAGCAGCCGGTACGGAAAAATCATCTCTCGCACAGATAAACGTATTGGTGGCCTTCGACAATCTGAAATCGAACATGACTGCCAATCTTTTCTCTGCAGATGTCCTTCCCGGGTACAACGACCATCTTCTGAATACGGTTGGTCAGGAATATGTTATGGCGGGAGGCGGCACTAAGTTCACGACCAATGAATTCAACCCGGTTACCGAACTGATGCTTCATCGGAGCACCGCCAACACGGCGGCAGCTCAGGTTTTGCCGGCGGCTGTTTTTCTGCTTCTTTACTATTGTATTTATTCCATTTCTTTTGACGCTGTCGGGGCGGAGAGAGAGAGAGGTTTTCTGGCCAAGGTTGCACTTACACCCGTTCGAAAATCCGACATCATTATCGGGAAAGCCCTGGCCATCACTCTGATCGGCCTCTTGAACAGCATTACAATCATCATTGTATTTATTCTTGCCTCCTGGACAAACTTCCAGAACAATCCGTTCTCCCTGATACCGTTTGGTTTCACTCTTTTCCCGGGGCAGATGGCATCAGTTGTCTTCCTCATCGCAAGTGCGGCTCTTGTATTGTCTCTGTTTTGCTTCATTATCATTTTTTCTTGCGGCCGCCCGCAGGATGTTCTTCTGAATTTACAATTCCCTCTGATCTTGTTTCTTGTTTATTTCTTCATCAATATATTTAGGTTTACGGATTCTATCCCTTTTGAGGCGTATATTCCGATACACGGCGCAATGGTAACAATGCGGGACGTTCTTTTCAACAAAGCGACAGCCGGACAAGTGCTGACCGTCGTTGTCGTTCACACTCTCACAGCCATTGTTATGCTTCTCATTTGTCACAATGTGTTCCGGTCATCATATTCGTATAACGAGATAGAGGGGAAAAAGCAATGATAGAAGCAATCAATGTGACGAAGGCATATAAAACAAATGTGAATGTTGTCAAGGGCATATCCTTCACGGTATCTCCGGGAGAGATCCTTGGACTGCTGGGGCCGAACGGTGCCGGAAAAACAACGATGATGCAAATGGTTTCTACCCTGTTAAAGCCGAGTTCCGGACAGATCTTTATTTCCGGTTTGGATACCCGTACAGATGACCTTGAGATCAAGAAACACATGGGATTCTTAACGACGGAGGTCAAGTTGGATCCTGATTCGACTCCGAATCGGCTATTTGACTATTTCAGCCGTTTGTACCGGATCGACAAGAAGACTGCGTCCGAGCGCAAGATAGAAAGCTTCGAACGATTCGGAATTCTGCCTTTTGCCGACAAGAAAATCAGTCAACTTTCAACCGGTATGCGTCAGAAGATTTCCATCTCAATCAGTTTGATCCATAATCCGGAGGTCGTTATTTTCGATGAGCCGACAAACGGCCTGGATATCTTGTCATCCCACCAGGTCCAGGAATATCTCAAACAGCTACGCAACACTGGACATACCGTCCTTCTTTCTACCCATATTTTTTCCGTCGCCGAGTCACTTTGTGATCGCATTGCCATACTGATTGATGGGCGTATCGTATCGACAGGCACAACAACAGAATTGATGCAGCAGACGCAGACGGCGAGCTTCGAGGATGCATTCCTGAAGCTATATTCCATTTATCATCAAGAAGCAGCTTCCCTGACAGGTGAGATATGAATCGAGTGATATTGACATTAGCCAGGAAGGTCTTCGCTACCGGTATCGGCTGGAAAACCAGAATATCCGCAGCGACATTTCTTGCTGTCTTGGTTTTTCTTTTCTCTCTATTACTCGTTTTTTTCTCGTTTTTCAACTGGAGTCGGGGCGACAACAGCTCGAATATGGATGATCAAAAAATCATTGTCATCAATCCGCCCGCTTCTTTTCTAGAGATGATCGTCGGGCCCGATCGTTCGAATTTCATTCGCGTGGATTCGCCGGCCATCTATGACTTCGTATTTATAGATCGCCAGCTCGCCGAACATCACGCGATAGCTGCCATCGCTTTCCCCGTCGATTTCGAGGAGCAACTTCAGAATAAAGTGACCGCCTCCGTTCCGGATATCCTTACATATATCAATCCAAATCTGTCAAACGGCTCGACGAATGATGACATTGCCGCCACCGTGCTAAAAAGCTATTCTGATCATCTGATTTTGCAAAATGGTCTTGAGCTACAAGGAGAACCGTATCAGTTTTCTGTGGATGGTGACATTCTGAAAACAAACGATATCGAACAGCGAACTGCCCGTTCTATATCCGCACGCATGATTTTGCCTCTTATGCTCATCATTGCTCTGACCTATACCTCTATGACGTCGGGTGTAAATTCCATTTCCGGAGAAAAGGAGAAAGGCACCCTCTATGGCTTGATGCTGGCGCCGATTACCCATCGTGACCTGATCCTTGGACACATGCTCGGTGTTTTCGGGAGGACCCTTATACCTGCGTTCCTGTTCCTGCCAATCATGATATTGATCCATTATAATGCGGGCTTTGCCGGCATACTGACAGCCGTCTATATATGTATACTATTTGCGCTGATGATGGCTGCAATCACGCTCCTGTTTTCCGTCATCGGGAAGAACATACTGGCTGCACAAACAGCTTTTCTACCGGTCTTTCTGATGATCCTGGTCGTTTGTGTCATGTCGATGCAGCAGACCGGTTTATCCCATTCTGTATATCGTCAGGTACCTTTTTTCGGACATTACCTTGCCATAGCAGACTCCCTGTTGGGCAGAGTGCAGGTAACTGATATCCTTCTGCTCACCGTATCCAGCATTGTGATCGCTGTCACTTTTACCGCAGTCACGATTCGTCTTCTGCGTCACGAGGCCTTCACTGTCGTATACGACAGTGAGAGCAAGGCTTCGGTCACCGCCGCGATACGAGCAGCCAAAGAGGTTGAGCTCGCCCGCCGCATACCCGAGAAGCGCATCGTATATGGTTACCGTCCAAGGCGTCTTCGCCGGATTGGCCGGACTCTCAGCAACCATTTCTGGATCCCGCTGTCGATACTATCCTTCTTCCAGACACTGTCTCTGATCGGCCCCGGCCTTTATTTTATCGGGCAGGCGGATTCCTATCCAATCATCATGGATGCGGTGCGTGTCTTGCGCAGCACTCCGGCGGAGCAGGCGTTCATCTCAATGTCATCTATGATGTCGATCTTCATGTCGCAGCCGCTGTTTTTGCTCTCCATGGCAGCCAGTTACATTCTGATGATCGGCACATATATCCTGATCGTCAAGAAGCTAGAAAAGAACGACCTCTCGACGCTCGGATTTCCCACGCCTAGATCAAAGCCAGCATTTTCTACGCGAAAAGCCCTGACCTCTTATGGGCGAGGTTTTCTTATCGGCCTTGCCATGATTACTTCTGTCTATCTCCTTCTTGTCGCCGGCGGGCAGATACGCCCGACCGGGCTCCGCCTTCATGCCAGCGATCTCGGTTTGTTTTTGGCATACATCCTGATGTGGATCCCTCAGGGAGCCGCAGAGGAGGTCATGATGCGCGGTTACATGATGCCCCGCATAGCGTCTCGCTTTGGAGTGCCTGCCGGCGTCTTCCTTTCCTCACTGCTTTTCTCCGTGCTGCATACCGCCAACGCAGGTTTTTCTCCGCTTGCTCTTATCAACCTTTTTCTCATCGCCGCATTCTTTGCGTTGCTGTCTCTGATGACGCAGGAAATTTATACCGTCTGTGCCGCCCATACTGCCTGGAACTTCGCACAAGGCAATCTTCTGGGCATGAGCGTCAGCGGTGGAACCGGTGCAGTGAGTCTTCTGAACACACAATACACAACAGCCGCAATGGACATTTGGACCGGCGGCACCTTTGGACCGGAAGGCGGCTTATCGGTCACCTTGATTTCCATACTCTCCATCTTGGCTCTTTGCCTGTATTGTAATTTCTCGAAAAGAACGACCCGAAGACTAGCCTGAATTCATCCTTCTCCGGAACATACAAAATAGCCTGTCTTCAAAGTTTGTAAGAAAAGTGGCAAAGAATCTGTACAGATTAAAATTCGAACAGAGAGCACACATATATTTGGTAGTTCGAGCGACAAATAGAGCCAGATTCGTCACGCCTAAAGCTACAATCGCAAGCCCGCCATGCCAAAGCAAAAAACACGGGGCACAAATCTCCGCAGGTTTTTTGACAGCCT
>CAZOFY010000070.1:0-11443 GCA_964579245.1 uncultured Mageeibacillus sp.
CGAAAATACGGCCTAGATTCGCAATTTGGCCGTTCTAGGCCGTAAAATCTCGTTCCCGGCCCGTCCTCTGGCGCGAAAATACGGCCTAGATTCGCAATTCGGCCGTTCTAGGCCGTAAATTATCGCTCCCGGCCCGCCCTCTGGCGCGCTCCCCGCCAAATTAATAAATATGCTCCCCCTTGTGTTGACAGACGATATAATCGTCTATGGTTCAAAGGGGGAGCATATCACTTCGTTTTGAGACTGTACTGATACTTGATTTACGAGTCAGGACTTTCTCGTCTCGCTTCACAACCCGCTAAAAGGCCGCACATCAAATCTCGACTCATTTCATAAATCCGCCCAGCAGCCCTCGTATCAAGCTTCTTCCGATTTCGCGCCCCGCGGAGTTCAATGCGGAACCGACAGCTTTCTCCGCTACGGACTTCCTCTTTGTTGTCGCGCGGCTTGTACCTGTCGAGCCAGATGTACGCGCAGCCTTCTTCTGTGCCGCAATTGCAGCTTTTTCTTCTTCCAACGCCTTTTTCTCTGTTTCCTCGGCCTGCTGCTGCTCGGTATATTTCTTCATCAGCATCTCGTAGGCTGATTCGCGATCGAGAGCCTGCTCGTATTTTCCGTAGAGAAAAGAAGCCCGGATGCACGCGGACATGTTTGCGTCGCCGGCCGGCCCGATAAAGCTCTGGGGAGGCAGGATGAATGCCCGCTCGACGATATTCGGCACGCCCTTCGGGTCCAGGAAGGAGACAAGTGCCTCGCCGACACCGAGCTCGGTCAAGGCCGTCTCGGTGTCAAAAGTAGGGTTGACGCGGAAGCTCTGCGCCGCCGCGCGAATGTTTTTCTGCTCGGCCGGAGTATAGGCGCGCAGGGCGTGTTGTACACGATTGCCGAGCTGGGAGAGGACTCCTTGCGGAATGTCTGCAGGGCTCTGGGAAATGAAATAGACGCCGACACCTTTTGAACGGATGAGCTTGATGACCTGCTCGACGCGATCGAGAAGAAATGGCGGTGCGTCGCGGAAAAGAAGATGAGCCTCGTCAAAGAAGAAGACCATCTTCGGCTTTTCGAGGTCTCCGGCTTCCGGCAATGTCTCGAAAAGCTCCGACAACAGCCAAAGCAGGAAGGTCGAATAGAGAAGCGGGCGCGAGAAGAGCTCAACGGCATGAAGAATATTCACGAAGCCGCGGCCGTTACCGTCCACGCGCATCCAGTCGGAGATTGAGAAGCCCGGCTCGCCGAAGAATCCGGCGGCGCCCTGGTCTTCCATTAAGGCTAAGCTTCTCTGGATGGTGCCGATCGTCGTCTTGCTGACGTTGCCATGGCTCAAGGTGAACGAATCCGCGTTGTCGCCGACATATTGCAGCATCAGGCGCAGATCCTTCAGATCCAGAAGTAAGAGACCGCGCTCGTCTGCAATGCGGAAAACCATGGAGAGCACGGCCCTCTGAACGTCGGATAATTCCAGCATGCGGCCGAGTAGAAGGGGGCCCATTTCCGATACCGTGACGCGGATGGGATGTCCTGTCTTGCCAAACACGTCGAAAAAAGCGGTCGGATACGGCTTGTACTCCCATTTCGGGATCGGGAAGCGCGCGATACGCTCCTGCATTTTCGGGTTGTC
This sequence comes from uncultured Mageeibacillus sp., assembly GCA_964579245.1. Taxonomy (GTDB): domain Bacteria; phylum Bacillota; class Clostridia; order Saccharofermentanales; family Saccharofermentanaceae; genus Firm-13. The sequence goes on from CAZOFY010000070.1 coordinate 1,619, forward strand.
CAGGCCGGGGAGGCAGAGTCCTGACATGTCGCCCTTTACGTCCGCTAAAAAGACAGGCACACCCATATCCGAGAAACTCTCGGCCATGACCTTCAAGGTGACTGATTTACCGGTTCCGGTGGCTCCTGCGATCAGTCCGTGACGGTTTGCCATGTTCGGCGAAATAAAAAGCTGTGGGTTTGATCCGGCGATCCAGAGATTGTTTTCGAGTCTCATAGGGTACCTCCTGGCGTATGCTTTCTTGCTGAACTGTTATTTTTCGAGAAAAGGACGGATATGCCCCGCAATAAGCGCGGCGCATCGCGCATGGACAATCGAAAGAGGGTGGTTGTTCGCACCGAGCTCCTTCGGATCCGTATCGGGGATCAAAATCGTATCGAATCGATCCAGGCCCGACGCGTGCAGAATGTCTTTTGCCTCCTCAATCAGAGGCCACATCGTTTGTCCCATCATACCGTACATCCAGAAGATCTGCGCGTTGGGATTTCTCTCTGCCACGACTTTCGCAAACGAGACAATCGCGTCACGAATCGTAGCGGCATCATCGGGGTGACGGATACGTTCGCCCGGCCGGTCCGGATTCTCGAACTGTCGGAGTTTATAGGTGACTCCGGTTATAGGATCGATCCAAGGCTGATAAGTAAAGGCAAAATCATCGTTGTTGCACAGATTGATGACGACGACAGATGGATCATAGGAGAAATCATACGAATCGGAGGCGCCCCTCGTCGAAGCGACAGGTTCAGGGACCGTGCCGGCCACCTGCTCATAAATCGCTGGAATTCGCTGCTTTACTATGTTGTTCCACGAGCAATAGACACCCCAGCCTCCTTGAGAAACCACTTGCCAGTCCGTGTCCAGCAGGCGGGAAAGATGACCGGCCCACCCGTAGTAGAAGGAACACCATTCATCACAGGCTAAATTCGGTCCGATGTCGTCAATATGCGGCGAAATCGCACCTGCGCCGGAGGTTAGGGAATCTCCGATCATTTCGATGCGTGGCCGTTCGGGGGGCGCTGATATGGGACCGTCCGTCGCGAGTTCATCGATCCGGAGAAAGCCGCCTTCGCCGCTGGCGTTCGCCTGCGAATCTTTAAAAATACGGATCCGGCGCTTTACTCTTCGAAGAAGCTCCTGCGTGTCCATGTCGCCTCTCGTATCGAGAATCGAGTACGTCTTCGTACCGGCATCCGGGCGAAAACGCATCACCGGTATCCCATCGATCTCGATCAGCACGATCTGCTCGCGACCGGAGTGATCCGCCGTCAGCGTTATGTCAGCCTTTGATCCTGTCAGGAAAAACTCGACACAACAACCGCTCCACTCCATGAAGATACCGTCGCTGTTTTTCGCGAAACGCCCGTGAAATCTCACCTTAGATGGGTCAGATAGGTCTTGAACCTGCATGTCTTGCCCCCTCATCGAATAAATCGATATACAAGTGTATTGTAGCGAATAAAGCGGAGCAATAAAAGATGTGAGGGATGAGATATCGAAAAACGACAGCGGAAAGAGAGGTTATACTCGGCATAACCCAACTTCAACGCGAATTTCTCCTGATCCATGACTCTGAAATGCAGTCTCGAAAAGAGATGAAGGGTGTTATTTTCACATGGGACGGTCTGTCTCTTTGCATAAGAATAGAAATCAGTGTAAACTATACTCGTTCTGAATATTGGCGCTTTGTATGCCTTATGGAGGTTTTCATGAAGAAGGGCGATCTGTCCGGGGACGTTGCGGATGTGTGCTCTGCGAGTATCATTCACGAGGACATTCTGGAGCGTGTGCGCAGTGAAATGCTGCCGTCTTCTGTTCTGGCCGATATGGCTGAGTTTTACAAGGTCATGGGCGACACCACCAGAGTCAGTATCTTGCATGGGCTATCCTTCTCCGAGCTTTGTGTCTGCGATATTTCGGCATTACTGGGCATGAGTCAATCCGCTGTTTCCCATCAACTGAAGACGTTGCGTCAGATGCGGCTTGTAGCCTCGCGCAGAGACGGAAAGGTCGTTTATTATTCACTCAATGACGATCACATTCAGCAGATGATTGAGCTTGGCCGGACTCATTTGACCGAATAAAGGGAAATGGAGATTCGAATATGTCTATTGTGTCTTCGATCATTCTTCTTGTATGCGGTATCATAGTATGCTTCTTCGGTTACCGGTCTTTTCGCCTTGCCATGTCAATCGCGGGATTTGTAATCGGTGCGGCGATCGGAATGGTCGTTCACGGTTTTTTCGATAACAAGCTCAGTACCAGTATCCCGGGTATTGCGTGGCTAGCCATCTTTATGCTGGTCGGCGGTTTGATTCTGGGAAGCATATCTTTTCGTTTGTATAAAATTGCGCTTTACTACGTCACGATGTTCGCTGTGGCTATTTCGGCATTACGAGTATTCCTGCTGGCAACGACTACCGGCGCCGGTATTTATACCCTTCTTTTGTCTATGTTCGGCATCTCGAGGAATCAGTCGATTTTCGGACCCCTCAATGAAAATTCGAACCCGGATCAGTGGATGTCCGGGGTCGCGAAGGATGTTCTGCAGGCTCTTCCGGGACAGACAATCGTGGATAAGTTCTGGGTCGTCTTGATTCTCTGCCTTCTTGTTGGGGCGCTTGCCGCCGTCGTTGTCTGTGCGCTCCAGAAGCCGGCTATTATTGTCGTAACATCGATATTCGGCGGAATGTTGCTCTCTCAGGCGATCTGTACGTTGATCGGAATTGACTGGACGGCAACCGAGTCGTTGCTTCGTTTTTCCGACGAAGTCTCACAAGGCTCAATCAAACCCGAGCTATCTATCATCATCACATTATTGGCTATTCTGGCCGGTATCATCGTACAGTTTAAACTTGCAAAGAAGGACCCGGAAAAGTACGGTAAGCGCGACGATAAATCGTAAATAGGATGTTTCCGCGAAGCATGAAGCATGGCCGGATGGCGAGGTGATTGTATGATTTCGTTGGTGAAGCCTGACCCACGTTTCGAAAAAGTGTACCGAGAGATGCTCGACGCATGGGAGGAGGCTTTTGAAGAGCCCGAGCCATGGGTTTTGCGCGAGGATGCAACAGATTTTCCCGCGCTTGTCGACCTGTTGAATGGTTACGCTCAGGGAAGGAATATCCCTGTCGGATTTCATGCTTCTGTCACATACTGGGTCTATGATGATGCGCGTGATGTCTTGATCGGAGCCGTAACTATACGTCCGGAGCTGAATGCGTTTCAACAGAAATACGGCGGAAATATCGGTTATGGAGTCCGTCCGAATGAACGAGGCAAGGGATTTGCGAAGGATATTCTGGCGCAAGCACTGGCCAAATGCCGTGAAATCGGATTAGAGAAGGTTCTTTTATGCTGTTATCGTGAGAATAAGGCTTCCGAGCGAGTTATTTTATATAATGGCGGAGTCCTGGAAAGCGAAGTACAAAGTGAGGAGACAGGGCGCGCCATCCGAAGATATTGGATCGAGCTGTGATACAGGACGGAGGATGTTTTTGGATGGCGATCTGTGAGACGAAGCTTTTTTGCGCCGGATCCAGCCGTTCTAATACTGTCCGCGTGATTTTTTCTATTGATTATATGTGCTCCCGACTAAAAAATCATTTGGATTTTGGTTATATTCACCTATTGAGATGCATTTTCCACTGTGATAACTTTGGAATGGTTTATTTGACGAATCCGACATTTTTGTTCGACCATTCCAGTGCCGGCAATGATATCTGATCCGGAAGCTTCGCGGAGGAGTCCTTTTTCGCGCGGGCACTTTCACAACTAGGGGGATATATGAAGGTTCTTTCGTCTATTTTTTATCCGAAGCTGATTTCGTGCATGAAGGGATACACCAGAGATCAGTTCCTCAAGGATTTGACAGCCGGTGTTATCGTTGCCATCATCGCGTTGCCATTGTCAATCGCACTGGCGATCTCTTCGAATGTCCCGCCTGAGCGAGGTATCTATACGGCAATTATTGCCGGCTTTCTGATCTCTGCTCTGGGCGGAAGCCGCGTGCAGATCGGCGGTCCGACAGCTGCCTTTATGGCGATTGTTTTCGGTGTGGTTGCAGAGTTCGGATTTGACGGCTTGGTCATCGCCACGTTCATGTCCGGCATTATGCTGGTCCTGTTCGGGCTGTTCAAGCTGGGATCAATTATAAAATTTATTCCATACACAATCACGACCGGGTTTACCAGCGGAATCGCGGTCGCCATCTTTACCTCCCAGATCAAGGATTTTCTGGGGCTTACTACACCGGACATGCCGGCTGAGTTTATCGGAAAGTGGGAGCTGATTATTGCCAATATCACAACCATCAATTGGCCAGTGGTCATGATCGGAGCAATTGCTCTCGCCATCATGATCCTGTGGCCGAAGGTAACAAAGAAGATCCCCGGCGCATTGATTGCGCTAATCGTCACCGCCGCCTTAGTCAAAATATTCAATCTGGACGTACCGACGATAGGCACAAAATATCAGGAGCTGTCATCGGCGCTGCCAACACTGGCGATCCCGAATATTACATGGGAGAAGGTCTCAAAGCTGATCGAGCCCGCCTTTACAATCGCGTTTCTTGGCGGTGTGGAATCTCTATTATCGGCCGTTGTAGCGGACGGCATGATTGGCAGCAAGCACCGGTCTAATACGGAGCTAATCGGACAGGGAATAGCTAATATGGGCTCGGCATTATTCGGCGGCATCCCGGCCACCGGCGCAATTGCCCGTACTGTCGCGAATATCAAGAACGGCGGTCGTACTCCGGTCGCAGGCATAGTCCACTCCGTGACACTTCTCTTGATCTTCCTTCTGTTCATGCCTCTGGCCAAGATGATCCCGCTGACTGCTCTGGCTGCTGTCCTTCTGATCGTGGCCTACAATATGAGTGAATGGAGAGAATTTGTCGCTTTGTTCAAATCCCCGAAAAGCGATATCCTCGTCCTTTTACTGACGTTCCTTCTGACAGTCTTCTTTGATCTGACACTGGCAATCGAAGTTGGCATTGTCGTCGCAGCACTTCTTTTCATGAAAAGAATGGCCGACGTATCCGAGGTCAAGGTCCGCAATATGGACGCCGGCGAGGAATCATCTGAAAACGTCGAAGGCGAAGACTCCGAACAGCTTCCGAAAACGAAGATTTTCGAGAATGTTCTCATTTACGAGATCAACGGACCTTTCTTCTTCGGGGCCGCAGACAAATTTCTCGATGTGCTCGGCGAGGTTGGAGATAAGACAGAAATCCTGATTATTAAGCTGAAACATGTACCCGCTATGGATGCCACAGCGCTTCATGCCTTCGAGCGCATGATCAAACTCTGTAAGAAAAAGAAGATCCGCGTCCTGCTTACCGGCCTGCAGGATCAACCGAGGCAGGCGCTCGAAAAGGCGAAGATCCTCTCGACGATTGGTGAGGAACACTTGTTTACGGGCCTTTCCGGCGCGATCAGTTTTGTGGAAGGACAATCACAACCCGCTGCCGTGACCGCCTGAGCATCGATTCAGTCGAAAATCCGACACAAACAAAAAAGCGAGCCCAAATTCGGGCTCGCTTTTTTGTTCTTCTTGTTGGCTTAAGCCGGTTTCGCGCCAACAAGCGCAAAAAACCACCTGCTATTTGCATGGTGGGCAATAGGCTATGCCAGAAAATCACCCTTCGTAAATGAGAAGCGGTTTTCAAGCATCTAAGCATAGGAAACGGTTCCTAACCACATTTTCTCTCGGTGATTACCTACTGAAACGGAAAGAGACGGTTTTTGGTATGCAGATCATTGAACAACAAAGAAGTTATTTGTCAATGAATACATACTAAATCCGTAAAATACGGTTTTTAGCATGTAGATCAATGAGAAACAAAAGTATTATTTCTCAATGAATACCTACTAAATTACGAGAAGTGACGATTTAGTAGGCATTGGAATATGAAGCCACGTTATAACTGCGCAATGATTACCATCAAAATCTTTCGAAATTAGATATTTGGTATGTATAACTATGTAATGCCCTGAGTTAATTTCATTGGAGCATATCATTTCCACACCCGTCAAAAATAGTATAAAGAAAGAAAAACGTCCGAACCGAATTTCTACTGATGAGCATGGGTTATAACATAAACAAACTCCATGCTAAAATTCAGGGAAATCGATGTGGCCAGCTGCTTCACGAGAAGGAAATCGCCTGATATACAGTCGAAAAAGCGGAAGAAAAGCATACCGCTGAATTTGCTGCGCCCAAAACACAAAGAATCCACAATAGGTGTATAAAAAACACATCAAATGACCCCGGAAATAGGTCGTTTGAGGCGTTATACACCCAGAAACACATAAGAAGAGGCCGTTACTCCAGTGACTTTTCAATCACTTTTGCAACAGCCCCAAGTAACAAGGGCATATCGCCATAGAGCAAACCACTTTTAATGGATCATGATAAAGTCTGCCGCATAAGACTTTGTTTTCTGAAGTGCACATCCACATGCCAGACTCTTCACTCAACCATAGAGTCTGTTTTTTACAAATCTTTTGAGACAGCCACTTTTTCTATGATAAAGAGTAATGACCGGCATTTTCAAAAAAAGAATTATTCACTAATGAATTGATTGACCTTTTCGAGAATTTTCTCGACAAATGCATCCCAATCCGGATCTTCGATCATCAGCTCCGGCCGCGTCAAAAGACAGTCGATTGATTGCCGGACACCTTGATCGAATCGAGTTGTGGCCGCAAAGCCGGGCACGAGTCGCTTGATCTTACTGTTATCGAAAATGACCGAGTGGCTCTTGTCCCCGAGAAGACCGCCCATAAGCTCAGGCCTCAACGCGATCAGCATATCAGCCGAGACATGAACGAGCTTCGGTTTGACGCCGAGAGCGGCTCCTACCGACTCGTAGATCTGATTCCAGGTCAGGGATTCATCCGAAGTGATGTGGACCGCTTCACCGATGGCGTGTGTATTTCCCAGAAGTCCGACGAATGCCTTGGCAAGATCTGTGCTGTGTGTGACTGTCCATAAGGTCAGGCCATCCCCGGGTATGATAACCGGCTTGTCGTCCAACATGCGCTTGAGTTCACTCCAGGGTCCGGTCTTCCCGTGAATGGCGAGCGGAACGGCGCCGTCGGCGTAGGTGTGGCTCGGACGAACGACCGTGAAGGGGAATGAGGAGTCGCGATAGGCGCGCATCAACACTTCCTCACAGGCGATCTTATCGCGGGAGTATTGCCAGAAGGGATTGGCGAGCGGAGTGCTCTCTGTGATCAGGAATTGTGATAAGGGCTTCTGATAAGCCGAAGCGGAGCTGATAAAGATGTACTGCCTGCATCGATTTTGAAACAAGCGGATATCGCGTTCGACCTGCGAAGGCAAAAACGCGATGAAATCGGCAATGACATCGAAGTTCTCACTTCCGAGAACCTCCCGAACCTGCGCCTCATTTCCGATATCTGCGGTGATTTGTCTCACATTCTCCGGTAAAGAGACCTGACGCTGGCCGCGATTCAAGACGGCAAGCTCAAGACCGGGCGTCGCAGCAACAAGTCTGGTGATTGAGGAACTGATCGTTCCGGTTCCCCCGATAAATAGAATTTTCATAAAACACCTCCCGAAACGCATGCTTTTACTAAGACAAGTATAGCATTCCGTGTTTTCGACGATGTCGCGATTCAGGATATAAATCAGAGGATCATACCGGATCATTGCTCTTTTTCGAGAAATACCCCAAAATGAAGAGAGACAAACAATATTGTCAGCGAGGAATACTTGCTACACGCCTATGCGTCGAAATGAGGGAAATGTATGGACGAATTTGATGAACTTTACAAGATGGCCGTGGACGAAGCCGTCCAGAAGAAAATATCGAAGGATCTCAAGAACCCCCAGGCACATGCTGACTATGATAAGTATCAGCTCGATTGCCTTCTGAATCCGGAAAAGAGTGTTGCCGGTAAGACAATCGCGGAATGTCTTTGTGTGGGAGAGAAGGGTGGACAACAAGGAGCGCCGTGCTTTTTTGAGATGCTTCGACGCGGAGAGGACGGACGTGTTTTTATCGATCAGGAGAAGAGGAGCGATTGCCTGGGCTGCCTCGGAGGCGAGAATATCGATCTTCTCATGAAACAGCCGGATGTTCTGTCGGTTTTCGAAATGCTGATGCATCCGGAGACGCCGGTCTACGCATTGATTGCTCCGGCCTACATCAGTCAATTCAGCGATGATGTCACGCCGGGGATGCTCCGGAGTGCGTTCAAACATCTGGGTTTCGCCGGTATGATTGAGGTCGCGTTGTTTGCCGATATCCTCACGCTAAAAGAAGCGTTGGAATATGACCGCTCGATCAAATCGGAGAAAGATTTTGTCCTTGCCAGTAGCTGCTGCCCGATGTGGATCGCGATGATCCGCAGCACATACAAGGACCTGGTGCCGCATATCCCGCCCTCGGTTTCGCCGATGGTCGCCTGCGGAAGGTCGATCAAACTGTTGCACCCGAATGCTAAAACAGTATTTATCGGACCCTGCATTGCGAAGAAGGCAGAGGCAAGAGAGAAGGATGTTGCGGACGCAATCGATCACGTGCTGACGTTTCAGGAGGTCCGAGAGATCTTCCGTATGACTGGTGTGAATCCTGAGGCGGAGCAGGAGGACCTGCGTTCTCATTCCTCCCTGTCAGGACGGGTCTACGCCAGAGCGGGCGGCGTGACGATGGCAGTCAGAAGCACCGTCGAGCGTCTGCATCCGAATCGCGAGATTCCTTTCAAGGCACAGCGTGCGGACGGCGTGCCCGCGTGTAAGGCATTACTGGAAAAAATCAAGACGGGTGATATCAATTCGAACTTTATTGAAGGCATGGGATGCGCCGGCGGCTGTGTCGGAGGCCCGAAGGCATTAATCCCCAGGGACGAGGGCGCCGAGCATGTAAATCGCTATGCGTTATCGGCATCGTGTCATACACCGGTCGACAATCCGTATGTCATGGATCTTCTTCACCGCCTAGGCATAGACACGATTGAAGCGCTTCTGCAAGACACGAAGATATTTACCCGTCACTTTGACTGACAGCTTTTTTGACATAGAAAAGCGGGGCTATGCAAATAACCTTCTTCGGAAAAACGAATCGATCAATATTATGCAAAGAGGCTGTTTCAAAATGAACTGTAAAGTTCAGGATGCAGCAGCCTCTGTTATTTGCCTGCTTATAAAGGCGCTGGCTGTTCACATTCTTACGATGACTTACAACAATTTCCGGTTCTGAATTTGTGATCGTGTCTCTTTATTGCGAGATGCAGTACAGCAGCTGCTGTCGGTTTGGGATTGCTAGCGATAAATCCCTCTTGCGTGATTCAGTACTGTAGCAACGGCTTGATTAACTTGTTCATTTAAGAGACGTACTACTTGCTGAACCTTATAAGTGTCTTCGCACTGTTTTGACGCGCTCATAGATATCGTTCATTGAAAACATCATAGGGACATCACACAGTTATACATACTAAAAAGCAGAAAACAGAATTCTCGTATATTAGTTATTGATAAGAAATGAAGCATTGTCACGCTATATCACAGTCTAATGCATATTAAATGACTGATTCTCAAGGATTTTGATGGTATTCATTGATAAAATATATCGTCTCGCGAGCCCTGATACCTACTAATTCGACATTATTGCTTGTTTAGTAGGTAGTCATTGACGAATATTCCCTTTATTGCTCATTGATGCACATACTTAAAACCGAGTTTCGACGATTTAGTAGGTAATCATTGATAAATAACCTCATTGTTGCTCATTGATGCACATGCGAGATCGTCTGTTTGCGCCGATTGTGTGGGTAATCATTGATAAATAACCTCGTT
>CAZOFY010000071.1:0-11188 GCA_964579245.1 uncultured Mageeibacillus sp.
CTTCAATATGAAAACAAGAAGCTCTGCTCGATCAACGACGAAGAAGGAAATACGTTCCATTATTCGTATGATGAGTATAATCGCATTTCTTCAGTGAAGAATCCTCGTATGGTCAATTCTCTTATCAATACTTTTGATAAGAATGGTCGAGTTCTTGAACAACGCTTTCCTGACGGAGGAGTCGTTACACTTGATTATGACGATAATGAGAAGAAGATCACAATGACGGCGCAAAACGGCGGTCAGACCGAGTATTACCATGATGAGCGTTTTAGAAACACCATTATCAAGGATGCGAATGGCGCCGTCCGATATTTCTATAACGAGTTCAACCAGAGACTCAAGTATGTCGATCGGAAAGGGAATACAACAAAATATGCATACGATGAGAAAGGAAATATCATATGCATTACGAACCCTCTGAATCAGACGATTGAAACGGAATTTGACGAGAGGAACAAGCCGGTCAAGCTATCTTTGAGCGGACAGCTTCTCTACCAGAACCAATATGATGATCGGGGTAATCTTCTGTCGAGAAGAAATGCACTTGGTAACGAGACAAGGCTTATCTATCATTCGAACGGCAGACCGGTAACGATTCAGCAGGCTGACGATAGCGAGATCAATCTTCAATATGACAGATGCGGTAATATAACGAAGATCATCAATCCAACCGGTGCAGAATATCAATATGAGTATGACAATGTAGGCAATGTCTCGGCAACGATTGACGGTAACGGAAACAGGACTACTTATTCTTATAACAAACGCGGAAGCATTATTGCTGTTACCGATGCATTCGGTCATGCTCGAGAGTATGACTATGACGCCAGTGGCAACGTAGTCTCTCTTAAGGATTTTGACGGGGAAAGAATAGCGACAGAATATAATGTCATCAATAAGCCGTCTAAGATAACAGACAAAAACGGCAATACTTTCTCATATGAATACGATAAAATGTGGAATCTTGTGTGTCAGACTGCACCGGATGGACAAAAGACAAAATACATCCACGACGTTAACAATCGCTTAACGGAAGTCGTATATCCTGACGGTTCGTCATATCGTTATGAGTATGACGCAAATGGTAACAAGACGAAGCGGATCGCTCCGGACGGATCCGAAATGATATACGACTATGACGAGGTAAACCGGGTCAGAAGGATTACCGGTATCGATGGGATACAAGTCGAATACGAGTATAATATTTTTGGAAAGACATCGAAGAAGATCAATGGCGTCGGCAGAGTCAGGGAATACGTTTATAATCCTGCAGGGCAGAAAATCTTAGAGTTATCGAATGGCAAGAAAACCGCTCAGTTCAAGTATAATTCACTTGGTAAACTAATCGAGAAAACAGATTTCGCCGGCAGAGTAACGAAGTATGAGTACATATCTGGAGGGATCCTGAGTCGAATCTTCTATCCCAATCAAACCAGTGTTGCGTACTCGTACGATGCGAACGGGAATATTGCATCGAAGGAAATGCAGGATGGACACAGGATTCAATACGAGTATGATGCCCTGAATCGAGTCATGAAATCCGAATCGAATACAGGTGCTGTTGAGATATACACGTATACTCCACTTGGGCAAGTAGCCAGCGTAGAAGATTCGTATGGCAACATTACAAGATACACATATTCCCCTATGGGAGATCTGATTGTAGTAACAGATGCAAAAGGTAATACAAGCAGATATGAATATGATGCACTGCATAAACTAACCGACATATATCAGATGGACGAGGATTATATCGAGTCTTCGTCGGAGAATAGCGATCACGTCCGGCATATGTCATATCTTCGAGATAACATGGGCCGAGTCATCCGGACCAAGGATGCTCTGGGAAAAGAAGAAACAATGACGTATGACATCATGGGAAGAGTTGTCACAAAAACAGATAAAGATGACATGGTTACCGAATTTCAATATAACAAATCCGGGAAGGTGTCTCAGATTACTTATGCGGATGGTAATGTCGTCAAGTGCACCTACAACGCACTCAGACAACTGACGGCCATAGAAGACTGTCTCGGTATTACAAAATACGAAGCGGATCCATCCGGCCGGGAGAAGAGGGTTATCGATCATAACGGAAGTGTCATTACCTATTTATACGACGATTTCGGCAAGAGATCGAAAATGATCTACCCCGACGGTAAAGAGGTATCGTATGAGTACGATGAATTGTTACGCATAAAGAAGCTGAGTAGTGATATCGGTGATATTCAATATCAATACGGCGACACCGGAAAACTGACATCAAAAGCATTCGGTCCAAATGTTCACGTAGATTATGAATATAACAAAGTGGGTCGTCTGACACGAGTAACAAATTATGATGAGACCGGAATTTTAGATGATTTCGCGTATGAATATGATCTGAATGGTAACAAGACCCAGATTACCAAGAATCGGAGAGACTTACCGGAGGACAGTGGAACGTTCCAATACACATACGATGCTCTGAATCGTTTGACCGGCTCCTATATGGACGGCGACCTTCTTAGAGAGTACGGCTACGACGCGTTTGGAAACAGAAGCTTCATGAGAGAAGATGACGGAACAACGGAGTATCAATACGACTTGGATAATAAGCTCATGTATGAGCAGTGCATGGACAATATGATTTCCTACGGGTATGACAATAGAGGTAATCTCTCAGAGATTATCGAAAATAATACTCTGCAAAAATCATTCATCTATGGGGCAAATGGCAAACTGTCATCTGTCCAGACGGCAGACGGAAACGTGACAAAGTATATCTACGACGGATTTGGCAATAAAATCAAAGAACAGGTGTTTACACCCTTGATCTCGTCCGATCCGGTAGAAGAGATTTCCTATGTGATTGAGCACAATAACTCCAATAAGAGAATTCTGCAGATTCTTGAGAATGGCAATACAAAGGATTATTTTTGGGATCGACATCTGATAGGCGAGGTCAATTCGAAGACTAGCAGCATGTTTCTGCCTGATGAGTTGGGAAGCCTATTGCGAGAGATCAATACAGAAGGTAAGACCTCGGGAAGTGCCTCGTATGACGAATTCGGTCTTGCAACAAAGAATGGGAATATGAGTTCACAACCCTTCGGATTTACGGGTTATTCATGGGATAAACATTCGGGAACTTATTATGCTCAGGCGCGTCAATATATGCCCGGAGCAGCAAGGTTTGCAGGAAAGGATATAGTAAAAGGAACAGTATTCTCACCGAGAACTTTAAATGAATATGTATACTGCTGGAATATGCCCCTAACTTATGTTGATAAAGACGGCAGATTCCCTTCAATCGAGATTCCCGATATCGGGGAGCTGTGGGAAACCGGTTCGGAGTGGGTCTCCGACGTGGCAGAAGATGTTGGCGATTTTGTTGAGGATGCAGAGGATTGGGTTTCTGACCGAGCGGAAGATGTTGATGATTTTGTTGAGGATGCAGAGGAGTGGGTCTCTGACCGAGCAGAAGATGTTCAGTCAATTGCTGAAGATCCTTGGGGGGCATGGAATCAGGCAAATGATGTTGTAACAGATTTGGTAGTTGAAAATATAGACAATATAGCCCCTATTGTGAATGATGTTTTTGAGGTTGGCTTTGATGTGTATTCTAGCATGCCGGAAGGCGCACAAGATATCGTAAGAAACGGATTTACTTGGGCCTTGCGTAATGGCCGAGATATCGCGGAATTTGATTTGTTTGGTCCATCAATAAGCGATTCATGGTATGAGTTCTGTACAAATCCTGAGAATAAATTCCTCGAGCAGTGGGACTTCCAATATGACGAAGAGGGAGGATTCTACTATACGACTACGAATTGTTGGCAGCGTGCTTTTGGTTATAATGATTTTTATGACGCTGTATTCAATGGATTTACATCGATGGATGTTAACAAGTTTACATTTACTTCTGGTAACGAAGACTATGCATTGTGGCTTTGGAAGGGAGACTATTACAATTTGGGAGCAGGGGCAGAGACCGGTATCTACGTTGGGGATGGAAGTCATATGGAATGCGCAACAGATACCAGTCTTCAGATGACATTATCTGTTTACGATGTCAACGGGGAATTAATACTGAATTATACTCCCGAGGAATATCAATGGTGGATCACCGGATTTAATCCGGATCATCCGGATATGAATGCGAATGATCTATTGGTGGTAACGACAATAGATTTCAGTGAAGAACCGGATTTATGGGAAGCGTTTTTGGAACAATACGAGAAAAACATAGAAGATGATAAGGCATATTTAAACGAAGGATGGTGCATTGATGAAGATAAAAAGACAGCTACTTGCCGTTGGTAAAAAAATCGGCATAACTATATTCTCGCTTTCAATCCTGTTCACATCAGGCTGCTTTAACATGTTTTCCAACCGTGGTCCTGCCAAATATCGGTATAGCTCAGAATATGACATCCAGCAAGCTGTTATGAAAGCGGTAGTTTTAGCACTTGAAGAGAAGGATACACAAGCGTTGAAGAGTTTTTTCTCAGAAGACGCTCTTTCGAAGATCGAGAATATCGACGAGAAGCTGGCAGAGTTCTCAGATTATATAGATGAAGAAGTTGAAAGTTTTGATTATACAGGTGGAGGTTCGAGAGAGTCTGCAGATTATGGCCATGTCGTCCATAGAATGTCTTGTGACTTTACGTTAGTAACGTCTAAAAATGAGTATTTAGTGGTTTTTGATTACTATATCAGAGACGATGGAAACAGGTCTATTGAAGGCTTGTCAGCTATTGGTATATATACAGAAGATTTATTAAAGGCGGCGAAAGAAAAGGGCGTCTATATTGTACGTATGAGTATTCCCGGCATATACGTTGTAGATGATGTAGATACTGATTGTAAGGATAAAATAGAAACCGAAAAGAATAATTAGGGTGCAAACAAAGTATGGTGTATTGATGAAGACACACAGCAAGCTACTTGTCGTTGGTAAAAGAATCGGCATAATTGTATTCTCTCTATCGATCCTGTTCACATCAGGATGCATCAACCTGTTTTCTGATCGTGACGCTGTCAGTAAATATCGGTATAGCTCGGAATATGATGTCGAGCAAGCTGTTATGGAGACTATAGTTCTTGCACTTGAAGAGAAGGACACGGAATCGTTGAAGATTTTATTCTCTGAGAAATCCTGTTCTGAAATCCAAGATATGGATAAGAAGCTGGAGGATTTTTCGCAATACGTTGATGGGGAGATTGAAAGTTTTGAGAAAAATGGTGGAGGATCGGACAGATCGTCGGATTATGGCTATGTTGTTCATGACTTAAGTGCAAATTTTGATTTGTATACCTCAAATGGAAAATATATCGTTGGTTTTAGGTTCTTTATTCGGAATGATGGAGATAAGTCTGTTGAGGGCTTGACATCGATTATGATTATTACGGAAGAACTTGAAAATGAGGCGCTCGAATTAATGATACCCCAGTGTGACTTAAGTATACCTGACATCTATGTTTTCGATGAAATTATTACTGAATCAGACAGCTCTGAAGTAAGCACAACGGATGAAAAAACAGAAAAATAATTATTGAAATCTACAAGAATATCAATGGTGGATCACAGGATTTAATCCGGATCATCCGGATATGAATGCGAATGATCTATTAGTGGTAACGACGATAGATTTCAGTAAAGATCCGGATTTATGGGATGCTTTTTGGAAGCAATATCAAAATAATACTGATTCGGGAAATGCTGATCTCAACAAAGGATGGTGCATTGATGAAGATAAAAAGACAGCTACTTGCCGTTGGTAAAAAAATCGGCATAACTATATTCTCGCTATCAATCCTATTCACATCAGGCTGCTTTAACATGTTTTCCAACCGTGGCCCTGCCAAATATCGGTATAGCTCAGAATACGACATCCAGCAAGCTGTTATGGAAGCGGTAGTTCTAGCACTCGAAGAGAAGGACACAGAATCGTTAAAGAGTTTTTTCTCAGAAGACGCTCTTTCAAAGATTGAAGACTTTGATGAAAAGTTAAAAGCGTTTTCTGAATACGTAGATGTGGAGATCGAAAGCTATAAACATATAGGTGGAGGTTCAGATGAATCGGAAGATTATGGATATGTTGTCCATGATATGAGTGATAGATATGAATTGTATACCTCAAATGGTACATATAGAGTTGGATTCAGATATGTTATTCGGAATGATGGGGATAGATCAGTTGAGGGTTTGACATCGCTTCTAATTATCAAAAAGGATCTGTTTGATGAAGCGCTGGGAATAGAGATTCCGCTTTGCGATTTAAGTGTGCCGGACATTTACTATTTCTATGACTTGGAAGAGCAAAAGCAAGCGGCAGCAGAAAATGCATCTGACGAAACAACAGAGAAATAATAATTGGTATCTACAAGAACATCAGTAGTGGGTCGCCAGTTTTATCCAGATTGTTCGGAGATGAGTGCGAACGATCTGTCGGTAGTAACGATAATAGATTTCGGTGGCAATGAGGATTTATGGAATGCGTTTTTTGGAACAATACAAGAAAAACATACAATATGATAAGGCATATTTAAACGAAGGATGGTGCATTGATGAAGATAAAAAGACAGCTACTTGCCGTTGGTAAAAAAATCGGCATAACTATATTCTCGCTATCAATCCTATTCACATCAGGCTGCTTTAACATGTTTTCCAACCGTGGCCCTGCCAAATATCGGTATAGCTCAGAATATGACATCCAGCAAGCTGTTATGGAAACTGTAGTTCATGCTATTGAGGAGAAGGACACGGAAGGGCTGAAGAGTCTCTTCTCTGAGAAATCCTGTTCTGAAATCCAGGATATGGATAAGAAGCTGGAAGAGTTTTCGCAATACGTTGAGGGGGAGATTGAAAGTTTTGAGAAAAATGGTGGAGGATCGGACAGATCGTCGGATTATGGCTATGTCGTTCATGACTTGAGCGCAAATTTTGATTTGTATACCTCAAATGGGAAATATATCGTTGGATTCGGATTCTTTATCCGGAATGATGGGGATAGATCGGTTGAGGGTTTGACATCGATTCTTATTATCACGGAGGAACTATATGATGAATCGCTGGAAATAGAGGGTCCGACTTGTGATTTAAGTGTGCCGGACATTTACTACTTCTATGACTTGGAAGAGCAAAAGCAAGCGGCAGCAGAACGTGCAGTTGAAGAAACAACAGAAAATAAGTAACAAGAATTGATTTGTGGCAATATAAAAGGAAGTGAAAATGGAAAGACCGGTCATAAAAAACAAGTTACTATACGCTATTCCAATCTTATTTGTATTAACGTTGTACTTGTTTGGGCCAATGTTATCAATCTTTCAGGGTTTTGGTGAATTTGGAGAATGGATTTCAGACATGATCTCAAAATTCATGTTTATCTTCATTATCATCTTGAGTCTTGCCAATATTCTGGTTTCAATCGTCTTTTATAGGGATGAGAACATTGACTATTTCTTTAACTCCATGCTGATTCTGAAGATCTCCTTGATTCCTCTTTTTGTCATCGGCGCCATGTTTATTACATTTGCTGTTTTACTGTCATTCGTGCCTATTATGTTTATATTTGGTGTTGGACCAACAGCCTTTGTTGTTGGAAACACTATCGGGGGGGTGATCCTCTTGTTCTCAGCCCCTTATGGGATCGCATATCTATTGCTTGCGAAGAGAAAGAAAGTCTTCCATCCCGGAGTTGTGGTTCTTTTCTCTATCTTTCAATTCTTTTATGTATTGGATGTTATCACAGTCTTGATCATTTTCTTTTGGAAAAGAAGAAAACAAAGCTATAAACCGATGCTTGCCTTCGCCGCCGTTTTTGTGGGTGTTCCCATTGTGCTCATACTCTCTTTTCTCATTTTTATTGGTCTGTCTGGCGTGCAACAGGGGATCGAACGTATCTTTACGGGGCCCGAAGCCCGTGTTGAAGTCACCAGGACATCTGAGGATGAGGCTTGTAAGCAATTGGTAGAGCGATTTTTGGAGGCAGCTGACAACAAGGATCCAGATGCTATTTGTAAGCTTTATAATCGACCTGACGGCATACCAACTGACTTAAGAGAACAGGTTGATGATTTTTTGTCTTCCTATCCCAGAGAGATGGAATCGATAACTTTTTTCCCTGATGAGATCGACAGCCCCAAGCCATTAAGTGACGTTTTCCATGGACGTTTTGTTTGTAAGAAAGGAAGTGTGGAATATTTTGGCAGACTCACTTTCTACTGTAACTTCAGTTCTTTTTGGCTGGAAGATATCGTAATTTTTTCCGAGAGGACATTTTGTGATGATACTTTAAAAAACGTTGAGGGACCTGTTTGTCAGGGGTATTTCTCGATGGATTATGATTATGAGACCAGAAAAATTGATGGATTCCCGCAGATATTTACTGAATATGACAGGAGAATAACGGAGGAAGATGTCATTAGTTTTCTAGAAGAAAACCAGGACATTGATGATTTTAATAATCACTTTGGCCATCCCAATACAATTATATTTCCTTATAAAACGGAAAAGACTCTTGTTTGTGTTGCTTATGAACTTGTGTCTGATGCGGGTGAACCCTGTTCTGTGCAAGTTTATTACATGGGTGGGGAAATAAGTCGCCTTACGTGCGTCGTGGGTGAAGAGGCTGGAAATGAGAGATACATTCTGACAGACGAGAGGGAATAATCTACACCTCCCTTGAAGCTGTATTTCAAAGAATTCTTATTCATGCATGCTGCTTTTTCGCTTTACTTCCTTAACGAATCAAGTTTATAATCAATAGGCAGTGTGCTTTACCGCACTACTGTAATGATTACATGAATGACGAGGAGATTATTGTATGAAGAGGATTTTGACAGCTGCTCTTTGCCTGGTTTTGCTTTTAGTTTCTTTAACAGCTTGCGCACCTAAGCCGAAGGAACAGTTTGTTGTAGGTTTTGATCAGGAATTTCCTCCGATGGGATTTGTCGACGAGGCTGGTAAGTATGTCGGCTTCGATCTGGATCTGGCACAAGAGGTCGCGAAACGCCTTGACATGGAATATGTCGCGCAGCCGATCGCTTGGGATTCGAAGGATCAAGAACTTCAATCCGGTAATGTTGATTGTGTTTGGAACGGATTTACGATCAACGGTCGTGAAGATGGTTATACTTGGACGACTCCCTATATGGATAATGCTCAGATCGTTTTGGTTAACCCGGATTCCGGCATATCCACACTCGCTGACTTGACAGGTAAGAAGGTCTGCGTCCAGAAGGATTCTTCCGGATTGGCAGCTCTGACAGATAACAAGGCCCTTTCCGATACCTTCGGCGACCTGATTCAGGTGGACAGCTATTTGAATGCGATCATGGAGCTTGAGTCCGGAGCAGTTGACGCTGTCGTCATGGACGAGCTTGTCGCATACTATCAGGCCAAGGCAGCTGATGGCAAGTTCAAGATTCTGGAAGAGTCTGTATCCAGTGAGCAGTACGGTGTCGGGTTCTTACTTGGTAATACCGAGTTGCGCGATAAGGTGCAGAAGGCTCTTGAGGATATGGCCAAAGATGGTAAGCTTGCTGAGATTTCTATTAAGTGGTTCGGCGAGGATATCACAACGATCGGTAAATAAACCGTGTCGTTTGACCGGTGAAACGGATATTCTGATGACGCGGTTTCTCGTAAATTCCGCGTCATTTTTCTAAGAAGAGAGGCTTCTTTCATGGAAAACCTTCAATCAACGGTTCTGCAGCTACTGGCTGGTATGAAGTTCACACTCGCTATCTTTTTCCTGACGTTGCTCATCTCGATTCCGCTCGGTCTTCTAGTCGCCAGAGGAAGGATGTCGAAGAATATTGTACTCAGCGGCATAATCCGTATTTACATCTCTGTGATGCGCGGTACACCGCTGATGCTGCAGCTGCTGATCGTATATTTCGCTCCCTGGTATCTTTTCCAAATTTCTCTGCGTGACTTGTCGATCGGCGATATCGATTACCGGTTTGTTGCGACAATCATCGGCTTTTCCATTAACTATGCGGCTTATTTTGCTGAAATCTTCCGGGGCGGTATTCAATCGATGCCGGTGGGACAATACGAAGCAGCCCAAGTGTTGGGTTTCTCGAAAACGCAGGTCTTTTTTCGTATCATCATGCCTCAGGTTATAAAGAGAGTCTTGCCGTCTGTAACAAATGAAGTCATTACGTTAGTGAAGGATACATCCTTAGCGCAGGTCTTGGCGGTGAGTGAGATGTTCATTGCTGCCAAATCGCTCGCTTCTGCGCAAGTTTCCGTTATTCCGTTCATTATGGCTGGTGTTTTCTATTACTTGATGAACGGCATCATCGAGATCAGTTCGAACCGGTTGGAGTCGAAGCTGAACTACTATTCCTAAAGGAGGCGTTATGAAGGTCTTAGAAATGAACAACATTAGGAAATCCTTCGGCGCTGTCGAAGTCCTGAAGGATATATCGTTAGAAGTCGATAAGGGAGAGGTCGTCGCAATCATTGGTCCTTCGGGCAGCGGCAAGTCAACGCTTCTTCGTTGTGCGACCACACTCGAGAAAATTGACGATGGGTCTATTACGATCTGCGGCAGACCACTGGCAAGCACAGAGGACGGAAAAATCGTCTACGCTCATAAGCAAGATCTCGCCGAGATCCGAAGCATGTTCGGCCTCGTATTCCAGAGCTTTCATCTTTTCCCGCATTTCAGTGTTCGAAGGAACATCACAGAATCTCTGATTCATGTCCGGAAAATCGACAAGACCGAGGCAAATGCAACAGCTGACAGGCTTCTTGCTAAAATGGGCTTGTCGGATAAGGCAGACGCCTATCCCTGCCAGCTTTCCGGAGGGCAACAGCAACGCGTGAGCATCGCTCGGGCGATGGCGATTAGTCCCGAAATTCTTTTCTTCGACGAGCCGACCAGTGCCCTGGATCCGGAGCTCACGGGAGAGATCTTGAAGGTCATTCGATCCCTTGCTGATGAGCACATGACGATGGTCATCGTCACTCACGAGATGAGCTTCGCCAGAGAGGTTGCCGACCGGGTCATCTTCATGGCTGACGGTGTGATCGTAGAACAGGGGAAGGCAATGGATCTGATCAATAACCCGCGGGAAACAAGGACTAAGGCCTTTCTGGCGGGGTATTAAGATTCATCTTCCCATTCTTTTGAGGATTATGCCCGCCGAAAGGAATCGTCACGCAAAGAGGTACAGACTCCATGAAATA
>CAZOFY010000072.1:0-11041 GCA_964579245.1 uncultured Mageeibacillus sp.
AAATACCGCCTTGTATGATGAAGTAAGTCAGAAAACAATCTGACTAGGTTTCTATTCAACCTGTAAAGCATGTGGAAAATGGACTCGTACAGAATCGGAGGTTCTTTTCGCTTTTCCAACCGCCTCGAAAATGAGCGCGGATTGTTTAGAATGAATTCTAAACCTTTTTTTATCCTCTTGTTCAATCCTCCGCTCAGTTTTTCGCCTCCTCTTCTTGTGCCTGGATGCGCATCATTCTTCGCCGCTTCTTTCTGCGCTTGGATCCGTTTTCGATATTAGCTTTATCAATCCGTTTTTCGAAAAATAACTGCCTCATTCGACGTCATTTCAGGTCTTTTAGGACTTTCTTTTTCGCGTTTTCAGGAATAGTTAAGATTGATAAGAGCTTGCTGAAATCTTTCGTCATTATGCTTAGGGGTATATTGAAGGGATTCGGAGGCTGGGGATGGAACTTAAGAAGTTTGGCAGGATGAGAATGATAGGGATCGGCGCTGTCGCGCTTTGTCTGGCCGTTGGCGCGGGTATAGCATTATATGTCGCGGACGGGATCCGATATCCGGCTCCTGAGGGAGAATATCAGGTAGGCAGGACGAAGCTGTATCTTACGGATTATTCGCGAGAAGAAATCTTCTCGGAAGAAGCCGGTGATAAGCGGCTTCTTCCGGTGACGATCTATTATCCGGCCGATCCGCATGCGGGAGACCGGAAGGCGGAATTTGCCTCGAAGGCAGTTGCCGAAGTGATCGCCTCTTATAACGGCTTCCCGGCCTTTGTGCTGGATACGGTCAAGCCGAACAGTTATGTCGATGCAAGGCCGGTCTCTGGAGAGACGTTTCCGGTACTCCTGTTCTCCGGCGGACTATACGGACAAGCCCCGTTCTATGGATCCCTTCTGGAGGCTGTGGCAAGTGAGGGTTACGTCGTCGTCTCGGTTGAACACCCATACTCTGATATCGCTTCTGAAGCATCAGACGGTTCGATTATCCGATACACCAACGAAGGAACGGCGTTTTTCGATGTAGAGACAGACAATATAAAGCTGGAAGACTACGGTGAGGAGCTGGCCGATGTGTGGACAGCGGATATGCTTTTTGTATATGACGAACTTGGAGATTTGAATGCGGGAAATGTAATTCTTTCCGGAACCATGGATCTCGAAAAGACGGGCATT
The DNA here is from genome assembly GCA_964579245.1 of uncultured Mageeibacillus sp. Classification (GTDB taxonomy): domain Bacteria; phylum Bacillota; class Clostridia; order Saccharofermentanales; family Saccharofermentanaceae; genus Firm-13. The sequence continues at coordinate 1,172 of CAZOFY010000072.1, forward strand.
TTCGGACATTCTTTCGGCGGGGCGGTCACAATACAGTGTCTGCAGGAGAGAGAAGAGCTACTTGCCGGGATCAACATGGACGGGTCGCTTTTCGGGAAACAGAGAGACGAACCTGTCTATCAGCCGTTGGTCTTTATGAACAACAGTCAGGGGGCCATCCTGTCCGCGATTTTCTTTCAGGAAAAGGTCATTGCATCCCGGACATCCGAGGCCTGTTATCACATGATGCTTCTTGATTCTACTCATGACTCTTTCGCGACGGACTCGGGGCTCCTATACGATAAGTACGCGATGTTTAAACCCGCGGATGCTGCGAAGATCTCGGGTAGTGAGGCTTTGTCGGATTTATCCTTCTATATTACGTCTTTCTTTGATCGATACATTCTTGACCAGAAGCAAGAGGCCATTGAGCTTGGTTTCTCCGAAGAGCATCTGCATATCATGTGGGGAAAATACGATAAGAACCGGGAATTGAAGTCGGAGGAATAGAAGTGAAAAACAAAAGATTAAAGGTCCGTACCGTACTTGCCATCATCTCCCTTGTTCTACTGGCTTTTGTCACCGTCACAGCTCTTGTCGGAAGTATCCGGCAGGAGGAAGCCCGGAAAGACGCGGCTTCCTATGAGTGGGAGGGGCAACTCTACACAGTGGGTGATCATCAGATGTACGCGGAGATTCACGGAACTGCTGACAAGATTCCGGTCGTTTTTGTTTCCGGACTCGCCGACGGAGCATATTCCTGGTGCTCTTACGCACCGACCATTGAGGGTTCCTATCAAACTATCACCTATGATCCTTCGGGGATCGGACAAAGTGAAGCGGCAAAGGGTGCTGTGGATGCCGATGCCGAGATCCTCGACTTGCACGGATTGCTTGCGGCAACCGGAGTCGAGGGGCCGTATGTTCTGGTCGGGCATTCCCGAGGCGGAGCGATTGTCAGAAGGTATGCCCAGCTTTTTCCACAGGAGACGATGGGAGTCGTCCTGGTGGATGCGACAAATGAGGAGATGTTTACCGATACTCTTTCCCGGATTGCCTATCAGGCAAATAAGCTGCAATATGACATGCTCAGTGTAACAAACTACTTTGGATTTCCGAGACTGATCAGCGATATGGGTAGCAGCCTCATGGATCGGGATATTGATGACGGGATCGTCGCTGCCAAGGGGACTGCGTATCTGGATGCCATCAACGAGCGGTGTTTTCGCTCCGAATACATATCTGCGGTCGCTCGTCAGTTCGGCACCGTTCAGACGATACTCGATACCGTAAAGCACGGAAATCAAGGATTGAGCGTTCCTGCCTATGTCTTGTACGAGGTTCCTACGAATGATCCGGATTCGCCTGTCGAGGATACAAAGGAGATGCTTGCCCGGTGTATAGAGGCTGTCTCAAGACAATTCCCCGATATAAAGTCACAGATCATCTATGACGCCGGTCACTACATTCACTTCACGCGCCCCGAAGAGGTGACATCAGGGATTGACTGGGTCGTCTCGGAATATCAGAACAACCAGTAAAGAGAGGATTTTTCGTATGCGAAGCCAGAAAAACATCGCCAAAAAAATCTGTGTCAGTCTTCTTGCGGGAATTGCACTACTGTCATCCTTTTCGAACGCCGTTCTCGCGGCTGAAGAGGGGACGGACTCTGCTTCTGCACCCGGAGAAAGCGCAATCATCACCCCGACCGGAGTTCGTGCCGACTCGATTGAGCAGGAGGTCGATGCCGTGATGGCTCCCTACATCGGGGAAACCTGTCCGGGTGCCGCTGTCGTTGTGTTTAAGGACGGACAGATCGTGCTGTCAAAGGGCTACGGCTATGCGGATATAGAGAAAAAAATTCCGGTCGATCCGAAGACGACGGTATTCGAATGGGGCTCGGTGTCGAAGACTTTTGTCTGGACGGCGGTAATGCAACTGAAGGAGAGGGGGCTGCTGGATCTGGGCGCTTCCATTTCAGAATATATATCCGCTGACGTATATCAGAAGCTTGGTCTGAAACAGGACGTCACCATGCTGGATCTGATGAATCATCGCGCCGGCTTTGAGGAGGTCTACTACGATCTTATCTCCATGGAAAAAAGAGGCGCGGTCGAGCTTTCGGACGTCCTTCTCAACTATGTGCCCAAGCAGGTCTTCAAACCGGGGACCGTATCCGCCTATTCGAATTATTCGGCCACACTGGCAGCCTATGTCGTCGAGTGTGTATCCGGGCAACGCTACGTGTCTTACCTGCACGAAAACATCCTCACCCCGCTTAATATGATCCGGACAGGCCTCGAACAGGACCTAAGCGACCGGCCGGAGCTTCTCAATCAGAAAGCTGTCGGATACTGTATGAAGGAGAACGGGGATTTCGGAGTCGGCGGTTCGAGCTATGTAAACATGTATCCCGCCGGTGCGATGAACGGCACTGCCGAGGATCTGGCCCAATTCGGCATCGCGCTGACATCAGACGGAACGCAGCTTTTCGAGAAAAAAGCGACGTTGGACGAAATGCTGTCGACCTCCTATAAGGATTCGGACGAGCTCTCGGGATGTGCTCACGGCTTCTGGGAATACACAGGAGTAACAACCGGATACGGGCACGCCGGTAATACGAATTATTTCTCGTCATATATGATGGTCTTCCCGCAGGAAGATTTTGGCATGCTGGTTGTGATAAATATGCAATATGAATCGAAGGTCATCCTGAGCCTGAGTGAACTCCTGATCGGGGAGCAAAGGCTTGTCGATCTGCCCGAGATGGAAGCTTTGCCCGATGTCACGGAGTTCGCCGGCGGCACCTACGTAAGTGCGCGCAACAATTTCACGTCGCCGCTGATCGGACTGATAAACACGTTGTCGATGATGACAGTCGAGAAAACCGGTGAGCAGACGATTGATCTTGTCAGTATATTGATTCCTTCAGAACGATACTCCTATGTCCAGACATCTCCGGGCATTTTCACGGCGACGGATGACGGTTCGCTGGCGAGGAAACTGTGTTTCGTGCAGAAGAACGCTCAAACGATCGCAATATCCGACGGCTCGGATACGGACCTCATCCCGCTTTCAAGCGTTTCGGGTTGGTCTCGCGAGAAAGTGCTGGTCAGCATTGGTATTCTGGCTTTCACCGCCGTTTTCTGCCTGATCTCGCTTCCTGCCTATATCGTGATCGCTGTGGTCGAGCTTACTCGCAAGCCGGACTTCGCCGGGAGACTCTCAGCATCGAGCATCCGGCTGCGTTTTGCCGGCAGACTGGCTGTAATGACAGGCTTTCTCAGCCTTTTGAACGTGTTCATCTATCTGTATCGCCTCCTGGAGAGAGGTGACATGAGTAAGCTGACAACGAATTTTCATGTATGTATTGGCATCCTTCTGCTGATTCTCTTTGTCATCTCCGTTGCACGGCAGGTTCAACTCTGCTTTCAACAGCGAAAAGAACTCAAGGGATCCGTCGTTGTCAAGTCGATTCTTTCTGCCATTCTGATCGCCGTCACATATGTTGTGCTTGCACTTTCAAACTTCTTTGCGATAATTTAATTAGCATGATCTTTGAGAGAGCATCTTAACATGCGTGGCCGGCTCGTCCGGCAGAAATAGAACGGAGGGGTACCCCGTGGATACAACAGTTCTAATTGCCGATGATGAGAAGGAGATTCGAGATCTCTTGCGTTTATATCTCGAGAATGAGAAATACACGATTTTAGAAGCCGCGGACGGGATGGAGGCGCTAGAGGTTCTTTCTAAGAACACGGTGGATCTGGCCATCATCGATATCATGATGCCGGGGATGAACGGCCATACCCTGGTCAAGCGCATCCGTGAGCTCAATAATATGCCGATCCTCTTTCTGTCAGCGAAGAGTGATCCGCATGACCGCATCCTCGGGTTGCGCCTCGGTGCGGATGATTACATTACAAAGCCCTTCAATCCGCTGGAGGTGTGCGCACGGGTACAAGCCCACCTGCGTCGGGTCAGGCAGTTCTCGGCGGTCCAGGCCGAGCGCGAGACGAAGATTACCGTCCGGGATCTGACGCTGGATACGGATCAGTGCCTGCTTTTCAAGAATGCTGCTCCGATCGAGCTGACCTCGACGGAGTTCCGGATACTCAAGCACTTCATGGAGAATCCGGGAAAAGTCTTCACCAAGCAGCAACTTTATGAGGCCGGTTGGAACGAAGCCAGCTTTGTCGATGACAACAGCATCATGGTTTGCATCAGCAAGCTGCGCGCTAAGCTCGGCGGCGCAGACAATGACTACATCAAGACCATTCGGGGACTTGGCTACCGCCTCGAGCGTTGAAGATGGATGGAGAAATGAAGCAGAAAAGGACGAAGGTTAGTAAGAAGATCAAGGAAAAGAAGAAACGGCCTCGTCTGATGGTTTATTCGATGCTGAGCTTTCTTGGATTCTCCCTTCTGATCAGTGTGGCGACGCCGCTGATGGCTAGCTTCGGCGGACTGCTTCTGCTGATTGTGAATCTGGACGACGATTACATGTTTTACATAACGGCGATTGTCTTCGGCATCATGTACATCTGCGCGTCTTTGTTCTTCGTCTGGCTTTTCGCCTACTTCATGAACCGCAAGGTCCTGGGTCCGATCGACCGTTTGACGAATGCACTTCGCCGTATTACGGGCGGAGACCGTTCAATCCGTCTCACCGGTCCCATCAACTATGAATTTGAAGAAATGCAGAATGCATTCAACTACATGGCCGAACGTCTGGAAATTGCCGAGAAGGCCAAGCTGGTGTACGAGAAGGAACGCAGTATGATTTTTTCTAATATCTCGCACGATTTGAAGACGCCGATCTCCACGATTGCCGGATATGCGGGAGCGTTGTCAGACGGTATGGTCACGGATGAGGTCAAGAAGGCGGAGTATCTCCAATCCATACAGGAGAAGGCTCTGCATATGAATAAGCTTGTTGAACTTCTTTTCGAGTATGCAAGGATTGACAATCAGCAATACGAACTGCATTGCGAGAGACTCGACTTGTCGGAGCTTCTTCGCAAACTGGTCGCCTCGATGTACAGTGACTTCGAGAGTCGATCGATTTTTGTAGACATCGATCTTCCGGAGAAGCCCGTTTATTTTAACGGCGATCATCTGGAACTTTCACGAGCGGTCGGCAATTTTCTGAATAATGCAATTTTTCACATCGGCGCAGGAAATCATGTCGGAGTCTCTTTGCGGATCAACTGCCCGGAAGACGGGACAGTCGAGTATCAGATTCTGGTATCTGACGACGGCGACGCGATTCCGGAGGAACTCGCGAGCAAGCTTTTCACACCCTTTGTTGTCGGGGATGAATCACGAAGCTCTAGAGGCGGAAGCGGTCTGGGACTTGCAATTACGCGGAAGATCATTGAACGCCACGGCGGCCGGACTATGTTGCTTCCAGGTCCGGAGGGGTTCACGAAGTCGTTTGCCATTGTTCTGCCGGGCGAATTCAGCCGGCCGGCAACTGGTCCGCAATCGAATGAATCTTCACCGGAAGGCAAACGGATTGCCGAATAATTCCGTTCTCCTGCGAGGGCGCGCCGGCTAGAATATAGCAGGAAAGGCTCTTGTATTCATCGATACTTTGCAAAGGGCGCACGGTCATGACAGTGCCGTCCTCGTTCCAGGTTTGACGAGTCTGAAGAGCGTCTCCTACATCATTTGTCAGGATGACATATCGATTCCAGGCGGCCTCCATATCCATCGGCGTTGAGAATGTGACCGTAAAATAATAGGACAGACTTCGGTTGGCGTCCGCGGACGGGAGCTTATAAACGCTGGTTTCCTCGATATCTGAAGCCGATGGTAACAGCCGGAGATATTTGTCCGGACTGGCTGCGGTTCCGTAAAATATTCCCGCACCATCCAGAAATACGATCTCATTATCTTCGTCACCGTCCAGTAAGAGCGGTTTCTTACCGGGGACCAGCGAATACAGGCTGCCGTCAGCGTCATCGATGAAATAGATCGTTCCGTCGAAAAAAGCCATGGAGGATACGTATTTCTGCGACAGCGTCAAGAGAGAACTGCCGTCCAGATTCATTCCCTTGATCCCCATATAGTCATTGACATAGATTTTCTCGTGTTCTGCGTCCAGTGCATAGACGTCATGAATACTTCCATATACCTGGAAAGAAGAATCTTCACACGAAGACGGGCTGCCGGAATATCGGCCGTCAAAGCCGAGATAGTCCGTCAAGTCCGTCATGCCGGAGTCCGCGAGTGTTCTCTCTCTCTCTATGTCGTCCATTAGGAACGTCTCGAAGGAATTAGAATGTGAATGAAAGGCGCCGGCGGCGAAGGAGAGATCGGTATGATACAGCTTGTCGTTGATCACAACCTGATTCCAGGTGTGCATTTGATTACTGATTGTATTGCAAGTAATCCCGATGCGGGGCAGGACGTAGTTCAACAGACGGGCATATCCCCAACAGATACCGCTGTTTTGAAGGAGTAGGCTGTCCGGTCCAGCCAAACGGGTCCCCGCCATCATCGGAGCAGAATCCGTCGTCTCACACAGGTATTGAAAGACCGCGGCAAAACGGGCAAGATCCGTCCCCCCTTCCGGAGGTACATTGTAGAGAATGTGACCGAGTCTTGCGGACAGAGTCTCGCGATCAATCTGAATCTTCTTCGTATCTTCCGTCTCATATAGAAAATATACCGTGCCGTGGTCATCAGAGAAATTATAGTTCTGCAGGTATGGAAGATGAAAGCTGCCCTCGTAAAGCAGAAGTTCACAGGCAGTAATTTTGTCTTGGACGGGCAGATTACAGGAGGCCAGATCGAAGGATTCAGATTCCTTCAGGACGGCGCGATACAGATCATTATACAGATCCAAGGTGGCCTTGCCGGGCTGGAAAAACGCGATCAACGCTTCATCAATCTCGGAAGAAGGATCCGTTACCGTCTCCGGACCGGCCGGGGGATTCGCAACCAGAGCGATTGCTTTCACGTCGACGTTGGGCCCGCGGATTATTGTCTCGTTCGTCGCCTCCGCAGTTGAAAAAGCAACCGACGAATAAGGCTTCGTGATGACAGGAGGCTTCGCGGAAGGGAGCAGAGAGCACCCTGTAAGCAGCGAAAAGCTGATCAACACACAGCAGGCCGGAATCCTTTTCAAAATGTTCATACATCCCTCTGTCAGAACCGAATCATATGGATGAGATTATTCTATAATGAGTATACAGGAAAAAATGTTCATACATCCCTCTGTCAGAACCGAATCATATGGATGAGATTATTCTATAATGAGTATACAGGAAAAAAGGAATTTATAACTTTCCATTTATGTTGTAATTCCAACGGAAGATTGATCGGCACTCTGGCATCATCAAGATGCACGCTGCAATAGGGCGGCAACATAAAAGAGTTAAAAATCCATTCTGCTCCCGTTTTCGCGGGAAGATCCTCTGTTATGTGTGCTAAAGACGTGAATCAACAAAGGAACAAGTGATTCTCACGATTTGAAAGAGAGGTTTTTGTATGAGTATGTTTTGTTATCAATGCCAGGAGACAGCCCGCGGTACCGGCTGTAATGTCAGCGGTGTATGCGGCAAGGGTCCGGAGACCGCCAATCTGCAGGATCTGCTGACGTATGTTCTTAAGGGCACCGCTCAGGTAGCCGTTCGCGGCAAGGCCAATCCCTCCGATGTTGACGGTCTCGACAGGGAGATGCTCACGAGTTTGTTCATGACAATCACGAATGCGAACTTTGACAATGACGCGATCGAGGCGCAGATTCGCAAGCTTGCTAAGCTTCGCGACGAGCTGAAGAATACCGTCGAACCCGGCGACTTCGGCGACGCGGCTTCTTACGTGCCGGGTACGAGAGAAGAGATGCTCACGAAGGCGTCCTCCGTGGGAATTCTCGCAACCGAGAACGAAGATGTCCGGTCCCTTCGATCTCTTGTTCTTTTTGGTATGCGCGGACTTGCTGCTTATGGCAAGCATGCCTTGAACCTCGGCAAATCAGATCCGACTATCTTTGCATTTGTCTACGAAGCACTCGAGGCGATCACGAACGATGCGCTTACTGCCGAAGAATTGACGGCGCTGGTCTTGAAGACCGGCGAATACGGTGTGAAGGTTATGGCCCTTCTCGACGAAGCAAACACCTCGCGTTACGGCAACCCGGAGATCACCCAAGTGAATATCGGCGTCCGCGGCAATCCGGCAATCCTCATCTCCGGCCATGATCTGGCGGATATGGAACAGCTTCTCGAGCAGACACAGGGAACCGGTATCGACGTTTATACACACAGCGAGATGCTGCCGGCGAACTATTACCCTGCGTTTAAGAAATACGAGCACTTTGTCGGCAATTATGGCAACGCCTGGTGGAAGCAGCCGACCGAATTTGCCTCCTTCCACGGGCCGATCCTGTTTACGACGAACTGCATCGTCCCACCGAAGAGCGAGGAAATCCGTGCCCGCATTTTCACGACCGGAGCGGCCGGTTTTCCGGGATGCACACATATCGTGGCAGGCTCTGACGGCAAGAAGGACTTCACGGCGATTATTGAGATGGCAGGGAAGCTTCCGGCTCCGGAAGAGATCGAGACCGGAACGATCATCGGCGGATTCGCCCATGCACAGGTATTTGCCCTGGCGGACAAGATCGTCGAAGCGGTCAAGACCGGTGCAATCCGAAAGTTCTTCGTTATGGCAGGCTGCGACGGCCGCATGAAGTCCCGTGAGTACTATACGGAATTTGCTGAGAAACTGCCGAAGGATACTGTCATTCTTACGGCAGGCTGCGCGAAATATCGCTATAACAAGCTCGGACTCGGTGATATCGGCGGTATCCCGCGTGTCCTGGACGCCGGTCAATGCAATGATTCCTACTCCTTGGCCGTCATCGCGATGAAGCTGAAGGAGATTTTCGAGCTCAATGATATTAACGAGCTGCCGATCGCGTTCAACATCGCTTGGTACGAGCAAAAGGCAGTCATCGTCCTTCTCGCACTCCTGTCTCTCGGCGTGAAAAACATTCACCTCGGCCCGACACTACCGGCATTCCTGTCCCCGAACGTAGCGAAGATCCTGGTCGAGAATTTCGGCATCGCGGGCATCGGTACGGTCGATGATGACATGAAGATCTTCCTCGGCTGAGTCATTCCGTCTGATTTCTCGAAAAGCCCGGAGCGCCTCAACTGAGGTCTCCGGGCTTTTATGATTGTTGGCTTAAGCCGGTTTTGCGCCAACGAGCGCGCAACAGGAATTTAGCAACCAGTGGGCATCAACGGGCGCAAGACAGGAATTTAGCAACCAGTGGGCAACGGGCGCAAGACAGGAATTTAGCAACCAGTGGGCATCAACGGGCGCAAGACAGGAAACCAGTCGATATGCGGGTAGTGCACAAGAGGTTACACCAGTAGAACACTCTTCGTAAGTTAGTATTAAGCGAATGAGCGAAACAAGAAACCACTGTCTATGCGGGTGGAGGGGAGGGGCTTGTACAAAAACCACCCTTCGTAATAGAGTAGAGATTTCAAGCGTGCGTGAGAAATGAATCAAAAACGCATTTTCTCTCATCGATTACCTACTAAATCGTCGAAATATGACTTTTCGTATGTGCATCAATGAGCAACAACATCGTTATTTGTCAATGATTACCCACGCAAACGGCCGCTTGCCTGAGTTGCGTATGTGCACCGGCCCGTCCGGCGGCATTTTCTTGTCAATGATTACCCACGCAAACGCCCGCTTGCCTGAGTTGCGTATGTGCACCGGCCCGCTCGGCGACCTTTTCTTGTCAATGATTACCCACGAAAACGGCCACGGACCCGAGTTGCGTATGTGCGCCGGCCCGTCCGGCGGCTTTTTCTTGTCAATGATTACCCACGCAAACGGCCGGTTGCCCGGGTTGCGTATGTG